>JARRBR010000069.1 GCA_029982755.1 Rhodocyclaceae bacterium
CTACCAGGCCGCGCGCGCGCTGATCTTCGAGGGCTGCGCCCAGCCCAGCGGCTACACCGAGCCGCTGCTGCACCGCTATCGCCAGCAGTTCAAGGCGAAAGTCGGCGGCTGATCCGCCACAGAGACCGCTTCCCTCCCTTCGCCCGTGCGCGCCGAGGACATTCCTCCAACCGTACGGGCGTTTTTTCGACCGGCCGGCCCACGACGCCGGCCGCCTCCTCCCCACCCCGCTTCGACGATAACGAAACCAGGAGACTTTCCACGATGAATCAAACCGCGCTCTCACTGCTGGCATTCCTGCCACTGGTGCTCGCCGGCGTGCTGCTGATCGGCTTCCGCTGGCCGGCACGGCTCGCCATGCCCATGGTCTATGTGATCACCGCCCTCATCGGCCTCTACGCCTGGGGCATGAGCTTCAACCGCGTGCTCGCCTCCACGCTGCAGGGCCTGATCCTGACCGTGTCGATCCTGTGGATCATCTTCGGCGCGATCCTGCTGCTCAACACCCTCAAGCACTCGGGCGGCATCGCCGCCATCCGCCGCGGCTTCTCCAACATCAGCCCCGACCGCCGCGTGCAGGCCCTGATCGTGGCCTGGCTGTTCGGCTGCTTCATCGAGGGCGCCTCGGGCTTCGGCACGCCGGCTGCGGTGGCCGCGCCGCTGCTGGTCGCGCTCGGCTTCCCGGCGCTGGCCGCGGTCGTGCTGGGCATGATGGTGCAATCGACCCCGGTGTCCTTCGGTGCGGTCGGCACGCCGATCATCGTCGGAGTCGGCGCCGGCCTCGACCGCAGCGGCATCACCGCACAGCTGGCAGCGCTCGGCAGCGACTGGGACACCTTCTTCATGATGATCTCCGGCCGCGTCGCCATCGTGCATGCGCTGGTGGGCATCCTGATGCCGCTGATCATGGTCATGGTCATGACCCGCTTCTTCGGCCGCAACAAGTCCTGGGCCGAAGGCCTGGCGGTGGCGCCGTTCGCGATCTTCACCGCGTTCAGCTTCGGCATCCCCTACGTGCTCGCCGGCGTCTTCCTCGGCCCCGAGTTCCCGTCGATGATCGGCGCCCTGATCGGCCTCGCCATCGTCGTGCCGGCGGCCAAGAAGGGCTTCCTGCTGCCGAAGGAAACCTGGGACTTCGCCCCGGCCCGGGAATGGCCGGCGGAGTGGATGGGCAAGATCGAGATGAAGCTCGACCAGGTCGCAGGCAAGACGCCGATCTCCACGCCGATGGCCTGGGCGCCCTACCTGCTGCTGGCCGCCATCCTGGTCGCCACGCGTGTGATCCCGGAACTGAAGAGCTTCCTGCTGGGCATCAAGTTCGGCTGGGCCGACATCCTCGGCGAGAAGGGCGTCAGCGGCAACATCGAGCCGCTCTACCTGCCCGGCGGCATCCTGGTGATCGTCGTCCTCATCACCTTCTTCCTGCACCGCATGCACGGCCGCGAGCTGGTGAAGGCGGTGGGCGAGTCGAGCAAGACCCTGCTCGGCGCCGGCTTCGTGCTGATCTTCACCATCCCGATGGTCCGCATCCTGATCAACTCGGGCGTCAATGCCGCGGGCCTGAGCTCGATGCCGGTCGCGATGGCGCAGCTCGTGGCCGACAGCGTGGGCAGCGTGTACCCCTTCTTCGCCCCCTGGGTGGGCGCGCTCGGGGCCTACATCGCGGGCTCCAACACCGTGTCCAACCTGATGCTGTCGCAGTTCCAGTTCAACACCGCCGGCCTGCTCGGGGTGTCGGGCGTGATGATGGTGGCGCTGCAGTCGGTGGGCGCGGCCGCCGGCAACATGATCGCGATCCACAACGTGGTCGCCGCCTCGGCCACGGTCGGCCTGCTCGGCCGCGAAGGCACGACGCTGCGCAAGACCATCCTGCCGACGCTGTACTATCTGATCCTCGCCGGCAGCCTGGGCCTGATCGCGATGTACGCACTCGGGATCACCGACCCGATCCACGCCGCGTCCTGAGCAGCGGACGACGCATGATCCCGCGCGAGGACGGAGCCCCTCCGCCTCGCGCAAAAACCGCCGGCAGTCCTTGCTCGCCGGCGGGCCTTACCCTATAATCCGCGGTTTTCCGCATTCACCGATCAGGAATATCAGATGGTCGTCATTCGCCTTGCCCGTGGTGGCGCCAAAAAGCGCCCGTTCTTCAACATGGTCGTTGCCGATTCGCGCAACCGCCGCGATGGCCGCTTCATCGAGCGCGTCGGCTACTACAACCCGATCGCCTCCGGCGCCGAAAAGGGCCTGGTGGTCAACACCGAGCGCCTGGCCTACTGGGAGCAGAACGGCGCCCAGCTGTCGCCGACCGTTGCCCGTCTGGTCAAGCAGGCCGCCAAGGCTGCCGCCTGATCGACACCGATCTGCGGCGGAACGACGCATGATCGTACTGGGGCGCATCGTCGCCCCTTTTGGCGTTCAGGGCTGGGTCAAGATCCACCCCTTCGGTGACGACCCCGCCTCGTGGCGCAAGATGGCGCACTGGTGGCTGTGCAGTGACGACAGCGCACCGGACGCGCAGTGGAAGCAATTTACGCTCAAGGCCTGCCGTCCCCACGGCAAGAGCCTGGTCGCCGCGCTGGCCGAGGTGCCCGACCGCAACGCAGCCGAAGCCGTCGACGGCTTCTACATCGCTGCGCCGCGGGAGGCCCTGCCCCAGCCGGAGAGCGACGAATACTACTGGGCCGACCTGGTCGGCCTGGACGTGGTCAATGAAGCCGGCGAGGCGCTCGGCACGGTCAGCGGACTGCTGTCGACCGGCGCCCACGACGTGCTTCAGGTGCAGGACGGCGAAGGCAAGGAGGCGGTCGAAAGACTGATTCCATTCGTCGCCGCCTATGTGCTCGACGTGGATCTGCCCGCCCGCCGCATCCGGGTGAGCTGGCAGAAAGACTGGTGACACGGGACTGTGGACGGCCGGTGCATCCGCAGGCACCCGAAGGCAGCATGCAGGACGGGACTTCCCCGGTGATCGGCGGAGGATCGCGTCGCTACGACGTGATCACGCTGTTCCCGGAGATGTTCTCGGCGCTGACCGGCAGCGGCATCACGCGTCGGGCGATCGAACGCGGGCTGTACGCGCTCGGTTTCCACAACCCGCGCGACTTCACCAGCGATCCGCATCGCACGGTGGATGACCGGCCCTACGGGGGCGGGCCCGGCATGGTGATGCTGGCCGAGCCGCTGATGCAGGCGATCGCGGCCGCGCGCGCCGCGCAGCAGGCGGCGAACGGGCTCAGCGGCCGGGTGATCTACCTGTCGCCCCAGGGGCGCAGGCTGGATCAGGCGGTGGTGATGGAACTTGCGGCCGAACCGGGCCTGGTGCTGCTGTGCGGCCGCTACGAGGGCGTGGATCAACGCCTGATCGACCGCGAGGTCGATGAAGAGCTCTCGCTCGGCGACTTCGTGCTGTCGGGCGGGGAACTGCCGGCGATGGTGCTGCTCGACGCGATCGTGCGCCAGTTGCCGGGCGCGCTGAACACCGCCGGCTCGGCGCAGGAAGACTCCTTCGCCGACGGCCTGCTGGACTGTCCGCACTACACGCGGCCGGAGCTGTACGAGAACGAACGGGTGCCCGAGGTGCTGCTGTCGGGCAACCATGCGGCGATCCGCCGCTGGCGGCTGAAGCAGTCGCTGGGGCGTACCTGGCTGCGCCGGCCCGACCTGCTGGCCGCACGCCAGTTGAGCAAGACCGAATTGAAACTGCTTGAGGAATTCAGGCAGGAGCAAGCCGGGGCAGAAGACGCACTGCACACGCAGGGCGCCTGAAAGCCCTATTACAAACGGCAGGCATCAGGTTCCGACCTGCTCTGCTGCCAGGCCGATGCAACGAGTCAGAGGCCGATAACATCGATGGAGTTAGTCCAATGAACCTGATTCAGCAACTCGAGCAGGAAGAAATCGCCCGCGTTTCGCAAGGCAAGACCATCCCCGAATTCGGTCCCGGCGACACCGTGATCGTCCAGGTGAAGGTCAAGGAAGGCAACCGCGAGCGTCTGCAGGCCTACGAAGGCGTGGTCATCGCCAAGCGCAACCGTGGCCTGAACTCCTCCTTCATCGTCCGCAAGATCTCCTCGGGCGAAGGCGTCGAGCGTACGTTCCAGACCTACTCGCCGCTGGTGGCCGGCGTCGAAGTGAAGCGCCGCGGTGACGTCCGCCGCGCCAAGCTCTACTACCTGCGCCAGCGTTCGGGCAAGTCGGCTCGTATCAAGGAAAAGCTGGACTACAAGGCCGCCGCTGCCAAGCGCGCTGCCCAGCAGCAGGGCTGATCGTCGCCAGCCGACGCAGCAAGGAAAACGGGCCTTCGGGCCCGTTTTTCGTTGACCGGCTTCCTTGTTGTCCGCCGGGGCGCCGCGCTCAGCGCCGCTCGACGTAGCGCAGCAGCCAGGCCGCGGCGGCGAGGAAGATCAGGCTAGGGGTCAGCGCGGCCATGATCGGCGGCCAGGCGTTGATCATGCCGAGGTTGGAGAACAGGCCGTTGAGCAGGTGGAAGGCGACGCCCAGCATCACGCCCATGAAGATGCGCGCGCTCGCGCCGCCCATGCGGTCGTGGATGAAGCCGAAGGGCATCGCCAGCGCCATCATCACCAGCGCCGCGAACGGATAGATCAGCTTCTTCCACAGCGCGATCTCGAAGCGGTCCGCATTCTGGTTGTTCTCGCGCAGGTGGTTGATGTAGGTCCACAGCTTGGCGAAGGGCATGTGCTCGGGCGACACCATCAGCACGCCGAGCACCTCCGGCGTCAGGTCGGAACGCCAGCGGATCTCCGGCAGGCGCTCCACCTGCGTGCGCTCGCCCAGGAAGCTGGTGCGCGACACCTCGAGCAGCCGCCACTCGCCGGCGCCGTCGAACTCGCCGCGCTTGGCCTCGCTGATCGACACCAGCGCGTAGTTCTCGTCGAAGGTATACACGCGGGCGTTGCGCATCGTCCGATCCGGCATCAGCGTGCGCACGTTGATCACCAGCCGGCCGTCCTTGACCCACAGGCCCGAGCGCAACTGCTGCGACACCGTGGCCTTGGTGGCGGTGAGCTTCCACTCCTCGGCCGCGGCCTCGGCCGGCGGCGCGACGTATTCACCGATCAGGAAGATCAGCGTCACGAAAACCGCGCCGATCAGGCCGAGCGAGCGCATCAGCACCCAGTTGGACATGCCCGAGGCCCGCATCACCGTGATCTCGGAGTTCTTCGCCAGGGTGGCGAGCGCATACAGGGTGCCGATCAGCACCGCGATCGGCATCAGCTCGTACACCCGCGCCGGCAGGGTCAGGGCGACATAGACCACCGCCTGGTACAGCGTGTAGCCGCCCTTGCCCACGTCCTCCAACTCGTTGATGAAGTCGAAGAAGGCGAACAGGCCGAGGAAGGCCACCAGCACCAGCGCGGTGGCGGCGAAGATCTCGCGCGCGAGGTAACGCAGCAGCACCGCGCTCATGTGCGCCTCCGCCAGAACGGCGACACCGCCAGCCGCTTGTAGAACATCAGGCCGAGCACCCCGACGACCACCAGATGCGGCAGCAGCAGCCCGGGCACAAAGCCGAGCTTGCCCTGCCCGACCCAGGACTGGAACACCGAGATCGCGTTGCTGTAGAGCAGGTACACGAGCAGCGCGATGAGCATGTTGTTGGCGCGGCCGGCACGCGGATTGACGAAGGACAGGGGAATCGCCATCAGCGCCAGCAGCAGCGCCACCAGCGGCATGCCGAAGCGGCCGACCAGCTCGCCCAGGCTGCGCTTGTCCGCACTGGCCAGCAGCGCCTCGGTGGGCAGTGCGCGCACCCGCGCCTGCTGGCCGATCACCCGCTTCTGCTCGACCATCACCTCGTAGCGCTCGAACTCCATCACGCGGTATTCGGGCGTGCCGGGCTTGCCGTCATAGCGCCGCCCCTTCTCCAGCACCACGAAGCGACGGCCCTCCTCGTCGCTGCGCAGGTAGCCCTCGGCCGAGACGATGACCACCAGTTCGCCGCTGCGCGTCTGCTCGCTGACGAAGACGTTGCGCACCCGCCCGTCCTCGCCCGCGCCGATCTCGACGAAGAACACCCGCTGCGCGCCGGAGGATTCGCGGAACACGCCGGGCGCCACGCGGTGGGTGTCGTCGCGACTGTCGAGGCGCTCGCGGTACTCGGCGCTCTTCAGCTGCGACCATGGCGACAGCCACAGCGACCCCGCGCCGATCACGATCACCAACGGCACGGCGAACATCAGCACCGGCCGGATCCAGGCCGTCAGCGGCACGCCCGAGGCGAACCAGACCACCATCTCGGAGTCGCGATAGCTGCGCGACAGCGACACCAGGATGGCGATGAAAAGCGTGAGGGTGAGCACCGTCGGCAACTGCGCGAGCGCGCCGAAGCCGATCAGCGCCGCCACCGCATCGGCAGGCACGCGCCCGCCCGCCGCCTGGCCGAGCAGGCGGATGAGCACGGTGGAAATCAGGATCGCGAACAGCGCGACGAACACTGCGGCCGCCGTCTGCGCGAATTCCCTTTGCAGCGCACGCCGGAAGATCATCGGGCGAATCGTCGAGAATCAGGGAGGACACCCGCGCCCAGGGCCGCGGGATGGTTGGAAGGCGTTTTTGACGCTCGCGTTGCGGACGGGCCATAATCTTCGGCGGTCCGAACCAAGCATCGATACAAGGAAAAAGCGGATGGAATTTACCATAAAGACCGGCTGCCCGGCGAAGCTCAAGACCGGCCTGCTGGTGCTGGGCGCCTTTGCCGGCGGCAAGCTGCCGGCGCTGACCGCCGCGGCCGATGGCGCCGCCGATGGCCGCATCGCCAGCCTGATCAAGCGCGGCGACCTCGACGACAAGGCCGGGGCCACGCTGCTGCTGCCGGAGCTCTCCGGCGTGCACGCCGAGCGCGTGCTGCTGGTCAGCCTCGGCAAGGAGGACGACTTCGGTGACAAGGCCTATCGCGACGCGCTCGGCGCCGCCGCCAAGGCGCTTGCCGCCACCCCGGCCAAGGACGCCGTGATAGCGCTGGCCGACGTCGAGCTCGACAAGCGCGAGCTGCCCTGGCGCCTGCAGCAGGCCGCCCGCATCCTCGCCGACGGCGCATACCGCTTCGACACACTGAAATCCGACAAGGACAGGAAGGACAAGAAGCACCGCGGCGCGAAGAAGCTCGCCCTCCTCGTCAGCAGCGAGATCACCGCCGAGCTCGACACCGCAGTCCTGCAGGGCCACGCCATCGCCACCGGCATGGCGCTGGCGAAGGACCTCGGCAACCTGCCCGGCAACATCTGCACGCCCACCCACCTGGCGGAAACCGCCGAGTCCCTGGGCAAGCAGTACAAGTTCGAGGTCGAGGTGCTGAACCGCGCCGACATGGAGAAGCTCGGCATGGGCTCCTTCCTGTCGGTGGCGCGCGGCTCGCACCAGCCGCCCAAGTTCATCGTCATGCAATACAAGGGCGGCAAGGCCAAGGCGAAACCGGTCGTGCTGGTCGGCAAGGGCATCACCTTCGACACCGGCGGCATCTCGCTCAAGCCCGCAGCCGAGATGGACGAGATGAAGTACGACATGTGCGGCGCCGCCAGCGTGCTCGGCACCTTCAAGGCGGTGGCGCAGATGGGCCTGCCGATCAACCTCGTCGGCCTCATCCCCACCACCGAGAACATGCCCGGCGGCGGCGCCACCAAGCCGGGCGACGTGGTGACCTCGATGTCGGGCCAGACCATCGAGGTGCTCAACACCGACGCCGAAGGACGGCTGATCCTGTGCGACGCGCTGACCTACGCCGAGCGCTTCAAGCCCGAGTGCGTGATCGACGTCGCCACGCTGACCGGCGCCTGCGTGGTCGCGCTCGGCAAGATCCCGAGCGGCCTGCTCGCCAACGACGACGAGCTCGCCGCCGAGATCCTCAGGCGCGGCACGGAGTCCGGCGATCGCGCCTGGCAGCTGCCGCTGTGGGACGAGTACCAGGAGCTGCTGAAGAGCAACTTCGCCGACATGGGCAACATCGGCGGCCGCTACGCCGGCACCATCACCGCGGCCTGCTTCCTGTCGCGCTTTACCAAGGCCTACAAGTGGGCGCACCTCGACATCGCCGGCACCGCCTGGGTGTCGGGCGACGCCAAGGGCGCGACCGGACGGCCGGTGCCGCTGCTGTCGTCCTTCCTGATCGGGCGCGCGCTCGGCAGCGAAGCCTGAGCGCGGGGCGGGACGGAAAGGCCGGAGGCCCGATGGCACCGCGCGTGCAGTTCTATCACAACACGCCCGACCGGCTCGCGCTGACCCGCGAGCTGGTCGCCAACGCGCATCAGCGCGGTCGCAGGATCGCGATCCGCTGTGCGGACGCTGCGCAGCTCAAGCGCCTCGACCAGTCCTTGTGGACGGCCGAGCCGCTGAGCTTCATCCCGCATGTCGCGATCGACTCCGCGCTCGCCGCCGAGACCCCGGTCGTGCTCGCCGCAGCCGGAGACGATGCGCACTGGCCGCACACCGACCTGCTCTTCAATCTCGCCGACGATCTGCCGGCCAATTATGAAACGTTCCGCATGCTGATCGAGATCGTCGGCCAGGACGACGCCGAGAAGCACGCTGCGCGCCAGCGCTGGGCCGCCTACCGTCAGTGCGGCTACGAACTCAAGGCATTCGACGCCGAACGCAGGGTGGCGCTATGAACGACTGGACCCCGCCGCCGCGGGACGTGGATCTGGAGCGGGCCGACGACCTGCTCGGCCAGGCCGACGCGCTGCTGCACCGTCATCGCGCGCACGCGGACAACGAGGCGCTCCCGCCCAGCAGCGCACCCCACCCCGCCCCCGCCTTCGACGACGACCTGCCGCTGCTGACCGAGATCGTCGACGACGCCGCCCTGCCGCCGGCCTGGCCGGCGCCCACGCCGCCCCGCGCTTTCGCAGCCGATGGTGGCGCAGAGCCCGAGCTCGCCCCGGAGCATCCCGCCGCGAGTGCGGCCGGCACGCCGCAGCCGGACGTACCGGCACCGTTCTCGCCCCCGGCCCCGTCCCGGCTCGCGGAGGAGGAAACGGCGGCGGATCCAGGCGCTGCGGCCGCCATCGACGACCTGAACGAACGCGCCGCGGAGATGGACGACGAGATGGACGGCGAGATCGCCCGCGCGTTGGCCGACCAGGTCGCGACCGAGCTCGGACGGATCATCGACCGCGAGCTCGACGCCCTCCGCGAACGCGTGCACGGGGAAATGCTCGCCCACCTGCGCGCCACCCTGCTCCCCGGGCTTTCCGCGCGCATCGGCACCTTTCTCAAGCAAACGGCCGACCCGGGCAGGAACCCGGATCGGCCGCCGACCGACTGAGCGTCCTCTGCGCTACTTGCCGTACATGAGCCCCGGCAGCCAGGTGGCGATCGCGGGAAACACCACCACCAGCACCAGCGCCAGCGCCTGGATGGCCAGGAAGATCAGCGAGGAACTGAAGATCGTCGCCATGCTGATCGACGCCGGCGCCACGCCGCGGATGTAGAACAGCGCATAGCCGAACGGCGGGCTGAGGAAGCTCATCTGCATGTTCACCAGGTACAGCACGCCGAACCACACCAGCACCTGGTCCGAGCTCGGCCCGGGCAGCCCGAACAGGCCGTCGAAGGTGAGCTGCTTGATGATCGGCACGAAGATCGGCACCGCCAGCAGCAGAATGCCCACCCAGTCGAGGAACATGCCCAGTATCACCAGCAGCACCATCATCAGCGCCAGGATGCCGTAGGGCGACAGGCCGGTGCCGAGCAGGGTGTCGGTGATGAAGGTCTGGCCGCCCTTGAGGATGTAGAGGCCGACGAAGATCGACGCGCCGAAGATGATCCACAGCACCATCGCCGTCGCCTTGACCGTCGACAGGCTGGCCCCGAACAGTCCCTCCAGCGTGAGCCGCCGATGCAGCACGGCCACGATCATCGCGCCGAACGAGCCCAGGCCGGCGGCCTCCACCGGCGTCGCGATGCCGGTGAACAGCAGGCCGAGCACGATGACCACGAGCGCGATCGGCGCCACCAGCCCGCGCAGGAGCTTGAGCTTGGCGGCCAGGTCGATGCGCTCGGCCACCGGAACCGCCGGCCCCACCGCAGGGTTCATGTAGGCGCGCAGCAGCACATAGGCGATGTACAGGCCGGACAGCATCAGGCCGGGCATCACGCTGCCGGCGTAGAGCTCACCCACCGACTGCTGCGCCACCACCGCGTACAGGATGGCCAGAATGGAAGGCGGGATCAGCACGCCGAGCGCGCCGCCGGCCATGATCGACCCGAGCGCGATCTGCTCGTCGTAGTGGCGCTTGAGCATCGCCGGCAGCGCGATGATGCCCATGGTGACGATCGCCGCCCCCACCACGCCGACCATCGCGGCGAGGATGGTCGAGGCGACGATGGTGGCCACCGCCAGGCCGCCGCGCAGGCCGCCCATCCACTGGTACACCGCGTCGAACATCTCCTCGATCAGGCCGGCGCGCTCGAGCATCGTGGCCATGAAGATGAACAGCGGGATGGCGGCCAGGTCGGGGTTGGTCATCATCGGGAAGATCCGGCTCGGCACCATGTTGAGCATGGCCGAATCTCCCACCAGATACAGGAAGACCACCCCCAGGCCGCCGGCGACGAAGGCCAGCGGCAGGCCCGCCATAAGGAGCACGAACAGCGAGCCGAACATGATCCAGGTCAGCGGCCCCATCTCCACTGCGCCCAGCACGCCCTGCAGGCGGAACAGGAAATAGTCTTCGCCCCAGGGATCGTAGAAGGCGATGTTGATCGCCTCCGCCACCATCACCAGGGCGAGCAGCAGGGCGATTCCATACACGCCGTACCGATAGGCGGGGCTGCTGCCCCTCGCCTGTTGTGCAACCGTGCTCTGCATATCAGTGGTGCTCCTGACAGGCCAGCTCGAAGCGGCGGATGTCCTTGATCAGTTGGGAAATGCCGGCCAGCAGGATCAGCACCGCGCCCAGCAGCAGGGTGGCCTTGACCGGCCAGTACTGCACCTGCCAGGTCTCCAGCGAGCGCTCGCCCATGTTGTAGCTGTCGGCGAAGAAGCGCCAGCCGGTGGAGATCATCACCAGCACGAAGGCGAAGAAGAACACCGAGGTGATCACATCGACCGCGCTGCGGGCGCGCTTCGAGAGCTTGGTGTAGATCACATCGACGCGAACGTGCGAGCCATGCAGCAGGCCGTAGGCGCCGGCGATCACGTACTGCATGCCGAACAGCAGGTAGCTGCTCTCATGCACCCAGATCGTCGGCTGGTTGAAGGCGTAGCGCATCACCACCTCGTAGGTGTAGGCGAGCACCGCATTCACGCTCCACAACGCGACGAACATGCCGGTGCGATCGCTCAGCCAGTCGACCGCGCGCTCGAAGGCGCTCGCATCCTCCGCATGCTTCACCTCCGGCAGCATGCCCTTCGCACGCGCGGCCACGATCAGAAGCAGCGGCATCACTGCCAGCCAGCCCCAGTAGGCCCAGTGGGGCATGACGAAACCGAAACCCTTGAGTTCTTCCATCCTCTCCTGCTCCGCAAATCGGACGGGCCGGCCACGGCCGACCCGTCCCGCGCTTCACCGCGCCCGGTCACCCGTCAGATCGAATACCCCTTCAGGTCCTCGTCGGTCACGTAGCCGAGCAGGTCGTTCTTCATGTACTCGAGTTGCAGCTTGAACACGCGCGCGGCGTCGGGGTCCTTCTTCGCCCAGTTGAACCAGATCGGGATCGCCGCCTTGCGGAACTTGGCGATGTCGTCCGGCCCCATGCGCGACACCTCGCATCCGGCCTCGCGGAACTTGGTCATCGCCACCATGTTGGCCTTCTGGATCTCGACGAAGTGCTTCACCGAGTAGGTCCTGACCTGGTCCTCGACGAACTGCTGCATCTTCGGGCTCAGGCGACGCCAGGCACCCATGTTCACGGTGAGGTCCATCACGTCGACCGGCTGGTACACGCTCATCGTGCCCGGCGGCCCGAACAGGATGTACTTGGTGACCTGGTGGAAGCCGAGGTCGTAGTTCACCGCGGGTCCGACATAGTCCGCGGCATCGATGGTGCCCTTCTCCAGCGCCGGGAAGATGTCCGAGCCGGGCAGCGCCACCGTGGAGCAGCCGAATGCCTGGAAGACCTCCGCCACCATGCCGCCGGGCAGGCGGATCTTCTTGCCCTTGAGGTCGTCGACCGAGCGGATCGGCACCTTGGAGTGGATGATGTTGGCGTCGTGGTGGATGGGACCGACGAAGTACAGGCCCTGCTTGGCGTAGATCTCGCGCGCCATCTCGAGCATGCCCAGGCCGTAGTACATGGTGTCCCACTGCGCCGGCTGGTCCGGTCCCATCGGATAGGACGACAGGAACACGGTGGCCGGAATCTTGCCCGCCCAGTACAGCGTGAACGGGTTCATGCCCTGCAGGACGCCGCTGCGCACCGCATCGAACAGCGAGTTGTTGTCCGCCGCCACCGCCTTCGCGGGAAAGGGCTGGACGGTCAGCTCGCCGCCCGACTTCTCCTTGAAGCCATTGCACCAGGCTTCGAAAAGACGATAACCGGTGGTGCCCGCGTCCCACACCGACTGCACCTTCCAGGTCGTGCCCGCCTGCGCCTGCGCATTGCCGATGAACGGTGCGCTCACCAGCGCGCCGGCGGCCGTGCTCTTGAGCATGTCGCGTCGAGTGAATGTCTTGCTCATCGTGTCTCCTTCCCTTCTTGTGATGAATGTCGTGCAGCCCTGACTTATTCCTGCAGCGCAGCAATCCACACGCCGCACCCAACTTCCCGAGCCCGGAGTACGCCCCGGAAACGGCCACGCCGGATTGATCACCGCTCCTCGTCGAAACGGCGAACCCGCCATATACGGGAAAACCCGCAGACAACCCAGCCCTCTCCAAGCATCGGCGCCGGCGAATCTTGCCCCCATTCCAGGCCCACGGAAACCTTTCATAAGGAATATCGCTTATTCTTTATTGGAATTACTGATCCGAGCACCTCGCCTCCATGCCATGGACAAACTGACCGGCCTGCAGCTGTTCGTCCGCCTCGTCGAGAGCGGCAGCTTCTCGCGCACCGCGCGCGACATGAAACTGTCGCAACCGACCGTGACCAAGCACGTCGCCGCGCTCGAAGCGCGCCTCGGCGTGCGCCTGCTTAACCGCAACACCCGCGGCATGCGCCTGACCGAAGCCGGCGCGCTGTACTACGAGCGCTGCAAGATCATCGAACGCGAACTGGAAGCCGCCGACCGCCTGGTCACCGGCCTGGGCGAGGACATCTCCGGACCGCTGCGCGTCGCCTGTCCCGCGGGTCTCGGTCGCCACGTCATCCTGCCGCTGGCGCGCGAGTTCATGGCACGCAACCCGGGCGTGCGCTTCGACCTGCAGCTCGACGACCACACGCTGAACCTGCTCGAACACGGCATCGACGTCGCGGTACGCATGGGGCGACTCGCCGACTCCGCGCTCGGCAGCCGCCAGCTCGGCTTCAATCCCTGGGTCACAGTGGCAAGCCCGCACTATCTCGAACGCCAGGGCATGCCGGCCACGCCGGAAGCGCTCGCCACGCACGACTGTCTCGTTTACAGCAGCGTGCAGGGTGACCAGCGCTGGCACTACCAGTCGACGGACGAGCGCGCGGTTGCGGTATCGGTGCGCGGCCCGCTGCGCACCAACGACGTCGACTCGATCCTCGCCGCCGCCCTCGCCGGCATGGGCGTCGCCATCCTCCCCGCGTATCTCGCTCGCCCGGCCATCGCGCGCGAAGCGCTCGTGCCGCTGCTGTCGGACTTCACGCTGCCTGCACAGCCGATGCACGCGGTCTACCCCTCGCCACGCCTGGCGCCGACCAAGGTGCTGGCCTGGATCGAGTTCATGCAGACGCAGTTCGGCGATCCGCGCTGGTCCATGCGCGAGTGGGAGATGGCCACCCCGCGCTGAAGGCGCCGACTTTCCGCCGGGCGCGGGGCCGGCGGGCGCATCCGCTATAATCCGCCCTTTGCCTTCACGCGCTAAAGACACCATGGAACTGGCCAAGAGCTTCGAGCCCGCCGACATCGAACGTCGCTGGTACCCGGAATGGGAATCCCGCGGCTACTTCGACGCCGGTCTCGACAAGTCGAACCCCAACGCCTTCTGCATCCTGCTGCCGCCGCCCAACGTCACCGGCACGCTGCACATGGGGCACGGCTTCAACCAGACGATCATGGACGCGCTGACGCGCTACCACCGCATGCGCGGCGACAACACGCTGTGGCAGCCCGGCACCGACCACGCCGGCATCGCCACGCAGATCGTCGTCGAGCGCCAGCTCGACGCGCAGGGCATCTCGCGCCACGATCTCGGGCGCGAGAAGTTTCTGGAAAAGGTGTGGGAGTGGAAGGAATACTCCGGCGGCACCATCACCCGCCAGATGCGCCGCCTGGGCACCAGCCCGGACTGGAAGCGCGAACGCTTCACGATGGACGAGGGCCTGTCGAACACGGTCACCGAGACCTTCGTGCGCCTGTACAACGAGGGCCTGATCTACCGCGGCAAGCGCCTGGTGAACTGGGACCCGAAGCTCGGCACCGCGGTGTCCGACCTGGAAGTGGTGTCCGAGGAAGAGGACGGCAAGCTCTACCACATCCTCTATCCGTTCACCGACGGCCCGATCGGTGATTTGCGCGGCCTGACCGTGGCCACCACCCGTCCCGAGACCCTGCTCGGCGACGTCGCGGTGATGGTCCATCCGGAAGACGAGCGCTACGCCCACCTGATCGGCAAGACCGTCGCCCTGCCGCTGACCGGCCGCCACATCCCCATCATCGCCGACGACTACGTCGACCGCGAATTCGGCACCGGCTGCGTCAAGGTCACCCCGGCGCACGACTTCAACGACTACGCCGTGGGCCAGCGCCACAAGCTCGACATGATCGTGGTGCTCAAGCTCGACGGCAGCGTGCCCGCGGTCGCCGAACGCTACACCACCGACGGCATCACCCTCGAAGGCGTGCCCATGCCCGCCGCCGTCGCCGGGCTGGATCGCGTGCCGGCGCGCGACATCGTCGTCGAGCAGCTGCAGAAGCTCGGGCTGATGGTCGACATCAAGGCGCACAAGCTGCAGGTGCCGCGCGGCGACCGCACCAGCGTGGTGATCGAGCCGATGCTGACCGACCAGTGGTTCGTCGCCATGAGCAAACCCGGCGCAGACGGCAAGAGCATCACCGAGAAGGCGCTCGAGGTCGTCGCCTCCGGCGAGATCAGGTTCTACCCCGAGAACTGGGTCAACACCTACAACCAGTGGCTCAACAACATCCAGGACTGGTGCATCTCGCGCCAGCTGTGGTGGGGCCACCGCATTCCCGCCTGGTACGACGAGGAAGGCAAGATCTACGTTGCCACCTGCGAGGAGGAGGCCCTGCGCGCCTGGAAGGCCGACCTGCAGGCCGAGATCGATGCCCTGACCGCCGAGGTCCAGTCCCGCCAGCGCGAGGGCCAGACCGCCGACGACTACCCCGCCATCGCCGAGCGCCTGGCGGTGCTGCACGCCCGCCACGACGCCGGCCGCCTGCGCCAGGAAGACGACGTGCTCGACACCTGGTACTCGTCCGCGCTGTGGCCGTTCTCGACGCTGGACTGGACCGCCGAGTGGCCGGGCAAGAGCAACGACGCGCTCGACCTCTACCTGCCCTCGACCGTGCTCGTCACCGGCTTCGACATCATCTTCTTCTGGGTCGCCCGGATGGTGATGATGACCAAGCACATCACCGGCAAGATCCCGTTCAAGCACGTGTATGTGCACGGCCTGATCCGCGACGCGGAAGGCCAGAAGATGTCGAAGTCAAAGGGCAACGTGCTCGACCCGATCGACCTCATCGACGGCATCGGCATCGACGAGCTGGTCAGGAAGCGCACCTTCGGCCTGATGAACCCCAAGCAGGCGCAGAGCATCGAGAAGAAGACGCGCAAGGAATTCCCCGAGGGCATCCCCGCCTTCGGCACCGACGCGCTGCGCTTCACCTTCGCCTCGCTCGCCAGCCCGGGCCGCGACATCAAGTTCGACCTCGCGCGCTGCGAGGGC
>JARRBR010000070.1 GCA_029982755.1 Rhodocyclaceae bacterium
CGCCGCACCGTCCGCTGCCGGCCGGCGCGCCGCGGCGCGGGCGAGCGCCGCCGCCAGCCGCTCGGCACGCACCGGCTTGAGCAGATAGTCGATCGCCGCCAGCTCGAAGGCCTCCACCGCGTACTGGTCGTAGGCGGTGACGAAGACGACCGCCGGCGGGGACGCCAGCCTGCCGAGGTGGCGGGCGAGCTCGACCCCGTCCATCACCGGCATGCGAATGTCGGCAAGCACCACGTCGGCCGGCGCGGACTCGAGCAGGCGCAGCGCCTCCATGCCGTTGGCCGCCATGCCCACGATACGAGTCGGCTCGCTGGCCGCGATGTCGCCGAGCAGGTCGCGCAGTCGCGCACGTGCGGGCGCCTCGTCGTCGACGATCAACACGCGCAGCGCGCCTGGGCTTTCCGTCGCGCCCGCCGCGGCAAGCCGGTCGGGCTTTTGCTTTATAATTTCGCGCATTCCCGTATGCCGCGGACGCGGCGTTCCTTCCCTGTGCATGGCCGGCTGCATCCTGCCGGCCGTATCGTTTTGTGCGCCCCATTATGACAGACACCACGACGCCGGCCGCCGACGCCAACGCTCCCGCCAAGGCCTGGTCCGGCCGCTTCACCGAACCGGTCTCCGACCTCGTCAAGCGCTACACCGCCTCGGTGTTCTTCGACCAGCGCATGGCGGCGCAGGACATCCGGGGCTCGCTCGCACACGCGAAGATGCTGGCCCGCCAGGGCATCATCGGCGCCCAGGACCTCGCCGACATCGAGCGCGGCATGGCGCAGATCAAGGGCGAGATCGAGCGCGGCGAGTTCGCGTGGAATCTCGACGACGAGGACGTGCATCTCAACATCGAGAAGCGCCTCACCGCGCTGGTGGGCGACGCCGGCAAGCGCCTGCACACCGGCCGCAGCCGCAACGACCAGGTCGCCACCGACATCCGCCTGTGGCTGCGCGACGCGATCGACCGGATCCTGGCGCTGATCGGCGACTTCCAGCGCAACCTGCTCGATGTGGCCGAGGCCAACGCCGACACCCCGATGCCCGGCTTCACCCACCTTCAGGTCGCGCAGCCGGTCACCTTCGGCCACCACCTGATGGCCTATTTCGAGATGAGCCGGCGCGACGCCGAACGCTTCGCCGACTGCCGCCGCCGCGTCAACCGCCTGCCGCTGGGCTCGGCGGCGCTCGCCGGCACCAGCTACCCGATCGACCGCGAGTTCGTCGCCGCGGAACTGGGCTTCGACGAGGTCTGCTACAACTCGCTGGATGCCGTCAGCGACCGCGACTTCGCCATCGAATTCTGCGCCGCCAGCGCGCTGCTGATGACCCACCTGTCGCGCCTGTCCGAGGAGCTGATCCTGTGGATGAGCCCGCGCGTGGGCTTCATCGACCTCGCCGACCGCTTCTGCACCGGCAGCTCGATCATGCCGCAGAAGAAGAACCCCGACGTGCCCGAGCTCGTGCGCGGCAAGACCGGCCGCGTCAATGGCAGCCTGATCGCGCTGCTGACCCTGATGAAGGGCCAGCCGCTGGCCTACAACAAGGACAACCAGGAAGACAAGGAACCGCTGTTCGACACCGCCGACACGGTGATCGACACCCTGCGCATCTACGCCGACATGATCACCGGCATCAGGGTCAAGGCCGAGGCCATGCGCGGCGCGCTGAGCCAGGGCTACGCCACCGCCACCGATCTCGCCGACTACCTGGTCAAGAAGGGCCTGCCCTTCCGTGACGCGCACGAGGCGGTCGCGCTGGCGGTGCGCGCCGCCGACGTCAAGGGCTGCGACCTGCCGCAGTTCTCGCTGGACGAGCTTCGCATCGCCATGGCCCACGTGCCGGGCGCGGCCGAGCGCCTGGGCGAGGACGTGTTCGGCGTGCTGACCGTCGAGGGCTCGCTCGCCTCGCGCAAGCACATCGGCGGCACAGCGCCCGAGCAGGTGCGCGCCGCAGTGGCCCGCGCCCGCGCGCGCCTGGCTTGAACGGACGGGTGCGTTCCGGGCGACCACCATGTCGGCGATGACGCCCCCCGCAGCGAACCATCCCGCACTCCCGGCCGTCGAGCAGGCGATCCGCGCACGCACGGGCAACGCCTTTCGCATCGCGGCCGCCCACCCGGTCGGCGGCGGCAGCATCCACACCGCGCTGCGCGTCGAGGACGGGGCCGGCGCCGCCTGCTTCGTCAAGCTCGCCGACGCCGCCTGCGCGCCGATGTTTGCGGCCGAGGCCGACGGCCTCGCCGAAATCGCTGCCAGCGGCAGCTTCCGCACCCCGGCGGTAATCGCCTGCGATACCGAGGGTACGCACGCCTTCCTCGTGCTCGAACACCTCGAACTGCGCCCGCTGCAGTCCGCCGCGGACGGCATCCGCTTCGCCGACGCGCTGGTGCGCCTGCACCGCGACCGCGGCGAGCGCTTCGGCTGGCACCGCGACAACTTCATCGGCCGCACGCCGCAGCAGAATTCGCCGCACGCCAACTGGGCGCACTTCTTCGTCGAGCACCGCCTGCGCCCACAGTTCGCGCTCGCCCGCGCCCAGGGTTTCGACCCGGAACTCCACCGCCAGGGCGAACGCCTGCTCGATCGCGTCCCCGCCCTGTTCCTCGACTACCGCCCGCAGGAAAGCCTGCTCCATGGCGACCTGTGGCACGGCAACGCGGCGATGCTGGCCGACGGCACGCCGGTGGTCTTCGACCCCGCGGTGCATCGCGGCGACCGCGAGTCCGACCTCGCCATGAGCGAACTCTTCGGCGGCTTCCCGTCGAGCTTCTACGCCGAATACCGCAAGGCCTGGCCGCTGCACGAGGACTACGAGCAACGCAAGCTGCTGTACAGCCTGTACCACATGCTCAACCACCTGAACCTCTTCGGCCGCGCCTACCAGCGCGAGGCGCTGCGGCTGGCGACGCGGCTCAACCAGGAACTCGCGCAGCGCAGGGAGTGACCGAGGGCAGGAGCGTGTCGGGATTTTTTACACTCACCTCGGACGGCCTGCCATGCGCCCGAGCGATCCATATAAGAATCAAGGCCTTGTATATCTACTCGATGCGAGGCGTGAAATTTGCTACGCATTTGGTGAAGATTCGGCAGGCAGTCGCGCGACCGTGTCTATAATGAAAATGCGCTTCCAGTCTGCAAGCTGAAGAGGTCCGCCATGTCCCACTCCCCCGAAGACCAAGCCGTCGAGAAGCGCCGCAAGGTGCTGAAAGGGGCGCTTGTGACGTCAGGCGTCGCGACGATGGGGTACAGCGGCTCCGCGCTCGCATCGCTGAACTGCATGGAGAAGGGCGCAGCCAATGTCCCGAGCGGGGGTGCCCAGCTCGTGCAGGCTCAGCCATCGCTGTCTGCGAGCGGGCCTAAGTGGGCATGGGTTCCGGTTACTATCCGCAGCTACAAGGATGCGCAGAACAAACAGTTTGAAGGCATCGAGTACCCCACCGGAACCGTTTATCAAGTCGTCGTCCCGAATGGAAACAACTGGATCAAGGCCAGCAGCGACCCGGTCAAGCGTAAGGATCTGGTGAGTGCGGTAGGCAACGGCAACGGGCGTCCGGGATGGTTGCTCGTGCTGTTCGACCAGTTCGGAAACGGCTACGTGGCCGCCGCACCCGACGGCTACGCGGCCGGCATGGCAGGAGCGCCCCCCGCGACGCCCGCGCAGCTCCCCCAGCCCGCAACTGAATCCTGCACCACTTCCCTGAATGCCGCGGTGCCATCGGGAACGATCTACGGGGGCTGATCGCTGGTGCGCATCGATCATCCGCACACGCCAATCGAGTGGCTGAATGCTTACTGCCCGTCGCTGGACGGGCAGTTTCTTTTTCTGGACCCGGTGTCCTGGCAGACCCACCTGCTCACACCCGGCGCAGAGCTGGTGCTGCGTGAAGCTGCGCTGGCCATCGAGGAACACCGTTTCGACGCCTTCCTCGCCGAAATCGAGGAAGCCGGCGGCTGGCAACCGGGCCTGGCCTTCCTGGCACACTCTCTGCTGGACCTGCACGAGCGAAACGGGATCGCGGCGGCTCGATGATCCGAAACGCCTATCGCATCCTGGACGTCGGCGCAGCGCGGCTGGGCGTCGCCTCGCCGATCGCAGGCTTTCATGCCGACCTGGATCGCGTCTACCCCTACCACGAGCCGACGCCCGACGACCGCTTCGCCGACATCCGCGTGTCCGTGCTGCCGGGATCCCGCCTGCGCCTGCGCGGCCAGCAGGCCAGCTTCTGGTCGGAAGGCGCCCGCGTTTTCGAGCCCTACCCCCTCCACAGCGCGCTGCCGCTGTTCGAATGGGGCAGCAACTACCTGCTGAGCCAGCGCCTCAACGCCTACCTGCTGCTGCATGCCGGCGTGGTTGCGCGTAATGATCGGGCGCTGATCCTGCCGGCTGCGCCCGGCTCGGGCAAGACGACGCTGAGCTGTGCGCTCGCCCTGGCCGGCTGGCGTTTCCTGTCGGACGAGTTCGGCATCATCGACATGGACTCGGGCGAGCTGCTGCCGATGGTGAGACCCGCGCCGCTGAAGAACCGCTCGATCGAGATCATCGGCCGACGCCCGGGCGCGGTGCTCGGCCCGCTTTACCCGCGGACGCGCAAGGGCGACGTGGCCCACTTCGTGCCGGACCGGGCGAGCTTTCTCGATCGCCACCGCCGGGCGCAGCCGCGCCTGGTCGTATTTCCCGCCTTCCGCGCCGGCGCCCCCCTGCACTGCACGCCGCTCGACAAGGCCGCCGCCGCGATGCGGCTGGGCCTGAACAGCTTCAACTATCGCGCGCTCGGCCCCGCCGGCTTCGCGGCGGTCGTCGCGCTGACGCGGACGGTAAAGGCCTACGAACTGAGCTATGGCGATCTCGACGAAGCCATCGCCTGCATCGACGCGCTGTTCCGGGAAACATCGTGAGCGCCACGCCTCCGCCGTCCGACGTCGAACTCCTGCTGCGCGGGATGCACGGCTCGCTCACGCTCGACGAGGGGCGCTGGGAGCGCGTGCTGCGGATTGCGCGCGCAACCGGCCTGCATGCCCGCCTGGCCGCAAACAACGCGAACAATCCGGACCTGAGCGCGGTCCTGCGGCGCCACTTCCTGTCCGCATCGCGCATCGCCGCGTTCCGCAGCCAGATGGTGAGGGCGGAGCTGTTCCAGCTCGCACCGCTGTGCGCCGTCGATCATCCGGTCATCGTGCTGAAGGGCGGCGCCTACCTGCTGCAGGAGCGGCCGATGACGATCGGCCGCTTCGTCTCCGACGTTGACCTCATGGTCCCCCGCGACGCGCTCCGCGCCATGGAGCAGCGCCTTCGCGCAGCCGGCTGGCAGACGGAAGAGCTCTCCGCCTACGACGAGCGCTACTACCGCGACTGGAGCCACGAGACACCTCCGATGCGCTACCCAGGCCACGCGCTCGAGCTCGACCTGCATCACGCGATCACGCCCGTCACCGGCAGCCTCGCCTTCGACCCCGCGCCGCTGCTCGAACGCAGTGTCGCCATCCCCGGCACGCCCTTCCGCGTGCTCGCAGCCGAGGACCAGCTACTGCACGCCTGCGTGCACTGCTTCCACGACGGCGACCTTGCGCTGCGGATTCGCGAACTCGTCGACATCGACGCGCTGCTGCGCGAGTCCGCCACCGACGATGGCTTCTGGGCCACGCTCCTGGCCCGTGCCGAAGAACTCGGCCTGCAACGCCCGCTCTGGTACGGGCTGCATTTCGCGATCACGCTGATGGCCTGCCCGGTGCCGGACGAGGTGATGACCGCCCTGCCTCGTCCGGCCGGACTCACCATCCAGCTCATGGACCGGCTGGTGCCGCTGGCGATGCTGCCCACCGATCCGGACGGCCCGCCGCCGCTGCGTGCCCGGCTGGCGAGGGCCGCGATGCTGGCCCGCTACCACCTGCTGCGCATGCCGCTGCACATGCTGCTGCCGCATCTCGCGCGCAAGGCAACGCTGCGCCTGCGCGCGCGGATCGCCGAAAAAAAAGAAGCGCCGGACGACGGCGCTCCCTGAGGACACTGCGGCGCCGCGCGCGGCGGCGCCCGGTGAATCACTCCTCGACCACGCCGGCATCCTTCAGCATCTGCAGCAGCTCACCGCTCTCGTACATCTCGCGCATGATGTCGCTGCCCCCCACGAATTCGCCCTTGACGTAGAGCTGCGGGATGGTCGGCCAGTTGGAGAAGTCCTTGATGCCCTGGCGGATCTCGTTGTCGGCGAGCACGTTGACCGCCAGCACCTCGCGCACACCGCAGGCCTTGAGGATCTGCACCGCGGTCGAGGAGAAGCCGCACTGCGGGAACTGGGGCGAGCCCTTCATGTACAGCACGACGGCGTTGTTGCTGACCTGCTCGCGGATGACGTCCTGGATGTCCATTGCTTGAGACCTGAAAAGTTGAGTTAAACAGTCGGAAAATTCTAGGGGCGCTGGGTGGACAGCGTCAACAGCCACAGCGGGATCGCAAGCTCTGCGGGACGACGCCGGCCGGAAACGTCAGCTCCCGCGCCCCAGCCAGCGCCCGCCGGACACGCGCTCGATGCCGGCGAGGTCCTTCCACGACGCGATGGCGGCGAAGCCGGCGTCGGCCAGCAGGCCGCGGGCGGCCACCGCCTGGTCGTAGCCGTGCTCGAGGAACAGCCAGCCGCCATCGAGCAGCCGCGCCGGCGCGCCGGCGATGATCTCGGCGAGATCGTCCAGTCCGCGCGGCCCGGCGGCCAGCGCGCCGCGCGGCTCGAAACGCACGTCGCCCTGCTCCAGATGCGGATCGGTGGTGGCGACGTAGGGCGGGTTGGAGACGATCAGCCCGAACTGCTCGTTGCCCAGCGCGGAGAACCAGTCGCTCTGCACGAAGGACACGCTCGCCCCCAGCTTCGCGGCGTTGACCATCGCCACCCACAGCGCCTCGCGCGAGCGGTCGAGCGCGATCACGTCGGGCGCGTCCATCTCCAGCGCCAGCGTCACCGCCAGCGCGCCGCTGCCGGTGCCCATGTCGAGCACGCGCACGCCGCGCTGACCGGCGAAATGGGCGAGCGCGAGCTCGACCAGCAGTTCGGTCTCCGGGCGCGGGATCAGCACCGCCGGCGTCACCATGAACTCGCGCCCGTAGAACTCGCGCGTGCCGGTCAGGTAGGCCACCGGCTCGCCGGCCACGCGGCGCTCGACCAGGGCGCGATAGCTGGCCCAATCCTCGGCGGCGAGCTTCTGCTCGGGCCAGGCCACCAGGCGCGCGGCCGGGCACTGCAGCACGTGGCGCAGCAAGACGCGCGCGTCCATCTGGTCGATCTGCGCGCGCGCCCAGGCGAGCGCGCCGGCGATGTCGACGGCGCCCGCCGGCGGAAGCGTGGGCGTGCTCATCATTCGTCCGCCAGCGCCGCGAGCAGGCCGGCCTGGTGTTCCAGCGTCAGCGCGTCGATCAGCTCGTCGAGTTCGCCCTGCATCACCGCGTCGAGCTTGTACAGGGTGAGGTTGATGCGGTGGTCGGTGACGCGCCCCTGGGGGAAGTTGTAGGTGCGGATGCGCTCGGAGCGGTCGCCGCTGCCGACCAGACTCTTGCGCTGCGCGGCCTCGGCGCTCTGCTGCGCACGCACCCTGGCGTCGTACAGGCGCGCGGCCAGTACCGCCATCGCCTGCGCCTTGTTGCGGTGCTGCGAGCGGTCGTCCTGGCACTCGACGACGATGCCGGTGGGCAGGTGGGTGATGCGCACCGCCGAATCGGTCTTGTTGATGTGCTGGCCGCCCGCACCCGAGGCGCGGAAGGTGTCGATGCGCAGGTCGGCCGGGTTGATGTCCACCGCCTCGACCTCGTCGGCCTCGGGCAGCACGGCCACGGTGCACGCCGAAGTGTGGATGCGGCCCTGGGTCTCGGTGACCGGGATGCGCTGCACGCGGTGGCCGCCGGACTCGAACTTGAGCTTGGAGTAGGCGCCGCTGCCGGCCACGCGCGCGATCACCTCCTTGTAGCCGCCGAGGTCGGATTCGCTCGCCGACACGATCTCCACCTTCCAGCGCTGGCGCTCGGCGTAGCGGGTGTACATGCGCAGCAGGTCGCCGGCGAACAGCGCCGCCTCGTCGCCGCCGGTGCCGGCGCGGATCTCGAGGAAGAGGTTGCGCTCGTCGTTGGGGTCGCGCGGCAGCAGCGCACGCTGCAGCTCGGCGTCCAGCTCGGCGATGCGCGCCTCGCCTGCGGCCAGCTCCAGCTCGCCGAGTTCGCGCATCTCCGGGTCGGCGAGCAGTTCGCGCGCAGTGACGCAGTCGGCCTCGGCCTGGCGGTAATCGCGATACAGGACCACCACCGGCTCGATCTCGGCACGTTCGCGCGACAGCTCGCGGAAGGCGTTCATGTCGCGCGCCGCGTCTTCGGCCGCGAGTTCGCGGTCCAGCTCTTCGAGCCGGCGGGCGAGGTGTTCGAGTTTGTCGCGGATGCTCTGCTTCATGGTCGAGGACGGACGCGCATGCGCCGCCGCGCGGGCGGCAGCCGCAAGGGCGTGCGGCTAGTGGTGGTCGCGGGACAGGTTGAAGAGCTCGCGCACCACGCGGCCGGCTTCGGCCTTGTGCTCGCCTTCGGCCTGGTTCAGGAAGCGGGTCGGCCCGTGCATCAGCTTGTTGGTGAGGCCGTGCGACAGCGCCTCGAGCACGCGCTGCGGATCCTCGCCCTTGGCGAGCAGGCGCATGGCGCGCTCGAGCTCGGCCTGGCGCAGGCCCTCGGCGTGCTCGCGCAACGAACGGATCACCGGCACCGCGTCGCGCGCCGACATCCAGTGCAGGAAGCCGTCCACGCGCGTGTCGATGATCTGCTCGGCCTCGATCACCGCCTGCTGGCGCGACTCCATGCCGGCCTCGACGACCTGGGCGAGATCGTCGACGGTGTACAGGAAGATGTCGTCGAGTTCGGCGATCTCGGGCTCGATGTCGCGCGGCACCGCCAGGTCGACCATCACCATCGGACGGTGGCGGCGCGCCTTGACCGCGCGCTCGACCATGCCGAGGCCAACGATGGGCAGCGGCGCGGCCGTACAGGACACCACCACGTCGAAGCGCGGCAGCGCCTCGCCGATCTGGTCGATGCGCATGGTGCTGGCGCCGAAGCGCTCGGCCAGCGCCCTGGCACGCTCCTCGGTGCGGTTCGCCACGGTCATCGACTTCGACTTGGCGCCGCCGAAGTGGGCGGCACAGAGCTCGATCATCTCGCCCGCGCCGATGAACAGCACGTGCTGGTCGGAGACGCGCTCGAAGATGCGCTCGGTCAGATGCACCGCAGCCGCGGCCATCGACACCGTGTTGGCGCCGATCGCGGTGGTCGAGCGGACCTCCTTGGCCACCGCGAACGTGTTCTGGAACAGCTTGTGCAACAGCACGCCCATGGTGCCCGCCTCTTCGGCGAAGCGCGCGGCATCCTTGACCTGGCCGAGGATCTGCGGCTCGCCGATCACCATCGAGTCCAGCCCGCTCGCCACCCGGAACACGTGACGGATCGCGTCGCGCTGCGGGTAGGCATACAGGTAGGGCGAGACCTCGGTCAGCTGCAGGCGGTGGAAGCGTGCCAGCCAGTCGGCGGCATGCTGCGGCTGCTCGGCCGCGAAGTAGAGCTCGGTGCGGTTGCAGGTCGACAGGATCGCCGCCTCGCGCACCGAATCCGCCCGCGCCAGATCGTGCAGGGCCTGATCCAGCCGCTCAGGCTGGAACGCGACGCGCTCGCGGATCGCGAGCGGTGCGGTGTGGTGATTCAGGCCGAGGGCGAAGAGTTGCATGCGGAACGGGGTTCGGTCGGAGCGGACCGCATTATAGCACCGCGAAAACGCCCCAAAATTGAGCCGAATCAGCCACTTCTGGCCGAATCGGACGCCGCAAAGCAAATGGGCCGACGCTTGGTCGGCCCATTCTGGAATTTTCTGGTGGCCAGTCGCGGAATCGAACCACGGACACGCGGATTTTCAATCCGCTGCTCTACCAACTGAGCTAACTGGCCAACGAGGTCCGCATTATAGCGACAGATTCTCCGATGTCAAAGGCCTCGTGCATTTTTTCATGTGCGGACACCGCAGCGCGACTCAGCGCAGGGCATCGTGATCCCCCTGCACCAGCGGCGGCGGCTGCAGGTGGCTGCGCGGGAAGACCACACGCGCCAGCGTGCCGTGCCCGCCCGGGTTGGCGTCCAGGGTGACGGTGGCGCGGTGCAGGTCGGCGATCTCGCGCACGATCGGCAGGCCGAGGCCGGAGCCATCGACGCCGCTGCCGAGCACGCGGTAGAAGCGCTCGAACACGCGCTCGCGGTCGGCCTCGGGGATGCCCGGACCGGTATCCTCCACTTCGAGGATAGGCGAGCCGGCGAAACGGGTGCGCGCGGTGACGCTGCCGCCGCGCGGAGTGTATTTGACCGCGTTGTCGACCAGGTTCTTGACCATCTCGCGCAGCAGAACCGGGTTGCCCTCGATCAGCAGTTCGTGCTCGCCGCCTTCGACGCCGAGGTCGATCTGCTTGGCCTGCGCGCGCGGGAACAGCTCCAGCGCGACCTCGCGCACCACCGCGTCCAGGCTCACGGTCTCGACCACGTAGAGCTTCTCGAAGCTCGCCTCGGCGCGGGCGAGCGACAGCAGCTGGTTGATCAGGTGGGCGGCGCGGTCGGTGCTCTCGGCGATGCGGGTCAGCGACTGGCGCAACTGCTCGGGGTCGGTCTCGTGCATCGCCAGGTCGGTCTGCATCTTGAGGCCGGTGAGCGGCGTGCGCATCTGGTGCGCGGCGTCGGCGATGAAGCGCTGCTGCGCCTGCAGGTTCTCTTCCAGACGCTCCATCATGTCGTTGTAGGCGATGATCAGCGGGCGCACCTCTTCCGGCACCGTCGAGGGCTCGACCGGCGACAGGTCGGTGGGACGGCGGCGGCGGATCAGGCTCTGCAGGCGGTTCAGCGGCGCGATGCCGCGGCTCAGGCCGACCCACACCAGCACCACCGCGATCGGGATGATCGCGAACTGCGGCAGCAGCACGCCGGTCACCACGCGCGAGGCGAGATCGGTGCGCTTGTTGCGCGTCTCGGCGACCTGGACGAGAACCATCGCCTCGGGCTGTTCGGACAGCGGCCGCAGGTAGCGGTAGGCGACGCGCACCTCCTCCCCCTGGATCATCTCATCGCGCAGCAGCACCTCCTCGCCGATCAGCGAGGCCGGCACCGGCGCGGCGGGGATGTCCGCGTCGCCGGTGATGATCGTGCCCTTGTCGTCGGCCACCTGGTAATACACCACGTCGTCCTGGTCGGCGCGGAACAGGGCGCGCGGCGGCGCGGGGAAATGCACCACGACCTGGCCGTCCTCGACCGACACCAGGCGCGCCAGCGCGCGTGCGCTGTCGGCCAGCGCCAGGTCGTAGGGCTGGTTGGCGATGTTGTCGGCGACGTTGTGGGTGACGATGATCGAGATCGGCCACAGAAACAGCAGCGGCGCGAGCATCCAGTCCAGGATCTCGCCGAACAGCGAATTCGGCGGCCCGGACTTGCGCGGAGGATTGCTCCCCCTTTCGTGCTTAGACTTTCGCCGCCGGGGCAGCATCGGGGTTTTCCAGGCAGTACCCCAGGCCGCGCACGGTCACGATGCGCACCCCGCTGTCCTCGAGCTTCTTGCGCAGGCGGTGCACGTACACCTCGATCGCATTGCTCGACACTTCCTCGCCCCAGCCGCACAGGTGGTCGACGAGCTGGTCCTTGCTGACCAGCCGACCCACGCGCAGCAGGAAGATCTCGAGCAGGCCGATCTCGCGCGCCGACAGGTCGATGAGCTGGCCGCCGATCTTGACCACACGGTCGGCCTGGTCGTAGCTCAGCTGGCCGATCTCGATGCAGCGCGGCTGGCCGGTGCCGCGGCGGGTCAGCGCACGCACGCGCGCCTCCAGCTCGGGCAGCGCGAAGGGCTTGGTGAGGTAGTCGTCGGCGCCGGCATCGAGGCCGCGCACGCGGTCGTCGACACCGTCCTGAGCGGTCAGGATCAGCACCGGCTGCGCCGACTTGCGCGCGCGCAGGCGCTTGAGCACGTCGATGCCGTTCATGCGTGGCAGGCCCAGGTCGAGGATGAGCAGGTCATAGGCCTGGCTCGCCAGCGCCGCGTCCGCTTCCATGCCGTCGGCCACATGATCGACCGCGCAGCCGCCGCGCCGCAGCGCGCGGCATATTCCGTCCGCGATCACCGGATCGTCTTCCGCCAACAGGATACGCATAGATTCCGGGCTGTAAGTTGGTTGTAAGCGGAGGTTTCGAGAATGGCTCCGCTGTTCTCCTTTTGCTCGGTCTTCGGGAACGCGGCGGTCTCTGCCGCGGCGTTCCGGGGAGTGCGTGCTCGATCAGGCGTGCGCGCTCCCCACCGACTTTTCTCCCTCGAAAACCCTCGGATTATCCCACGCTTCCGCGCCCTGCGTGCGGCGGCGGGATCGCGTGCGTTCCCGCTGCGGGTGCGTCAACGACGAACGGCCCCGCGCTGCGGAGCCGTTCGTCGTGTTGCAGGCGGGCGGGACCCGCGCGGGGTCCCGGACCGGGCGAATTACATGCCCATGTCCATGCCGCCCATGCCACCCATGCCGCCCATGCCCGGCATGCCGCCGGCGGGCTTGTCTTCGGCCAGCTCGCCGACCATGCAGTCGGTGGTGAGCATCAGGCCGGCGACGGAAGCGGCGTTCTGCAGCGCGGTGCGGGTCACCTTGGTGGGATCCAGCACGCCCATCTCGACCATGTCGCCGTACTCGCCGGTGGCGGCGTTGTAGCCGAAGTTGCCCGAGCCCTCGACGACCTTGTTGACCACCACCGAGGCTTCGTCACCGGCGTTGGCGACGATCTCGCGCAGCGGCTGCTCCATCGCGCGCAGCACGATCTTGATGCCGGCGTCCTGGTCGTGGTTGTCGCCCTTGAGGCCGGCCAGGTTGGCGCGGGCACGCAGCAGCGCAACGCCGCCGCCGGGGACGATGCCCTCTTCCACCGCAGCGCGGGTGGCGTGCAGGGCGTCCTCGACGCGGGCCTTCTTCTCCTTCATCTCGACTTCGGTCGCGGCGCCGACCTTGATCACCGCAACACCGCCCGCCAGCTTGGCCACGCGCTCCTGCAGCTTCTCGCGATCGTAGTCGGAGGTGGCTTCCTCGATCTGCACGCGGATCTGCTTGACGCGGGCTTCGATGCGCTCGGCCTGGCCGGCGCCGTCGATGATGATGGTGTTTTCCTTGCCGACTTCGATGCGGGCAGCCTGGCCGAGGTCGTCCAGGGTGGCCTTCTCGAGGGTCAGGCCGACTTCTTCGGCGATGACCTGGCCGCCGGTCAGGATGGCGATGTCTTCGAGCATGGCCTTGCGGCGGTCGCCGAAGCCCGGGGCCTTGACGGCGCAGGTCTTCAGGATGCCGCGGATGTTGTTCACCACCAGGGTGGCCAGCGCTTCGCCTTCGACGTCCTCGGCGATGATCAGCAGCGGACGGCCCGACTTGGCGACTTGCTCGAGCACCGGCAGCAGGTCACGGATGTTGGAGATCTTCTTGTCGAACAGCAGGACGAAGGGCTGCTCGAGGATGGCGACCTGCTTGTCCGGGTTGTTGATGAAGTAGGGCGACAGGTAGCCGCGGTCGAACTGCATGCCCTCGACGACGTCGAGCTCGTTCTGCAGCGACTTGCCGTCCTCGACGGTGATCACGCCTTCCTTGCCGACCTTGTCCATCGCACGGGCGATGATCTCGCCGATGTCGCTGTCCGAGTTGGCCGAGATCGAGCCGACCTGGGCGATTTCCTTGTTGGTCGAGCAGGGCTTCGACAGCTTCTTCAGCTCTTCGATGGTGGCGACGACGGCCTTGTCGATGCCGCGCTTGAGGTCCATCGGGTTCATGCCGGCGGCGACGAACTTCATGCCTTCGCGCACGATCGACTGGGCCAGCACGGTCGCGGTGGTGGTGCCGTCACCGGCGATGTCCGAGGTCTTGGAAGCGACTTCCTTGACCATCTGCGCGCCCATGTTCTCGAACTTGTCCTTCAGTTCGATTTCCTTGGCGACGGAGACGCCGTCCTTGGTCACGGTGGGGGCGCCGAACGAGCGCTCGAGCACCACGTTGCGGCCCTTCGGGCCCAGGGTCACCTTGACCGCGTTGGCGAGGATGTTGACGCCGGCGACCATGCGCTCGCGGGCGGAATCACCAAACTTGACTTCTTTAGCTGCCATTCTTCAGAACTCCGGAATATGTTGCGATTAGCGTTCGTTGCTCAGGATCGCGGGAGGCTCAGGCCTCGACCACGCCCATGATGTCTTCCTCGCGCATCACGAGGAGCTCTTCGCCTTCGACCTTCACGGTCTGGCCGGCATACTTGCCGAACAGGACCTTGTCGCCCACCTTGACGGCCATCGGACGGACCTTGCCATCGTCCAGGATCTTGCCGTTACCGACGGCCAGGACCTCGCCCTGATCGGGCTTCTCGCCGGCGCTGTCCGGGATCACGATGCCGCTGGCGGTCTTGCGCTCGGCTTCCAGACGCTTGACGATCACGCGATCGTGCAGGGGACGAATCTTCATCGAGTTCTCTCCTAACTGATTGGGTTCAACTGTTTGGGTTGATCGGTTCGCGGGAACGGCCCCGCAGGACGAAATTTGCAGCGAGCCTCGCGGACAGCCTGCGGCTTCCACAGGGCTTGTTAGCACTCATCGCCAACGAGTGCTAATAATAGGGACGGGGTTCGGGGATTTCAAGTGCGCTATCGGATAACTTTTTTCGTCGCCCTGCTGATGCTCGGCCCCCTCTCCAGCTTTGCTGCGGACGACGACGGTCGATGGCAGGGCGCCGCTTTCGAAGGCGACCGCACCAGCCTCGCCCGCCTCGCCGAGGCGGGCGCCAAGGTCGTGCGCGTCTATCGCGCCAGCGACGCCTGGGTGCTGGACGAAGCGCAGCGCCTGGGCATGAAGGTGGTGATGGGGCTGTGGCTGGAGCATCCGCGCCACGGCTTCGACTACGCCGACGCGGCGGCGGTGCGTGCGCAGGAAAAGGCCCTGCTCGAGGTCGTCGCGCGCTACCGAGACCACCCCGCCCTGCTCGCCTGGGGCGTCGGCAACGAGATCGAGACCGGCGTCACCGATCCGCTGCCGCTGTGGCGCGAGGTCGATCGCCTGGCCGGCCTCATCAAGGGGCTGGACCCCGACCATCCGACCCTGATGGTGGTGGCCGACACCGGCATGGACGCCTTCCGCACGCTCGCCGGCTGCTGCCCGAACGTGGACCTGCTCGGCATCAACGTCTACGCCGGCGCGGTGTTCGACCTGCCGCAGCGCCTGCGTGCGGCGGGCATCGCCAAGCCGGTGGTGGTCGCCGAGCTCGGCCCGCTCGGGCAGTGGCAGGCCGGGCGCAAGCCCTGGGGCGCGCCGGTCGAGCTCACCAGCACCGAGAAGGCGCGCTTCTTCACCGAAGCGCTCGCCTTCCTGAAGACCCAGCCGCAGATCCGCGGCGCCTTCCCCTTCCTGTGGGGCGCGAAGCAGGAGCAGACCGCGACCTGGCACGGCCTGCTGCTCGCCGACGGCAGCGCCACCGCGATGAGCGACGCCCTCGCCGCCGCCTGGGGACGTCCGGTGCGCGATCCGGCGCCGCTGATCCGCGGCATCGGCATCGGCGCCGACGAGTTCGCCCCGGGTGCCGAGATCGGAGCCGGCGTCGATGCCGCCGCACACGATGGCGGCGCGCTCACCACCGAGTGGGCGGTGTTCGCCGAGGCCACCGACCTGCGCAAGGGCGGCGACGCCGAGCCCCCGCCTGCGCGCATTCCCGTGCACGTCCTGCACGCCGACGCCGCCACCGTGCGCTTCATCGCCCCCGCGCAGCCGGGCGCGTACCGGCTCTTCATCACCATCCGCGACCGCAAGGGCAAGGCCGCGACCGCCAACCTGCCGTTCCGCGTGCGCTGATCCGCGCGCCTCGATGTGCGGGCGGGGTTTATGATCCTAAAAATCTCAGTTGGTGATGTGCAGCTTGCTCGAACCGCTGGCAGGCTATGGGTTTGCTGTTGATCGAGGGAGTCACCCGATGGGTGAGTCGAA
>JARRBR010000071.1 GCA_029982755.1 Rhodocyclaceae bacterium
CCGATGCTCGGCTTCCGTGGCGCCTCGCGCTACATCGCCCACAGCTTCCGCGACTGCTTCGAGATGGAAGTGGCGGCGATGAAGAAGGTGCGCAACGAGCTCGGCCTGACCAACGTGCAGATCATGATCCCCTTCGTGCGCAACGTCGAAGAGGCGAAGGGCGTGGTCGACCTGCTCGCCGAGCACGGCCTCAAGCGCGGCGTGAACGATCTCAAGCTGATCATGATGTGCGAGATCCCGTCCAACGCCATCCTGGCCGAGCAGTTCCTCGAGCACTTCGACGGCTACTCGATCGGCTCGAACGACCTGACCCAGCTCACCCTGGGCCTGGACCGCGACTCCGGCCTGGTGGCGCACGCCTTCGACGAGCGCGACCCGGCGGTGAAGCAGCTGCTGTCGATGTCGATCCGTGCGGCCAACAAGCTCGGCAAGTACGTCGGGATCTGCGGCCAGGGGCCGTCGGACCACCCGGATCTCGCCGAGTGGCTGATGGACGAAGGCATCCAGACCATCTCGCTGAACCCGGATACGGTGGTCGATACCTGGCTGAAGCTGGCCGCGCATCGCGCGGAGTGACCCGGCAGGCTGGCGCCCGCAGGCGCCAAGCACCGGATTCGCAATCGAACGGGGCGGAGGCCGAAACGGCCTTCGCCCCGTTTTTTTGTCGGGTGTCATGCAAAACGGGTGATCGCGGCGCGGGCAAACGGTAGTATCTTGCGATTGACGCATTTCCCGCACCGGGAGGCCAATCATGTCGAGCTTTCCATCCGCTTCACCGGAGGAGCAGGGCGTTGCCGTGCCCGCGGACGACGTCGAGCTCAGGCTGCGGCGGCAGACGCAGATGCTGTCGGTGCTCACCGCGCTGCAGCGCGGATTCCTGGTGGGCAATCCGTCGAGCGAGACCTTCGGCCAGATGCTCGACCAGCTCATCGCGCTGACCGGCAGCGAGTACGGCTTCATCAGCGAGGTGCTGGAGGACGAGGCGGGCGAGCCCTTCCTGCGCATGCACGGCCTGAGCGACATCTCGTGGAGCGAGGAGTCGCGCACGGTGTTCGAGCGCATGCGCAGCGGCGGCTTCGAGTTCCACAATCTGGACTCGCTGTTCGGCGCGGTGGTGCGCACGCAGGCGCCGGTGGTCGCCAATTGTCCGGACACGGACGTGCGCCGCGGTGGCGTGCCACCGGGCCACCCGGTCCTGAAGGCCTTCCTCGGGTTGCCGCTGTTCCATGGCGGGGAACTGATCGGCATGGTCGGGCTCGCCAACGCGCCGGGCGGCTACGACGAAGGACTGCTCGCCGAGCTCGAACCGATGACCGCGACCTGCGCGAGCATGATCGTCGCGCTGCGCGCGGAGCAGGAACGCAAGCGGGTCGAGGCCATGCTGAACCGCCGGATCGGCTTCGAGCGCCTGGTCGCGCGCATCTCGTCCGAGCTGATCCTGGCCCGTCCGCTCGAACTGGACCTTCATCTCTCCCGTGCGCTGCAGCAGATCGGGAGCTTTGCCGAGGCCGATCGCGCCTACGTCTTCCTGGTGAGCGCCGACGGGCTCTACGTCAGCAATGCCTACGAGTGGTGCGCGGAGGGGATCGAGCCCCATCTCGACCGGCTGCAGAACGTGCCCTTCGACGATGGCATGCTGTTCTGCCGCATGATCAAGCGTTTCGGCATCGTGGATTATCCGAGCGTGCAGGCCCTGCCGGAGGAGGCGGCGGTCGATCGCGCGGTGCTTGAGGCGCAGTCGATCCAGTCCCTCCTGGCGGTGCCGATGGTGGCGAACGGGCACCTGCTGGGCTTCATCGGGCTCGACTCGGTGCGCAAGCGGCGCATCTGGGTCGACGAGGAAAAGACGCTGATGCAGCTGGTGGGCAACGCCTTCACCGGCGTGCTCGAACGCAAGCACGCCTACGACAGCGTGCGCGCGAGCGAGGCGCGCTATCGCTCGGTGGTCGAGAGCGTCAAGGAGGTGATCTTCCAGGTCGATGCGGCGGGCCGCTGGGTGTTCCTCAACCGGGCGTGGACCGACCTCACCGGCTATCCACTCGAGAGCACGCTGGGGACGCACTTCATCGACTACGTGCACCTCGAGGATCGCGAGCTTCATCTCGAGCTCATGGCGGAGGTGCTGGGCGGTGCGCGTGACGCACGCGCCGAGGCGGTGCGTTACCGCTGCACCGGAGGCGGTTTCCGCTGGCTGGAGATGAGCGCCCGGCCGGTGGTCGATGGCGCGGGTTGCGTGCTGGGCGTGTCGGGCACGCTCAACGACATCACCAACCAGAAGGAGCACGAGGCCCGGCTCGAGTTCATCGCCCACTACGATCCGCTGACCGGCCTGCCCAACCGGGTGCTGCTGAACGACCGCCTGCAGCGCGCCATGGCCCAGGTGGTGCGGCGGGGGCAGCAGCTCGCGCTCGCCTACATCGATCTGGACGGCTTCAAGGCGGTCAACGATACCCACGGCCACCAGGTCGGCGATCAGTTGCTGAAGACGCTCGCCGCGCGCATGCGGACCACGCTGCGCGAGGGCGACACGGTGTCGCGCCTGGGCGGGGACGAGTTCGTCGCGGTCCTGATCGACCTGCCCGACACCGAGTCCTGCCTGTTGCTGACGCAGCGCCTGCTTGCCGCGCTGGCGCTGCCGGTGCCGCTGGCGGGGCAGGAGGTGAAGGTGTCGGCGAGCATCGGCCTGACCCTGTTCCCGCAGCAGGACGACGTCGATGCCGACCAGTTGCTGCGCCAGGCCGACCTTGCCATGTACCAGGCCAAGCTCGCGGGCAAGAACCGCTATCACGTCTTCGACAGCGCCCACGATCGCAGCCTGCGCGGCCGCCACGAGGACCTCGCGCGCATCCGCCAGGGGCTGAGCGCGGGCGAGTTCCGCATGGTCTACCAGCCCAAGGTGAACATGCGCACCGGCCGCGTGGTCGGGGTCGAGGCCCTGATCCGCTGGGCGCATCCCGAGCACGGCGAGGTCGAGCCGGCGCGCTTCCTGCCGACGGTGGAGGGCCACCCGCTGGCGGTCGAGCTCGGCGACTGGGTGGTCGAGCAGGCGCTGGCGCAGATCACGGCGTGGAAGCGGGTCGGGCTGGAGCTGCCGGTCAGCGTCAACATCAGCGCCCGCCACCTGCAGGTGCCGGACTTCATGATGCGGCTGCAGTCGGCGCTGGCGCGGCATCCCGAGGTGTGGCCGGGCAGCCTGGAGCTGGAGGTGCTGGAGACGAGCGCGCTGGAGAGCATCACCCAGACCTCGCGCGTGGTGGAGGCCTGTGCGGCGATCGGGGTGTCGTTCGCGCTGGACGACTTCGGGACCGGGTATTCCTCGCTCGCCTACCTGAAGCGCCTGCCTGCGGCGCGGCTCAAGATCGACCAGGTGTTCGTGCGCGGCATGCTGCAGGACGCCGAGGACATGGCGATCCTGAGGGCGATCCTCGGGCTGGCCGATGCCTTCCGCTGCGAGGTGATCGCCGAGGGCGTGGAGTCGGTCGAGCACGGGGAACGGCTGCTGCGCCTCGGCTGCGACGTCGGCCAGGGGTACGGCATCGCCCGGCCGATGCCGGCCGAGCGGATTGCCGAGTGGGCGGCGAGCTGGTCGCCGCCCGCGTCATGGACGCTTGCGCGGGCTTGAGCGCGCTCAGGCCACGGTGACCGGGATCTTGCCGATCTTGGCCTGCCACTCCTTGGGACCCGTGTTGTGCACGCTGGTGCCGTTGGCGTCGACCGCGACCGTCACCGGCATGTCCTGCACGGTGAACTCGTAGATCGCCTCCATGCCGAGGTCCTCGAAGCCGACGACCTTCGCTTCCTTGATCGCCTTTGACACCAGGTAGGCCGCGCCACCGACCGCCATCAGGTAGGCCGACTTGTTGTCCTTGATCGCCTCGATGGCGACCGGGCCGCGCTCGGACTTGCCGATCATGGAGATGAGGCCGGTCTTCTCCAGCATCATGCGGGTGAACTTGTCCATGCGCGTGGCGGTGGTGGGGCCGGCGGGGCCGACGACCTCGTCACGCACCGGGTCGACCGGGCCGACGTAGTAGATGACGCGGTTGGTGAAGTCGACCGGCAGCTTCTCGCCCTTTTCGAGCATGTCGGCGATGCGCTTGTGCGCGGCGTCGCGGCCGGTGAGCATCTTGCCGTTGAGCAGCAGGATCTGGCCCGGCTTCCAGGAGGCGACTTCTTCCTTGGTCAGGGTGTCGAGGTTGACCCGGGTGGCGACGTTGGTGTCGGCCTTCCAGGTGACCTGCGGCCAGTCTTCCAGCTTCGGGGTGGGCAGGTGGGCGGGGCCGCTGCCGTCGAGATGAAAGTGAACGTGGCGGGTGGCGGCGCAGTTGGGGATCATGGCGACCGGCAGCGAGGCGGCGTGGGTCGGGTAGTCCATGATCTTGACGTCGAGTACGGTGGTGAGCCCGCCCAGGCCCTGCGCGCCGATGCCGAGCGCGTTAACCTTGTCCATCAGTTCAAGACGCAGTTCCTCGACGCGCGTGAGCTTGGCGCCCGAGGCCGCCTTTTCGCGCAGCTCGTGGATGTTCACCGGCTCCATCAGCGACTCCTTGGCCAGCAACATCGCCTTCTCGGGCGTGCCGCCGATGCCGATGCCGAGGATCCCCGGGGGACACCAGCCGGCGCCCATGGTGGGCACGGTCTTGAGCACCCAGTCGACGATGGAGTCGGACGGGTTGAGCATGACCATCTTCGACTTGTTCTCCGAGCCGCCGCCCTTGGCCGCGCAGATCACCTCGACGTGGTCGCCCTCGACGATCTCGTAGTGCACCACGGCGGGCGTGTTGTCCTTGCTGTTCTGGCGCTTGCCGGCCGGATCGAGCAGCACCGAGGCGCGCAGCTTGTTGTCGGGGTCGTTGTAGGCGCGGCGCACGCCTTCGTTGATCATTTCCTGGACGCTCATCTTCGCGTCCCACTGCACGTTCATGCCGACCTTGAGGAAGACCACCGCGATACCCGTGTCCTGGCAGATCGGGCGGTGGCCTTCGGCGGCCATTCGCGAGTTGGTCAGGATCTGCGCGATGGCGTCCTTGGCGGCCGGGCTTTCCTCGCGCGCGTAGGCTTCGCCGAGCGCCTGGATGTAGTCGAGCGGGTGGTAGTAGCTGATGTACTGGAAGGCATCAGCGATCGACTGGATGAGGTCTTCTTGGCGAATGATCGTCATGGCGCTTGGTCTCCGGAATGACGTGGGGGCAGAATGACGCAATCGGACCGGTTGGCCCGGGAAAGCCCTAAATTCTAGCACCCGGGCAGGGTCGCCGTGTCCGGGCGGCTTGTGTAAGTCCTGTGTAAGATAGATATTCTTAAATGCCGGCGTTTCAGAGGCATTCGAGCGTCAGGCGTGGCGTAGGTCTTGCGGCCTCGTTGCAAGCTTGGCGGTTTATAGGCTGGGTTCAACCAGCCCACCCGCAAGGGTCAGCTTCAACCATTTGAACAGTTGAGGAGAGGTGAGCATGTCCAACGAGCAAGTCCGCATTTACTACCCCTCGGAAGAGATGGTCAAGAACGCCGCGGTGTCCGGCATGGACGGGTATCGCGCGCTGTGCAAGGAAGCCGAGGACGACTACGAGGGTTTCTGGGGCCGCCGCGCCAAGGAACTGCTGGACTGGAAGGTGCCCTTCACCCAGGTGCTCGACGAGTCGAACGCCCCCTTCTTCAAGTGGTTCGCCGACGGCACGCTGAACGTCTCCTACAACTGCCTCGACCGCAACGTCAATAACGGCCTCGGCGACAAGGTCGCGCTGATCTTCGAAGCCGACAACGGCGAAGTCACCAGGGTCACCTACAAGGACCTGCTCGGCCGCGTCAGCAAGTTCGCCAACGCCCTTCGCAGCATGGGCGTCAAGAAGGGCGACCGTGTCGTCATCTACCTGCCGATGTCGATCGAGGGCGTCGTCGCCATGCAGGCCTGCGCCCGCATCGGTGCCACCCACTCGATCGTGTTCGGCGGCTTCTCGGCCCAGGCCCTGCGCGACCGTATCGAGGACGCCGGCGCGGTTGCGCTGATCACCTCCGACGGCCAGCACCGTGGTGGCAAGGCCCTGCCGCTCAAGCCGATCGCCGACGAGGCGCTGTCGCTGGGCGGTTGCGACTCGATCAAGAACGTCGTCGTGGTCAAGCGCACCGGCGGCGACTGCAACATGGTCGCCGGCCGCGACACCTGGTTCCACGACGCCTGCGCCAGTCAGCCGGAGGTCTGCGAGCCGGAGTGGGTCGAGGCCGAACACCCGCTGTTCATCCTCTACACCTCGGGCTCCACCGGCAAGCCGAAGGGCGTGCAGCACTCCTCGGGCGGCTACCTGCTGCAGGCCGTGCTGTCGATGAAGTACACCTTCGACATCAAGCCCAACGACATCTTCTGGTGCACTGCCGACATCGGCTGGGTCACCGGCCACACCTACATCACCTACGGACCGCTCGCCTGCGGCGCGACCGAGATCGTGTTCGAGGGCGTGCCGACCTACCCGGACGCCGGCCGCTTCTGGAAGATGATCCAGGACCACAAGGTCACGATCTTCTACACCGCGCCGACCGCGATCCGTTCGCTGATCAAGGCCGCCGACAACAACCCGACCGTGCATCCGAAGCAGTACAACCTGTCGAGCCTGCGCCTGCTGGGTTCGGTGGGCGAGCCGATCAACCCGGCGGCCTGGGAGTGGTACTACGAGAACGTCGGCGGCGGCCGCTGCCCGATCGTCGATACCTTCTGGCAGACCGAGACCGGCGCGCACATGATCACGCCGATGCCGGGCGCCACGCCGCTGGTGCCGGGCTCGTGCACGCTGCCGTTCCCGGGCATCCAGGCCGCGGTGGTCGACGAGACCGGTACCGAAGTGCCCTGGGGTCAGGGCGGCATCCTGGTGGTCAAGAAGCCGTGGCCGTCGATGATCCGCACCATCTGGAACGATCCGGACCGTTTCGTGAAGTCCTACTACCCGGCTGACTTCCAGGGCAAGCTGTATCTGGCGGGCGACGGTGCGATCCGCGACGTGGATACCGGCTACTTCACCATCACCGGCCGTATCGACGACGTGCTGAACGTCTCCGGTCACCGCATGGGTACGATGGAAATCGAATCGGCGCTGGTCGCGCACGAGAAGGTTGCCGAAGCGGCCGTGGTCGGCCGTCCGGACGACCTGACCGGCGAGGCGATCGTCGCCTTCGTGGTGCTCAAGGGCGCGCGTCCGACCGGCGACGAAGCCGCGAAGATGATCAAGGAGCTGCAGAACTGGGTGGGCCACGAGATCGGACCGATCGCCAAGCCCAAGGACATCCGCTTCGGCGAGAACCTGCCGAAGACCCGCTCCGGCAAGATCATGCGCCGCCTGCTGCGCCAGCTCGCCAAGGGCGAGGACGTCACCCAGGACACCTCGACGCTCGAGAACCCGCACATCCTCGAGCAGCTCAAGGGCTGATCCAGGCTTCGGGCCGGATCGTCCGCGGTCCGGCCCGGGTACGAACGACAGGAGGAGAGCCGGCACAAAGCCGGACACGGGGGGAGACCGGTCGCGCGCAATGCGTGATCCTGTTCGTACGAAGCGCCGAACCTGCCCCCAAGAGCAGGGCGGCGCCTCGTCATTTCGTTTTGCCATGGCGGACATCATGGGAGTGGCATGATGCGCAAGGGACTGGCCGGACAGCGTCTGGTGGCAGTGTTTCTCGCCGGCATGCTGTTGCTGAACTATCCGATTCTGTCCCTGTTCGACGGGCCCGAGCGCCTGTTCGGACTGCCGTTGCTGCACGTCTATCTGTTTTCCGTCTGGCTCGGACTGATCGTGGCGGTGGCCTGGATCGCCGAGCGGGGCGCGCGATGATGCGGAGGCGCCGATGCTGCCGGGCTGGCTGATCATCGGGGCGTCCTTCGCCTATCTGCTGCTGCTGTTCGCGGTGGCCTATTTCGGCGACCGGCGCGCCGACGAGGGGCGCTCGATCATCGCCAACCCCTGGGTGTTCAGCCTGTCGCTGGCGGTGTATTGCACCGCGTGGACCTATTTCGGCAGCGTCGGCCGCGCCGCCTCGGGCGGCACCTGGTTCCTGCCCACCTATCTCGGCCCCACGCTCGGCCTCGCGCTGGCCTGGCTGGTGGTGCTGAAGATGATCCGCATCGCGCGCAGCCACCGCATCACCTCGATCGCCGACTTCGTGGCCTCGCGCTACGGCAAGAGCCATCTGCTCGGCGGCCTGGTCACCGTGATTGCGGTGGTCGGCATCGTGCCCTACATCGCCCTGCAGCTGAAGGCGATCTCGAGCGGCTATGCGCTGCTGATCGGCGAGCACGACAGCCTGTTCCGGGTCGAGAGCCAGGCCGGCTGGTGGCAGGACGGCACGCTCTACATCGCGCTGACCCTGGCCGCGTTCACAGTGCTGTTCGGCACCCGCCACCTCGACACCACCGAACGCCACGAGGGCATGGTGGCTGCGATCGCCTTCGAGTCGGTGGTCAAGCTGGCCGCCTTCCTCGCCGTCGGCATCTACGTCACCTACTGGCTGTACGACGGTTTCGGCGACCTCTACGCACGCGCGATGGCGGCGCCCGAGCTCGCCAACGTGCTCGCCTTCGACGGCGTCGGCCGCCTCGGCTACGGCGGCTGGTTCGCCCACGTGCTGCTGGCGATGCTGTCGATCATCTTCCTGCCGCGCCAGTTCCAGATCGCGGTGGTGGAGAACGTCAACGAGCAGCACCTGCGCCGGGCCACCTGGGCGTTTCCGGCCTACCTGCTGCTGATCAACATCTTCGTCATCCCGATCGCGATCGGCGGCCTGCTGCACTTCGGCCGCGGCACGGTCGATCCGGACACCTTCGTGCTGACCCTGCCGATGGCGCACGACAATGCCGCGCTGGCGCTGTTCGTGTTCATCGGCGGCCTGTCGGCGGCGACCGGCATGGTCATCGTCGAGGCGATCGCCCTGTCGACGATGGTGTGCAACGACCTGGTGATGCCGATGCTGCTGCACAGCCGGCGCCTGAACCTGGCCGGCGAGCGCGACCTCACCGGCCTGCTGCTCGGCATCCGCCGCGGCGCCATCGTCGGCCTGCTGCTGCTGGGCTATCTTTATTTTCGCCTGGCGGGCGAGGCCTATGCGCTGGTCAGCATCGGCCTCATCAGCTTCGCGGCCGTGGCGCAGTTCGCGCCGGCGGTGATCGGCGGCATGTACTGGCGCGGCGGCACCCGCGAGGGGGCGCTCGCGGGCCTGCTGTCGGGCTTCGTGGTGTGGGGCTACACCCTCATGCTGCCCTCGTTCGCCAAGTCCGGCTGGCTCGATCCCGGCTTTCTGGAACAAGGGCTGTTCGGCCTGGCGTGGTTGAAGCCGGAGCAGCTCTTCGGCCTCGCCGGCTGGGACAACATCACCCATGCGCTGTTCTGGAGCCTGCTCGCCAACATCGGCGCCTACGTGCTCGTGTCGCTGGCGCGCGTGCCGACCGGGGCGGAGGCCACCCAGGGGGCGCTCTTCGTGGACGTGTTCCGCCGTGGCGAGTCACCGCCGGCGAGCTTCTGGCGCAGCGGCGCCGAGGTGCGCGACCTGGTGCCGGTGGTCGCGCGCTTCCTCGGCCAGCGCCGCACCGAGGACGCCTTCGGCGCCTACGCGCGCACGCACGGCCTGCGCGACGTGTCCGAGCTCAAGGCCGATCCGGAACTGGTGCATTTCGCCGAATCGCTGCTCGCCGGCGCGATCGGCAGCGCGTCGGCGCGCGTCATGGTGTCAACCGTGGTGCAGGAGGAGCCGCTGGGTCTGGGCGAGGTGATGGACATCCTCGACGAGGCCTCGCAGGTACGCGCCTACTCGCACAAGCTCGAGGAAAAGTCGCGCGCGCTCGAGGCGGCGACCGCCGAGCTGCGCGCCGCCAACGAGCAGCTGAAGGAGCTCGATCGCCTCAAGGACGACTTCATGTCCTCGGTGACGCACGAGCTGCGCACCCCGCTGACCTCGATCCGCGCCTTCTCCGAGATGATGGCCGAGGACCCCGACATCGACGTCGAGGATCGCCAGCGCTTCCTCGGCATCATCGTGTCCGAGACGGTGCGCCTGACCCGCCTGGTGAACCAGGTGCTGGACATGGCGAAGATCGAATCCGGCCATGCCGAATGGCACAACACCGACATCGACATGCGCGAGCTCGTCCAGCACTCGGTGGACGCGACCATGCAGCTGTTCCGCGATCGCGGCGCCGAGGTCGCGGTACACATGCCGGCGTCGGTGCCGCTGCTGCGTGCGGACCACGACCGCCTGCTGCAGGTGATGCTCAACCTGCTGTCGAACGCGGCCAAGTTCGTCCCGACGGGGGCGGGGCGGGTGGAGGTCACATTGAGCTGCGACGATGCGCGCGTGCGGGTGGACGTCAGGGACAACGGACCGGGGATCCCGCCCGAGCAGCAGCCGGTGGTGTTCCAGAAGTTCCGCCAGGGCGGCGACGAGCGCTCGCGCCCGCAGGGTACCGGCCTGGGGCTGCCGATCAGCCGCCAGATCGTCGAACACTTCGGTGGCCGCCTGTGGCTCGAGTCCGTGCCGGGCGAGGGCGCGACCTTTTCCTTCGAATTGCCCCTGGCGTCGGCGGCTGCCGTGCAATGACTTAGAATATGCGCCGGGGAGGAGTCATAGATGAACAAGAAAGTGTTGATCGCGGACGACGAGCAGAACATCGTCATCTCGCTGGAGTTCCTCATGAAGCGCGAGGGCTACGAGGTGCTGCTCGCCAATGACGGCGACGAGGCGATCCAGCGCATCCGTGCCGACCAGCCCGACCTGGTGCTGCTCGACGTCATGATGCCCAAGAAGAGCGGCTTCGAGGTCTGCCAGGAGGTCAAGGCCGACCCGGCGCTCGCCGCGGTGCGGATCCTGATGCTGACCGCCAAGGGGCGCGACACCGAGGTGGCCAAGGGCCTGGCGCTCGGCGCCGATGCCTACATGACCAAGCCTTTTTCCACCCGCGAGCTGGTGGACAAGGTCCGCAGCCTGCTGGAGCAATGAACCATGTCGGCACGTGCGCGCTTCATTCTCGCGGTCATCGTGCTGTTCCTGTTGATGACCGGCCCCTTCCTGCTGACGGCCCTGATCGTGTGGGTCGAGACCGAGGGCGAGGGCAGGGGACTGCTGGTGAGCGTGCTGGCGCCGCATCTCGGACTGGGCACGATGCTGACCGCGCTCGGCTTCGCGGCCGGGGTCGGCGTGGTCCGGCTGCTGTTCCGCCAGTACGTCCAGGGCCTGTTGCGCATGTCCGAGCACCTGCGCCTGATGCTCGGCGCCAACCGCGGCTTCCGCGTCCAGCTTGAAGGCCCGCCCGAGGTGCAGGCGCTGGCGACCGCTGCGAACCAGCTCGCCTGCCAGCGCGACGAGCTGATGTGCGACGTGGAGGCACAGATCGCGCGCGCCAAGGAATCCGTCGAGCTCGAGAAGAATCGCCTCGCGACGCTGATGTCGGAGCTGACCCAGAGCGTGGTGGTGTGCAATCTCGACGGTCGCGTGCTGCTCTACAACAACCGTGCGCGCATGCAGTTCCGCGCGCTGTCGGAGGCGCCCGGGGTGGCGGGCGGGGGCGAACTCATCGGCCTCGGTCGTTCTATCTACGGCGTGTTCGAGCGCAACCTGATCGCCCACGCGCTCGACACCATCCAGCAGCGCCTGCGCCGCGGCGTCACGCAGCCGCAGGCCAACTTCGTCACCACGACCCGCGCCGGACAGCTGCTGCGCGTGCAGATGGCGCCGGTGCTGATGGTCGCGGCGAGGGGCGAGGGGGGCGAGAAGGGCGAAAGGGGCGAAAGGGGCGACGGGAGCGAGGATGCAGCCGGTGCTGCCGAGGCCGTCCCGGCGGCGGCGTCCGAGCGCACGGTGACCGGCTTCATCCTGATGCTGGACAACATCACCCGCAACTTCGAGACCGAATCGCGCCGCGACCAGATGCTGCACAACCTCACCGAGGGCAATCGTGCCTCGCTCGCCAACGTGCGCGCGGCCGCCGACATGCTCGAGTTCGAGGACCTCACCGACGACATGCGCACCCGCTTCCGCAAGGTGGTGCGCGACGAGGTGCAGGCGATGAGCCAGCGCCTGGACCAGACCGCCAACGAGTTCGCCGACTCGCTGAAGGCGCGCTGGCCGCTGGAGGAGATGCTCGGCGCCGACCTGATCGCCGCGGTGCAGCGCCGCATCGAGGCGCGGATCGGCCTGCCGACCAAGCTCGAGGAGATCGACGAGTCGCTGTGGGTGAAGGTCGACAGCTTCTCGCTGATGCAGGCCATCACCTACCTGGCGAGCCGCCTGTCCGACGAGTTCGAGGTGCGCGAGGTGCGCTTCCGCCTGACCGCGGCGGGGCGGCTGGTCCACCTCGACCTGATCTGGTCGGGCCAGGCGATGAGCACCGAGACGGTGATGAGCTGGGAGCTCGAGGCGATGAGGATCGAGGGCGAGAGCAGCCCGCTCACCGTGCGCGACGTCATCGACCGCCACGACGGGGAGATGTGGCTGGAGCGCGAGAAGGTCCGCCACCGCGCCTTCTTCCGCATCCTGCTGCCGGCCGCCACGCCGCAGGAGCAGGCCGAACCCGACACCTACCTGCGCGGCGAGAGCCGGCCGGAATACTACGACTTCGATCTCTTCGCCTGGTCCGAGAAGTCGCACGGGCTGGAAGACCGGCTGCTGTCGGAGCTCACCTACACCGTGTTCGACACCGAGACCACCGGCCTGAACCCCTCGCAGGGCGACGAGATCATCCAGATCGGCGCCACCCGCATCCTCAACGGCAAGCTGCTGCGCAGCGAATCCTTCGAACAGCTGGTTGATCCCCAGCGTCCGCTGGCGCCGGAGTCGGCCAAGATCCACGGCATCACCTGCGAGATGCTGCGTGGCCAGCCCACGATCGACAAGGTGCTGCCGGCCTTCCACGCCTTTGCCGCCGACACCGTGCTGATCGCGCACAACGCCGCCTTCGACATGCGCTTCCTGCAGCTCAAGGAGGCCGAGACCGGGCTGCGCTTCGACCAGCCGGTGATCGACACCCTGCTGCTGTCGGCGGTCATCCACCCCAACCAGGAGTCCCATCGCCTGGAGGCGATCGCCGAGCGCCTGGGCCTGACCATCGTCGGGCGGCACACCGCGCTCGGCGACGCCATCGTGACCGCCGAGGTGTTCCTGAAGCTGGTGCCGCTGCTTGCCGAGAAGGGCATCCGCACGCTGCGCGATGCGCGCGAGGCGGCCGAGAAGTCCTACTACGCGCGGATCAAGTACTGATGAGCCAGCCGCGCGGCGACGGCGGGCGGGGCCGCCCTTGAGACGCAATGCCGGCTTCGCGCGCCAGCTGCGGCGCTACTACGGCGTCTATACGCTGACCTTCGCGCTGTTCGTGGTCCTGCTCGCGGTCGGCGAGTCGATGGGCCTGTCGCAGCAGCTGATCGGCCACACCTTCCTGTTCGTGACCATCGCGATCTACGCCACGATCGGGGTCATGAGCCGCACCTCCGACGTGTCGGAGTACTACGTCGCGGGCCGCCGCGTGCCGGCGCTGTTCAACGGCATGGCCACCGCCGCCGACTGGATGAGCGCCGCGTCCTTCATCGGCCTCGCCGGCACGCTGTATTTCAGCGGATTCGAGGGCCTCGCCTTCGTGACCGGGTGGACCGGCGGCTTCGTGCTGGTGGCGCTGCTGCTCGCGCCCTACCTGCGCAAGTTCGGCCAGTACACGATTCCCGACTTCCTCGGCGCGCGCTACCAGGGCAACGTCGCCCGCCTGGTCGGCCTCGCCGCCGCGGTGCTGGCGAGCTTCGTCTATCTGGTGGCGCAGATCTACGGCGTCGGCCTGGTGACCAGCCGCTTCGTCAGCGTGGAGTTCGAGATCGGGCTGTTCATCGGGCTGGCCGGCATCCTGGTGTGCTCCTTCCTGGGCGGCATGCGCGCGGTCACCTGGACGCAGGTCGCGCAGTACGTGATCCTGATCATCGCCTACCTGGTGCCGGTGGTGATCCTGTCCTACAAGCTTACCGGCATCCCGATTCCGCAGGCGGTGTACGGCAAGGTGCTGCAGGAGATCACCGCGCGCGAGGACGTGCTGCTCGAGGCGCCCACCGAGATCGAGGTGCGCGGGCTCTATGCGGCGCGGGCGCAGGATTTCGCCGCCAAGATCGCGGCGCTGCCCGACTCGCTGGAGGCCGAGCGCCGGCGCATGATCGAGAACCTCAACGAGATGCGCCTCGGCAATGCGCCGGCGCGCGACATCGCGCTGACCGAGCGCGCGCTGCGCGACCTGCCGCGCACCCCGGCCGAGGCGCAACAGATCTGGGAACGCGCGCGGCTCGAGGCCCTCGAGCGTTCGAAGCCGCCACCGCGGCATGCCGAGGCCCATCCGGGGGCGACCGAGCAACAGTCGACGGTGGCGCGCAACAATTTCCTCGCGCTGATGTTCGTGCTGATGGTCGGCACCGCGGCGCTGCCGCACATCCTGATGCGCTACTACACCACGCCCGGCGTCATGGAGGCACGGCGCTCGGTCATGTGGTCGCTGTTCTTCATCTTCCTGCTCTACGTGACCGCGCCCGCCTATGCGGTGTTCGCCAAGTGGGAGGTCTATCACAACGTGGTGGGCTCGAGCCTGGGCATCCTGCCCGACTGGGTGGCGTCCTGGGGACGGGTGGGCCTGGTCCGCATCGAGGATCTGAACGGCGACGGCATCCTCCAGCTCGCCGAGCTGAGCCTGAACACCGACGTGATCGTGCTCGCCACCCCCGAGATCGCCGGGCTGCCCTACGTGGTCTCGGGCCTGGTCGCGGCCGGCGGCCTGGCCGCGGCGCTGTCGACCGCCGACGGGCTGCTGCTGACGATCTCGAACGCGCTGTCGCACGACCTGTACTACAAGGTGATCAACCCGCAGGCCACGACCCACCGCAGGCTGGTGATCTCCAAGTCGCAGCTGCTGGTGGTGGCGGTGGTGGCGGCCTGGGTGGCCTCGATGCGGCCGGACAACATCCTGTTCATGGTCGGCCTGGCGTTCTCGATCGGCGGCTCGGCCTTCTTCCCGGCGCTGGTGCTGGGCATCTTCTGGAAGCGCGCCAACCGCCCCGGCGCGGTGACCGGCATGATCGCCGGGCTCGCGGTCACCATCTTCTACGTGGTGCGCACCCATCCGTTCTTCGGCGGCTCGATGGCGAATGCCTGGTTCGACATCAATCCGATCTCGGCCGGGGTGTTCGGCGTGCCGCTCGGCTTTGCGACCATCGTCGCGGTCAGCCTGCTGACGAAACCGCCGCCGCAGGAGATCCAGGAACTGGTCGATTACGTCCGCTATCCGGATCTGCCCGGCCAGGCGCGCCCCGATCTCTGATCGCGCACTTGAAGCCGGGCCGATGCGCCCCACATAGGGTTCAGTTCAACGATTCCCGAGGATACCTCCGATGCGCTTCGACAAGCTCACCACCAAGTTCCAGCAGGCCCTGGCCGATGCGCAGAGCATCGCCGTGGGCAACGACCAGCAGTTCATCGAGCCCTTGCACGTGCTGCAGGCCCTGCTCGAGCAGGACGACGGCGGCAGCGTGTCGCTGTTGCAGCGCGCCGGCGTCAACGTCCCGCCGCTGAAGAATGCGGTCGGCAAGGCCATCGGTCGCCTGCCCAAGGTGGAGGGCCACGGCGGCGAGATCAGCATCGGCCGCGACCTCAACAACCTGCTCAACGTCACCGACCGCGAGGCGCAGAAACGCGGCGACCAGTTCATCGCCAGCGAGATGTTCCTGCTCGCGCTCGCCGAGGACAAGGGCGAGGCCGGCCGCCTGCTCAAGGAGAACGGCCTGACCCGCAAGGCGCTGGAGGCGGCGATCGAGGCCGTGCGCGGCGGCGCCAGCGTGGGCAGCCAGGACGCCGAAGGCCAGCGCGAGTCGCTCGCCAAGTACTGCCTCGACCTCACCGAGCGCGCCCGCAGCGGAAAACTCGATCCGGTGATCGGCCGCGACGACGAGATCCGCCGCGCGATCCAGATCCTGCAGCGCCGCACCAAGAACAACCCGGTGCTGATCGGCGAGCCCGGCGT
>JARRBR010000072.1 GCA_029982755.1 Rhodocyclaceae bacterium
GATGCGGTCAGCCAGGTATGGCCCTTGCTCGGCTTCCGCCTGCTGGACCGACTCGCCGGCACCGAAGCCGCCCGCATCGCCGAACTGGAAGCGGTGATCGCCGAGCAGGACCGCCGCCTCGCCCAGATTCATGCCGCGAGGCACTTGTGAGCCCGCGCGTCCTGCTGCTGTGGACGGTCACCGTCGCGATCCTCGCGGTCTGGCTGTGGCCCCGCGATCGCGCCGCACTGCCGGACATTCCGCCGCCACCGGCGCCGGTGCGCGAGCTGACGCAGGTGGATCCGCCGCCCACGCCGAAGCCGGAACGGCCCTTGAAAGCGCCTGTCCGGCCGGTTTCCCCGCTGTTGCAAGCCGGCTTCACCCATCGCCTGCGCATCGAGCGGGCCAGCCTGGAGTTCCTCGGCACGACCGATCCGGTGGCCCGGCTCGCCGCCCAGCTGCACGTCGAGTCCGCCTGGAACCCTCAGGCCGTCAGCCCGGCCGGCGCCACCGGGCTGGCGCAGTTCATGGCGCCCACGGCCCGCGCGATCGGGCAGAAGCACCCCTCATTGTGGCCGCCGGACCCGCTGTCTCCGGCGTGGGCGATCCGGGCGCAGGCGGCGCTGCTGGCCGACATCGACCCGCGCTGGGCCGGGGCTGACGCCTGCGAGGACTGGGCTTTCAGCCTGTCCGCATACAACGGCGGCGAACGCCTGCTGCGGGTCGAGCAGTCCCGCGCCGAGCAACCCAACGTCTGGTTCGGGGCCGCCGGCACGGAGCCGCACCGGGCTCGCCGGCAGTCGGCGTACACCGAGAACCGCAACTACGTCCGCCGGATCCTGCTTGACGTGGAGCACCGATACATCGCTGTCGGCTGGCCCGGGGTCGCGGTATGCGCTCGCGGGTGATCGATCCCGGCTTTTCGTTGCGCCATCCGCAGGTGCTGATCGCGACGGTGCTGGTGCTGGCCGCGCTCGGCATGAGCCACTACGCCGCCTTCCGGGCCGGCGCCTGGTGGGGCACACCCAGCCTCGGCCGCACCGTCGCCGGCGCCGCGCTGGGCCGCGACGCCTCGCCGGCCGCGGTCGCCGTGTTGGCCGCCGGCATCGATCGCGGCGTCGACTGGATCGAGCAGTTCCCGCGCCGCGCGCTCGCGCACTGCGCGACCGAGCTGCAGGCGATGGCCGAGCGGTCCGACGGCTGCGCGCGCCAGCTGGGGCGGCAGGTCGCCGAGTTCGAGCGGTTGCAGGCCCGACAAGCGGTCAGCGAGCGGACCCTCGCCGAACTCGCGCGCGCGCGGAGCATGGCCACACAGGAGGTGCTCGATGGACCGTGTCAGGACTGGGCTCGCCAGCCTTTGTGCCCTGCTCTGCGGGTGCGCATCGGCACCGACCGTGATCGAGGTGGAGCGGACCCGGATGGTGCGCCCGCTGCCCGCATGGACCGAAACCCTACACGAGCCGGAGAGCTGCAGTGACCCGCAAACAAACCGCGACCTCGCGCTATGCACAGACGGCCTCCGCGCCGTCGTCCAGCGCTGCAACCACGACCGCGCCGCCCAGCGCGACGCCGGAGAACCCCATGAGTAACTTCGAGGCCGCGCAGGCGCGGCTGGCTTCCGCCTTCAGCAGCAACCTGAAGCCCTCGCTGCCGAACGTGCTGAGCATCGTCGGCGTGGTCGTGGACCTGATCGAAGAGATGTTCCCGGACAACGGCCTCGGCGAGATGAAGCGCCAGCTGTTCAAGGACTTGCTCTATTTCGCGCTGCCGGACGACTGGGTGGACCGCTACTGGCACCGGATCGAATCGACGCTGGCCACGGTCGTGAAGCTGAAGAAGCTGCGCGCTGCCTTCCGCGCCGCGCGGGGCTGACATGGGATCCGACACGGGCCTGCTGCCCGAGGTGCTAGTCATCGTCATCGTGCTGCCGCTGGCGTGGCTGGTCGTGCTGACCTGGATGGTCGCGGTGCTCTCGCTGCGTCAGCGTGACGCCGCCCGCCGGGAGGACCTGCAGCAGATGCAGGCGCAGCTGCACAACAAGGCCAGCCGCGAGGACATGCAGGAGCTGCAGGCCGAGATCGCGCTGGTCGACGCCGGCATCGCACGTCTCAACGAGCGCACCGCCCACCTGGTCGATCGGCTCGATTCCATCCACGACATCCTGATGAAACGCCCATGAGCAGCCAACGATTGATAGAAGAGCGCCGCCTGGTGCTGCTGCAGATCCTCGCCGGCCTGGCGACCTACAGCGCCAACACCGATGTGCTGTACGGCGAGCTGGAGCAGTGCGCCGTACCGGCCACATATGACGAGATGGTCGAGGACCTGCGCTGGCTGGCGCGGGCCCACTGCCTGACGCTGGACACGCTCGGCATGAACGTGACCGTCGCCACCCTGACGCAGGGCGGGCTGGAGGTCGCGAAGGGCCGCAACGTGATCGAGGGCGTGATGCGCCCCCGCCCGAAGCGGATCTGATCATGGGCCGCCGGATGCGCGCCCGCGACCTGCCGGCCGAGGCTCGCGCGGCCCTCGACCGCATGCTGCGCGAGGACCGCTGGACGCTGACCGAGATCCGCGAGGCGCTGACCGCGCAGTACGGCGAGGACGCGGACATCGGCGAGACCTCGATCTGGCGCTACCAGCAGCTGGTGAAGACCAGCACCGAACGCGTCCGCGCCACGCGCGAAGCCGCGCGTCTGCTGGTCGGCGAGTTGGTCGAGGACGGCACCGACACGCCCCGCGCACTCACCGAGCTGGTGCAGTCGCTGATCCACCAGGCCGCGCTGGCCGCCCACACCGGCGAGACCGTCACGCCCGAGCAGGCCCAGCGGCTGGCCAGCGCGCTGAAGTCCGTGACCGAAGCCTATGGCTCGGTGGTGCGGACGTCGGAGCGCATCGAGGCTGCCGCCCGCCGGAAGCTGCTGGAAGAGCAGGCCGCGAAGCTGGCCGCCATGCCGGTCAAGGCCGGCGTCACCGAGGCGACCAAGGCCGAGATCCGTCGCGCCCTCGGGATCGAGTGATGAAGTACCGCGGCCGCGCCAAGTGCATCCCGAAGGATCCGGCGGCGATCTTCCTGCCGTACCAGGCGCGCTGGATCACCGACACCTCGCGGATCAAGGCGATGGAGAAGGCGCGCCAGATCGGGATCAGCTGGTCGACCGCCTACGCCGCGGACGAACGCGCGGCCGCGCAGGGCGCCCGGCATGACGAATGGGTCAGCAGCCGCGACGACATCCAGGCGCGGCTGTTCATCGAGGACTGCAAGGTCTGGGCCGGCGTGATGGGCATGGCCGCCAAGGATCTGGGCGAAGTCGTGCTGGACGCGGACAAGAAGGCCAGCGCCTACGTCCTGCAGTTCGCGAACGGCAAGCGCATCCACTCGATGTCGAGCAACCCGGACGCGCAGGCCGGCAAGCGCGGCAGCCGCATCCTCGATGAGTTCGCCCTGCACCGCGAGCAGCGCAAGCTCTGGGCGATCGCCTACCCGGGCATCACCTGGGGCGGCAGCCTGGAGCTGATCTCGACCCACCGCGGCTCGCGGTCCTTCTTCAACAGCCTGATCAAGGAAGCCCGCCACGGCGGCAACCCGAAGCGGATCAGCCTGCACCGCGTGACCCTGCAGGACGCGCTCGACCAGGGCTTCCTGTTCAAGCTGCAGCAGTCGCTGCCGGCCGACGACGAGCGGCAGGACATGGACGAGGCCGCCTACTTCGACTACGTCCGGAACGGCTGCGCCGACGCCGAGAGCTTCCTGCAGGAATACATGTGCGAGCCGGCGGACGACGACTCGAAGTTCCTCGACTATGAGCTGATCACCGCCTGCGAGTACCTCGCGACGGAGCGCTGGGCGCTGGACCTCGACACGCCGGCGCTCGGCCGGCTGTATGCCGGCGTGGACATCGGCCGCAAGAAAGACCTCACCGTGCTGTGGGTGGTCGAGCAGCTGGGCGACGTGTTCTACACGCGCCACGTCCAGTGCCTGGAGAAGATGCGCAAGTCCGACCAGGAAGCCATCCTTTGGCCGTGGTTCGCCCGCTGCGATCGGGTCTGCATCGACGCGACCGGCCTCGGCATCGGTTGGGTCGATGACGCCCAGGACCGGTTCGGCGAGCACCGCATCGAGGGCGTGACCTTCACCGGCCCGGTGAAGGAACGGCTGGCCTACGCCACCCGCGGGGCGATGGAAGACCGCAAGGTCCGCACCCCGGATGACCCGCGGATCCGCGCCGACTTCCGCAAGCTGCAGAAGACCACCACCGACGCCGGCAACGTCCGCTTCGTCGCCGAGCGCGACGCCGACGGCCACGCCGACCGTTTCTGGGCGCTGGCACTGGCCCTGCAGGCGGCGAGCACGCCGGCCGCGCCGATCGAATACCAGACCGTGCCGCGCGCGGCCAACGACCTCGACTGGAGTGGCTGGGATGAATTTGTCGCCTGAGCATGTGCTGGGCGCGCTGCGCCGCGGTCGCGCCAACGGTCTGTCCGTCCACGAGCTGGTCTGCGAGATCCGCAACCGGCTCTACTTCCCCGGCCAGCCAGTGGACCCGCAGACGGTCCGCCCGAACCTCGCCCACCAGCGCATGGTGCGGACGATCGTCGAGCAGCTGCGCCGCGAAGGGCACCCGATCTGCGCGACTCCGCGCGACGGCTACTTCCTCGCCGCCACTGCCGAGGAACTCGATGAGACCTGCAACTTCCTGCGCGAGCGGGCGCTGACCTCGCTGGTGCAGATCGCCCAGCTGCGCCGCAAGCCGCTGCCGGAACTGATGGGCCAGCTGGCGCTGGACATCGCCCGCGCCCAAGGAGAGCCCGCATGAAGCCGATCATCGGCGAGGAAATCGCCACCACCGGTGACGGTCGCGACATCACCCGGCCTTACCTCGGCCCGCTGCTGACCGCCGAAGACACGATCCTGCGCACGCGCCCGGGCGGCGCGCATCTGGAGGTCTACCGCCAGGTCCGGTCCGAGCCGCAGGTGCAGACCGTCATGACCGTGCGCCAGCGCTCGCTGGTCGCCCGCGAATGGCAGGTGCTGCCGGGCGGCAAGCGGCGCATCGACATCGCCGCGGCGGACAGCCTGCGCGCCCAGCTCAACGAGATGGCCTGGGACGACGTCACCGAGCGCATGCACTGGGGCGTGTTCTACGGCTACGCCGTCGCCGAGTTCATGTGGGGCCGCGACGGCCGCGAAGTCGTGATCGACCGCGTCAAGGTGCGGAACCGCGCCCGGTTCCGCTTCGACGCAGAGTTCCGGCTGCGCCTGCTCACGGTGTCGCGCCCCTTCGACGGCGAGTTGATGCCCGAGCGCAAGTTCTGGACGTTCTGCACCGGTGCGGACCACGACGACGACCCCTATGGCATCGGTCTGGCGCACTGGTTCTACTGGCTGGTCTGGTTCAAGCGCGGCGGCCTGAAGGCCTGGCTGAACTTCCTCGACAAGTTCGGCAGCCCGAGCGCACTCGGCAAGTACCCGGCCGGTGCCACGCCCGCGCAGAAAGCCGAACTGCTCGCCGCCTGCCAGGCGCTGCGCTCCGAGTCCGGAGTGATCGTCCCGAAGGGCATGGAACTGCTGCTGCTGGAAGCCGCCCGCTCCGGTGCCGCCGACTATCAGGGGCTGGTCCGCGAGATGGACCAGGCCATCGCAAAGGTCGGCCTCGGCAACGTGATGCTGACCGAAGCCACCGCCGGCCAGTACAAGGCGGACGTGCAGGCCGGCGCAGCCGCCGACATCGTCAAGGCGGATGCCGACCTGATCTGCGAGAGCTTCAACCGGGGACCGGCCCGCTGGCTGACCGAGTGGAACTACCCCGGCGCCGCGCCGCCGCGCGTCTTCCGCGTCCTGGAACAGGGCGAGGACCTGAAGTCCCGCGCCGAACGCGATGAGTCCATCTTCCGGATGGGCTTCCGGCCGACGCTCGCCTACATCAAGGACACCTACGGCGGCGAATGGGAGCCTGCGCCCAGCAGTGCACAGGAAGCCCCAGGAGGCGTTTTCGCGCCGGGGGCGCTACCTGCACCGGGGTCCACCCCGGAAAATCGTTTTGCAACGGCTTTGCAACGCGCTGCAACGGTGCCTGCGCCGGCGTTCGCGGCTGGCGACGCCGAAAACGCCCCCGATCTGGTCGATGCGCTGGTCGAACGGCTGGCAGACCAGGGTGCGCCGGTCATCGAGGGCTGGGTCGGCGAGGTCCGCCGCGCGGTCGAATCGGCCGACTCCTATGAGGACGTGCTGCAGAAGCTGGCGCAGCTGAACTACTCGCTGCCGCTCGATGACCTCGGCCAGATCCTCGCAGAAGCGAGCGCGCAGGCCGGGCTGGGCGGCCGCAGTGACGTGCAGGACCGGCAGTGATCAGCGTCGGCTTCGGCCCGTACCCGGAGGCGGTCAGCTTCTTCCGGAAGAAGCTGAGCATCCCGACCGACCGCTGGACGGATCTCTGGAAAGAGCACCACGCCCACGGCTTCATGGTCGCCGGCGTGTCGCGGCTGAGCCTGCTGGACGACATCCGCCAGCAGGTGGATCTGGCGGTGCAGGGCAAGATCGACTTCCACGAGTTCAAGCAGCGCTTCAGCGAAACCGCGTGGCGCGCGGGCTGGTCGGCCGAGCCCGGCACCCGTGCCGGTGACGTGCCCGGCGGCAATGCCTTCGACGATCCGGACTGGCGAGTGCGTCAGCGGGCCCGGCAGATCGCCGCCCGCCGCGCGCGCGTGATCTATGAGACCAACACCCGGCAGGCCTACAACGCCGGGAGGTGGCGGCAGCTGACCGACCCGGACGCGGTGCAGCTGCGACCCTATCTGCAATACCGGCACAGCCCGGAGAGCCGCCTGCCGCGCGCGCAGCACAAGGCTTGGGACGGACTGGTCCTGCGCTGGGATGACCCGTGGTGGAAGACCCATGCGCCGATGAACGGCTGGGGCTGCAAGTGCAGCATCCGCGCGCTGTCCGAGCGCGACCTGAAGCGCCTCGGCAAGGACGGCCCCGACAAAGCACCCGCGACCGAGACGGTCGGCTGGCGCAATCCGCGCACCGGCGAAACCGAGAACGTCCCGGTCGGGATCGACCCCGGTTTCAATTACAACGTCGGCGCTGCGGCGATGTCCGAGCGCGCGGCGCAGGCCTTCGCGGACCGCGTGATGCAGCTGCCGCCTGCCTGGCGCGATGCTGCCCTCGGGGACATGCGTCGCCGCGCGGTGGACTGGCTCGCGGATCCGCTCGGGCCGTGGATCGATCAGGTGCGCAGGACGCGCCAGACCCGCGGCGCCACGCATCCGGTCGGCTTCATGCCGGGCGCCGTCGCGCAACTGAGCCCGGCCGGGCCGCTGGTGCTGGTCGATGACTACGCCATCGCCCACATCTTCCGGGACGTGAAGGACAAGGTTGCCGTCGTCGACTTGCGCCGGGACCTGCCGCTGGCCATCGGGCGGGCGGATGTGGTGCTGCGGGATCAGCGCAGTGGCGCCCTGGTGTTCGCGCGGCTGGTCGAGCGCGGCGAGCGTCCGGCAGACGATTGGTTCGTAACTGTGGTGGTCGAGCCGGATTACCTGAACCAGCAGGTCGGCAACCGTCGCGGCAACTGGGTGCGGACCGTCGGTCGCGCGCAGCGCCTGAATCTGGCCACGCGTGACTATCAGACAGTGGAGGGGCAGCTATGAAACCAGCCAGGGTGGGCGCGCCTGCTTCCACACGTCCTACGCCACCGCCGGCCTTCCGGCGGTCCCTAGGTGACGGTCGCTTTCCGTCCTCCTGGCTGGGAAGCAACAGCCTATGATCATTCGCGCGGACGTTCAATCCGACCAGGCGAAGCTGCTGTTCGCGCGCCTGCTCGAAACCGGCAAGAGCCTGCGCCCGCTGATGACCTCGATCGGCGAGATCCTGGTTCAGTCCGCGCAGGACCGGCTCGCGTCCGAGACCGAGGTTTCAGGCCGGAGCTTCGTGAAGCGCCTGACGTGGCCGAAGGTCGGCGACCTGAGCTACAGCGCCGACGACCGCGGCGTGACGGTCCGCGACAGCGCGCCCTATGCCGCACTGGCGCAGTTCGGCGGCAAGACCAAGCCGCGTATCATCCGGCCGCGCCTGACCCGCGCCTTGCGCTTCCAGATCGGCGGCATCTTCGTCTTCGCCAAGTCGATCAAGCACCCGGGCAGCCTGGTGCCGGCCCGCCCGTATCTTGGGGTGTCCGCGCAGGACGAACAGCGCATCCTGGAAGACGCCGAGGATTACTTGGCGATACTGACGCGGTCAGGGCGCTGACCTGCGGTATCGAATGGCGCGCCCCGATGCTTCGGGGCATGACTACAAAACGCCTCCAGATCTTCCGCGCGGGCCGTCATACCGATATGGCGGGCCAGACCCACGACTTCAGCGACGGCGACCTCGCCGAGATCGCCGCGTCCTACTCGCGGCAGACGTACGCCGCCCCGCTGGTGATCGGTCACCCGCAGCTGGACGCACCCGCGTATGGCTGGGTGGACCAGCTTGTGCGGGAAGGTTCAATGCTCGAAGCGGTGCCGACCGACGTCGAGCCGCAGTTCGCCGCCTCGGTCAACGCCAAGCGCTACCCGCGGATCTCCGTCGCGCTCTGGCCGCGAGCCCACCCGAACAACCCCACGCCCGGCAAGCTGTCGCTGCGGCACGTCGGCTTCCTCGGCGCTACGCCGCCGGCAGTCCACGGCCTCGCCCCGGCAGCTTTCAGTGACGGCGGCGTCGGCTACATGGAGTTCTCGGCCACGAGTTCGGCGCTGAGCTACATCAGCGACACCTTCCGCAGGTTGCGCGACTGGATGATCGGCAAGGAAGGGCTGGAAGCGGCTGATGCCAACCTGCCCACCTGGCAGATCGACACGATCGCCGAGCTGGCCCGGCAGTCCGACCCGCCGTCGCCCGCGGAACCGATGCAGAACCCCGCCTTCGCCGCGGCGCAGGCCGACCTCGCCACCCGCGAGCAGGCACTGGCCGCGCGCGAGCAGGCCGTCGCTGCGCTGGAGGCAGAAGCAAAACGCAAGGCCGCTGCAGACGCGGCGCAGGCCCGTCGCGATGCCGCTGCACGCTTCGCATCCAGCCTCGCCGACCGCGGCCTGATCCTGCCGCGCCACACCGACGGTATCGCTGCGCTGGTGCTGTCCGCCCCGGCCGACTTCCAGTTCAGCGCTGGCGAGCAGGTGCAGGACGCGGCGCAGCTGCTGGACGACGTGCTGAGCAGCAGCCGGCCGCCAGCCGGCGAAGCCGCCCCCCGCACCACCGCCGCGCCGCGCGCCATCGAGTTCAGCGTGCCGGCCGGCGCCGAAGTGTCGGCCGAGAAGCTCGACCTCTACGCCAGGGCGAAAGCCTGGCAATCCCAGCACCCGGGGACGGACATCGTCGACGCGGTGCGCGCCATCGAAGGAAATGACCCGTGAGCAAACCGTACAACCCCGTGCTGACGGTGGGCGCGCCCGCCGCCGCTGCACTGACCGCGAACCGCTTCGTCACCTATGCCGGCGCGGTCCCCGCGGCGGGCGCCGGCGGCTGCGGCGTCGCCCGCAGCGATGCCGCGATCGGCGAGCGCGTGCCGATCGACGTGCTGGGCATCGTGACCATCGAGACCGGCGGCGCGATCTCCGCGAACGCGCTGGTCGAGACCGACAACCAAGGCCGCGCGATCACCCGGAACACCGGCGTCGTGCTCGCCCGTCTGACGCATGGCCAGAGCGCGACCGGCGCAGGCCAGTTCGTCGAAGCCATCCTGATCCCGAACTGAGGTCCCCATGAGCCAGCAATCCGGCGCCCAGGCGCGAATCGTCGATCCCATCCTGACCGAGTACGCGCGGGGCTACGGCCAGCAGCGCCTCGTCGGCAGCGCGTTGTTCCCGCGAGTGCCTGTCCGGTCGTACTCCGGGCGCATCGTGACCTTCGGCATGGAGCACTTCGTCGATGTCGAGGATTCCCGTGCCCGCGGCGAAGACGCCAAGCGCATCCAGGCGGGCTACGGCAGCGAGTCGTACCTCATCACGCCGCGCGGGCTGGATGCCAGCACCCCGCGTGAGAATCAGACCGATGCACTCGCGGTGCCGGGGATCGATGCACTGCGCAACAGCGTGCGAGTCGTGCTCGACAAGTTGGCCCTGCGGCTGGAGGTCCGGCAGGCTGCGCTAGCCCGGGCGACCGGGACTTACGCGGCCAGCAACCGTACTGCGCTGAGCGGTCAGGCCCGCTGGACGGGCACCAGCGCGAATCCGAGTGCCGACATTGCTGTCGGGCGACAGGCGATCCGCCGCTCCTGCGGCATGTACCCCAATACGGCACTCATCTCGGCGACCGCCTTCGAGGCACTGGACCGCACGCCCGACATCCGCGAGCGCCTGAAGTACACGTCGAAAGATTCGATCACGCCCGACATGTTGGCCGCGCTGTGGCAGCTCGACAAAGTCGAGGTCGGCGGTGCGGTGAGAAAGCCCGAATCAGGTGATTTGGTCGACGTCTGGGGTGATGACGTGATCCTCGCCTATGTCGCGCCGCAGACTGCACCGATCAACGAACGCGACCGCGCGCTGCCTAGCTACGGCTACACCTACACCATCGAAGGCATGCCGATGGTCGGTGAGGTCTATTGGGACAAGCGCAGCCGCACGTGGGTGCAGCCCGTCGATGACGACTGCGTGCCCGTCGTCTGCGGCATCGCCGCCGGCTACCTGATCCAGAACGCCGGAGCGGCGCCGTAATGGCCCGCAAGGCAGAGCCCGCCGAGGGCCAGCTGGTGCGCGTGACCGCGGTCTGCCGCGTGCGCCTTGACGACATCGAGGCCGCGCCCGGCCAGCAGTTCGACTGCACCCAGGTGCAGGCGGATGAGCTGTACGCACTGGGCGCCATCGAGGGCGGCTTCGAGACCAAGGCGCAGGGCTGAACCATGTACGCCACCCCGCTCCAGCTGCTGCTTGCCGTCGGTGCCGCCGAGCTCGCCCGCCTGATCGTGCCGTCGCACGCCAGGGTCACGGCGGACACGGAGGCGCTGATCGAGTCAGCTGCCCGCGGGGCGAACCTGAGCGCGTACAGCGCGGCCGAGCAGGCCATCGCCACCGACTCGCTGGCCCGCGCACAGCAGGCCATCGACCAGGTCGCCGCATGGATCGACGACCACCTCCGCGGCCGCTACCAGCTGCCGCTGACCGTGACGCCGAGCTACCTGTCCGCACTCGCGGTCGATGCCGCAATCTACCGCCTGACCCGCAAGCCCAGCGAAGACCAGGTCCGCCGACAGGAAGCCGCAGAGAAGACCCTGCGGATGATCGCTCGGGGTGAACTCGCGATCGGTGCCGCCGGCGTTGCTCCGGCGACCACCGGCGGCGGTGATATCCCGGTGGTGGCGGCCCCGCCGTCACCTTGGGGCGACCGGAGCGACTGGCCGTGACCGGCTTCTTCGACATCGAGCCGCTGCGCCAGCACGTCGAGCAGCAGGTCACCGCCCTGCGCGAGGTCGGCACCGCCTCCGGCCTCGCCAAGGCGCTCGCCAGCCAGGCTCCGGCCGTCCCGGCGGCATATCTCTATGTCCGCACCGAGCGCAGCCGGGCCCAGCGCGGCACTGCCGGGTCCAGCCGCCGCACGGACGTGGTCGTCGGCGTCGCCATCGTGGTGCTGGACGTCCGCGCCAGCCGCCGCGGAGCCGGCGAGCCGGACGAATTGGTGACCCTGCGCAACGCGGTGGCGCAAGCCATCGAGACCTATCAACTGCCACCCGGCACCGGCGGCCCGCTGATGCACGAGAACGGCGGCATCGCCGAGACCGGCGACGACCAGATCACGGTCTGGGAAGACACCTACACCATGAGTTACCAGGGAGCGACGCGCTATGGAGCGTGACGACGAAGACCGCCTGTTCATCCCGCTGACCCGCGGCGCGGGCGGCAAGTACGAGATCCCGATCCCGCCCGGTGGCGGGTCATGGCAGCAGATCGGCGACCGCCTCGTGCAGGTCGAGGCGCCGACGGTGACGCTGCCGAAGCGCAGCCCGCAAGCGGAGGAATGATCCGTGGCCCTGACCCGATTCGGTGACAAGCTCCTGCTGGCCAAGCGCGAGGCGACCTACGGGGTCGCCGAGACGCTGGCCGGCACCGATGCCATCTACGCCCGCAACCTCGTGCGCCGGGGGCTGTACGACAAGCGCACCCGGCCGCTGGACAAGAACTACCGCGGCGCGGACAAGTTCAAGCGCAGCAACAAGCGCCAGCAGCTGACCTTCCAGACCGACCTGATCGGTGCGATCACGCCCGGCCAGGCCTCGCCGATCGCGGCGCTGCTGCGGGCATGCGGTCTGACGCAGACGCTGGTGGTCGGACCACCGGCGCTTGCGCGCTACACCCCGACGGTGAACGCTGCCGACGATTCGGCGACGCTGGGCTGGCACAAAGCCGACCCGAACACCGCGGCGAACATGATCCGCTACGTCGCCCCGGCCTGCCGCGGCACTGCGACCTTCCGGATCCCGATCGACGACGTGCCGACGGTCGATTTCGACATGCTCGGCGTGTACCAGCTGCCGACCAGCATCGTCCGCCCGGTCGCCGACTACTCGGCCTTCGGCGAGCTGCCGGACGTCACCGTCGATACCTGGTCGCTGCTTGTGAACAGCGTGGCCGCGAACTCGACCCAGCTGGAAGTCGCGCTCGGCTACGAGACCTTCCAGTACCACGGCAGCGAGGAACGGGTGTCCGTGCTGCGCAGCCGCGAGACCACTGGCACGCTGACGTGTTTCGACCCCGGCCTGGCGCCGAACCTGCTGTCGCTGGCCGACGGCGAGACGATCATCCCGATCGTGTCCTACGTCGATGCCGGCGCCGGCAAGCGCGTGCGCCTCACGCTGCGGGTGCAGCTCGACGACGTCGAAGAGCAGGATCTGGACCAGGCGGGCGGGGTGCGCATCCCGTTCACCTGCATCCCGACCGGCGCCGGCAACGACGACTTCATCCTCGAGTTCGAGTGATGAGCGGCTGGCCGTGGGGGCGCTTCGCGATCGCGGGTGACGATGCGGTCATCCGCGGCGGCGACTACTACGCCCGCTTTCTCATCGAGGACGACAACGGCGACCCGGTCGACCTGACCGGGGCTGCGCCCGTGATGCAAGTCCGCACCGCGCCGGACCGGCCCGCGGTGCTGCTCGACGCGAACCCGACGAACGGCCGGCTGACCCTCTCGGGCTCCGAGCTGATCCTCGATCTGCCGGCCTCGCTGACCGCCACGCTGCCGCCCGGCAAGTACCAGTACGAGATCGAGCTGCGCTACAGCGGCGGCCGCGTCGCCCCTCTGCTGCAAGGGCCCTTCGAAGTCCTCGCCGACATCGCCCCGTTCCCGACCCCATGAAGATCACCGTCACCCGCCCCGGCGGGACTCGCGTCGTCTACAGCCGCGCCGGCGCTGCCGGTCCTCCGGGGCCTCCTGGGGCGACAGGTCCGGCTGGCGCTACTGGCCCGCAGGGCGTCCCGGGGCCGACAGGTCCGGCTGGCGCTACTGGCCCGCAGGGCGTTCCGGGGCCGACAGGTCCGGCTGGCGCTACTGGCCCGCAGGGCGTTCCGGGGCCGACAGGTCTGGCTGGGGCCACTGGCCCGCAGGGCGTTCCGGGGCCGACAGGTCCAGCTGGGGCCACTGGCCCGCAGGGCGTTCCGGGGCCTACAGGTCCGGCTGGCGCCACCGGCCCGCAGGGCGTTCCGGGGCCGACAGGTCCGGCTGGGGCTACTGGCCCGCAGGGTGTTCCGGGGCCGACAGGCCCGGCTGGGGCCACTGGCCCGCAGGGTGTTCCGGGGCCGACAGGCCCGGCTGGGCCGAGCAACGTCATCACAGAGGCGGCCGGGCCGACTGATCTCGGCGTCGGCGCGATCGCAGATGGCCAGTACCTGCGGAGGGTGGGCGGTTCCGTCATTGGCGACACGCCTGCGGGTGGTGCCCCCGGCGGCAGCGCTACCGAAATGCAGTTCCGCGCGGGTCCGACAACGCTCGGCGGGGCCGCTGGGACGTCATGGGATAACACGAACCGGGCGATGGCGATTAGCGGGCCGACGCTCACGGCATCGGCGCCGTCTCTGACCTTGTCGCAAGGGTGGAATAACGCTGCCATTGTATTTTCGGTTCTCGATGTAAACGTAACAAACACAAGCTCGAATAACGGTTCGGCTTACATGACCGGCCGACTAAACGGCGCTCCGACCGTCAGAATCGGCGTGCGTGAGGTAAACAACGGTCGTAGCCTCATGTTCCCGGACGCGAACGCGGGGATCACGAGCGTCAATTTTCAAAACATCACGCTCAGAACCCGCAACGAGAACACATTTAACCTAACTGACGGCGACTTGACTCTCGGCTGTTCGACCGGCACGAGTTTCGGCTTCGGCGCGACATCCGCATCTAGAGATGTCGCCATGTTTCGCGAGGCCCCGAACACTCATGGGTGGCGAAACGGCCTGAATGCGCAAACGGCACGTTTCTACCGGTCATTCACGACCGCCAGCAATCACCAGCGTTTTACGGTGAACACCGGCGCTACTGACGCCGTGCGCTTGGCAGTCGAATCCGAAGGTGCGTCGGCGGCTAATCTCGCGCTTGAACTTGAATCCAGCGGCGTCGCGCCGATCCGTCTGCTTGACCCGGCGTCAGTCCCGAGCTTTACGGTAGCGACGGTGCCAGCTGCCGCATCGTTTGCGACCTGCATGATTTACGTCACCGACGAATCTGGCGGCGCCGTGATCGCGGTGAGTGACGGAACAAACTGGCGCCGTGTAACTGATCGCGCGATCATTTCTTAAAGGTAACGGCGATGGCAAAAAAACCTTACGAGTTGTTGATTCGCTGGGACGAACAAACCGGAGAATTCAAGGGCGCGCACGTCCGCTGGTCTGATATGAGCTTGCAGCCTTTGCGCGACGGGCCGGGCGGTTATCCGCTGTCGGATGTGCTGTCAACGATGCAGGTCGACGCGCTTGCGGCAAACCAAGCTTTACGCGGCGAGCTGGAGCGGATTGTCGTTGGCATGGTTGCGACGGAACGCGCTCTGGATGAAGCGGTGCAAGCCAGGGACGCTGCTCTATCTGAGCGTGATGCGGTGTTGGCCGAACTTACGCATCTGCAGCAGCAAATCGCAGAGCAGGCCGCGTCTTCTGCAGCAAGCGTGCCGGCCCATCACCTGCGACGGGCGCTGCGCGATGCTGGGTTGCGGGACCAGGTCGAAGCGTTGATTGCGTCGCTGCCCACCGATCACCCGCTCCGCGACGACTGGGAATACGCGCCGCACATTCGGCGCGATGCGCAAGGCATCGAGCTGGTCAGGATCGCGCTAAAGATCACGCCGGAGCACGTTGACGAGATTTTCCGCGCCGCCGCGGCAGTGCGCACCTGATCCGGTCAACCAGCCGACCCCGAGTCCTCCCGCGCGCGCGAGCACGCTCCAGTTTCGCTGCGCTGCAGTGCCGAAATGAAACCACCGGAGGAATCATGTGAACGCGAACGTATTCGACCTGGTGCTGGTTAGCACCATCCCCGCCACCGTCGTCATTGAAATGCCGACCGCGGATGGAAATTGGCGCGATGTGAAACTCGACGTCGTGTTCAAAACGCCGATCATCGGCGAGGGCAGCGACGAAGCACCCGAGAAGCTGTCGAAGAAGGTCAGCGACCGCGTCCGCGAAGTGCTGCACTCGATTCAGCCGATCCGCAGCGGTGAAACCGTGTACGAGGGCGCGGCCGCTATTGACCTGGTCGCCCGGCATCCAATTCTCGGCCTCGCTGTCGTCGACGCATATTGGGTCGCGACGGAGCAGGTCGGGGAAAAAAACTTCGAGCGGTTGCGTCGGCGATCTACGGCCCCGAAGGCCGGGAACGAGTCCGCCGAGCCGCAGCCGTCTCCGAAGTCGGTAGCCGAGTAACCCCGGC
>JARRBR010000073.1 GCA_029982755.1 Rhodocyclaceae bacterium
CGACGTCGGCGACATCGCCCACGACATCAAGGACTGCCTGCGCTGCGGCAAGTGCAAGCCGGTGTGCTCCACCCACGTGCCGCGCGCCAACCTGCTGTACAGCCCGCGCAACAAGATCCTGTCCACCTCGCTGCTGATCGAGGCCTTCCTGTACGAGGAGCAGACCCGGCGCGGCGTTTCGCTGGCGCACTGGGCCGAGTTCGAGGACGTGGCCGACCACTGCACGATCTGCCACAAGTGCGAGAAGCCCTGTCCGGTGGACATCGACTTCGGCGACGTGTCGATCAAGATGCGCAACCTGCTCAGGAAGCAGGGCAAGAAGTCGTTCAACCCGGGCAAGGCGGCGGCGATGGCCTTCCTGACCATCAAGGACCCGGCGACCATCAAGGCGATGCGCGTCGGCATGATGGACTGGGGCTACAAGGCGCAGCGCTGGGCGCACGAGATGGGCAAGAAGTTCGGCCTCGTCCAGCCGCAGGTGAAGGCGCCGCCGGCCACGCTCGGCAAGGCGCCGATCAAGGCCCAGGTGATCCACTTCATCAACAAGCCGATGCCCGGCAACCTGCCCAAGAAGACCAGCCGCGCGCTGCTCGACATCGAGGACGACAAGGTCATCCCGGTGATCCGCGACCCGCGCAAGGCCAACGGCGACTCGGAGGCGGTGTTCTACTTCCCCGGCTGCGGCTCGGAGCGCCTGTTCAGCCAGGTGGGGCTGGCCACCCAGGCGATGCTCTACCACGTCGGCGCGCAGACCGTGCTGCCCCCGGGGTATCTGTGCTGCGGCTACCCGCAGACCGCCGCCGGCGAGGACGAGAAGGGCCAGAAGATCACCACCGACAACCGCGTGCTCTTCCACCGCGTCGCCAACACGCTGAACTATCTCGACATCAAGACCGTGATCGTGTCCTGCGGCACCTGCATGGACCAACTGCAGAAGTACGAATTCGAGAAGATCTTCCCTGGCTGCCGCCTGCTCGACATCCACGAGTACCTGATGGAGAAGGGCGTGAAGCTCGACGGCGTGCAGGGCGTGAAGTACATGTACCACGAGCCCTGCCACACGCCGATGAAGCAGTACCAGGGCATCAAGGTGGCCAACGAGCTGATGGGCACCCACGTCGAACTGTCCGACCGCTGCTGCGGCGAATCGGGCACGCTGGCGGTCGCGCGCCCGGACATCTCCACTCAGGTGCGCTTCCGCAAGCAGGAAGAGATCGAGAAGGGGGCGGCAAAATTGCGCGAGGACGACCCGAACGCGAGGATCAAGCTGCTGACCTCCTGCCCGAGCTGCCTGCAGGGCATGCACCGCTACGCCAACGACGCCGGCGGCGTGGAGCCCGACTACATCGTGGTCGAGCTGGCCAAGCACCTGCTGGGCGAGAACTGGCTGCCGGACTACGTCGCCAAGGCCAACAGCGGCGGCATCGAGCGCGTGCTGCTGTAAGCGCGCCCAGGCGCAAGCACGACGGGCCGGGGCGCGATGCGCCTGCGGCCCGTTTTTCGTTCCCGCGCCCACTGGCGGGGTGGGTGCTCAGTCCTCGGCCGGGTCGCGCGGATGCATGCGCTGCCACAGCTCCGGCAGCGCCTCGGCGGCGCACATGCGCAGGCGCCAGTCGACGATGCCGCTCACCATGGTGTCGCCCGGGTTGATCTCCACCGTCGGCAGGCCCTGGCGTGCGGCCCACACCACCGGCCCGGCGATGTAGGGGAACACGCTGGTGGTGCCGATCGACACCACGGCATCCACGCCCTGCTCGAGCACGGCTTCGAGGCGCTCGAGCGCATGTCCCGGCAGCGCCTCACCGAACAGCACCACCTCCGGACGCATGACCCCGCCGCACTGCGGACACTCGGGCGGAATCTGCAGGCCGGCGTAGTCGTGCACCTTGCGCCCGTGGTGGCAGGCCATGCAGTGTAGGCGGTGCACGGTGCCGTGGATCTCGATCACGTTGCGCGAGCCGGCCGCGCGATGCAGTCCATCGACGTTCTGCGTCAGCACGCAGACCATGTCCTTCTCCTGCTCGAGCGCGGCGATCAGGCGATGCGCGGCGTTCGGCAGCGCGCCGCGGCAGCTGGCCTCGATCTCGGCGATGTAGCGCCAGGCGATCTCGGGCCGGGTCGCCATCATCTCGCCGGACAGCGCCTCCTCGATCGACAGGCCGTCCTCGGTCAGGCGATCGTGATAGAGGCCGCCGATGCCGCGGTAGGTCGGCAGGCCGGAGTCGACCGAGATCCCCGCCCCGGTGACGAACAGGATGCGCCGCGCACGCACGAGGATGGCCGCCACCGCGTCCAGCGCCCGGGCCTGCGTCATGCGGCGCCGGCCTCGACCAGGCAGTCATAGAAGATCGGCCCGCCGCCCATGTCGGTGGCCGCGGGCGAGGTCACCGCGTTGGCGTTGCTGCCGCCCTCGCACAGCTTGGGCCACCACACCGAGAGCGCACACACCACGCCGGGGCGCACGTCGCGGGTCACCACCGCGCGCGCGATGAATTCGCCGCGGTCGTTGTGGATGCGCACGCGCTGGCCGTCGGCGATGCCGCGCGCCGCCGCGTCGTCCGGATGGACCTGCAGCGTCGGGCCGCCTTCTGCAGCGAGGAAGCGCGGCAGGTTGGCGAAGCTGGAATTGAGGAAGTTGCGCGCCGGCGGGGTGATCAGCGCCAGCGGATAGCGCGCCGCCAGCGCCGGGTTGCTGACCACCGACTCGGCCGGCGGATGCCAGGCGGGCAGCGGATCATGGCCCTCGCGGCCGAGCGACTCGGAGAAGAATTCGCACTTGCCCGAGGGCGTGCGGAAACCGCCCTCGGCGAACGGCGCGAACGGCTGCGGCAGCGCGAGCCGTGCCCAGCCCTGCGCCTGCAGCCCGCCGGCGAGCCCTTCCGCACGTGGATCGCCGGCGCGGAAGGCCGCGGCGGCGATCGCCTCGTCGGACTCGTACAGCGCCGGATGCCCGAAGCCGAGCCGGCGCGCGAGCCCGCGGAACACCTCGGTGTTGGATCGCGCCTCGCCGAGCGGCGCGATCGCCGGCCGGTTGTCCACCGCGTAGACATGGCCGTAGGTGGTGTGCACGTCGCGGTGCTCGAGCTGGCTGGTGGCCGGCAGCAGGATGTCGGCGTAGTCGGCGGTGTCGGTCTGGAACTGCTCGTGCACCACGCAGAACAGGTCCTCGCGCGCAAAGCCGGCGCGCACGCGGTTGCCATCGGGCGCCACTGCGACCGGGTTCGAGTTGTAGACGTGGATCGCGCGCACCGGCGGATCGCGGGTCTCGAGCAGCACGTCGCCGATGAAGGACATGTTGAGCGTGCGCGGCGGGAAACGCCCGGCATCCGGGTAAAGGTCGGGCCGCTGCAGGGCGCGCCCATCGATCGGGAAATTGCCCGAGGTCGACAGCAGCGCGCCGCAGCCCGCATGCCGCCACGCCCCGGTGAGCGCGGGCAGGCAGGCGACGTTGCGCACCGCCATGCCGCCGCCGGCGCAGCGGTTGAGGCCGTAGTTGAGGCGGATCAGGCTGCGCGGCGTGCGCCCGTATTCAAGCGCCAGCGCGCGGATCAGCGCGGCATCCAGCCCAGTGAGCGGCGCCGCCCATTCCGGCGTGAAGGCGCGCACGCGCTCGGCGAGCGCCTCGAAGCCCAGCGTGTGGCGGGCGATGTAGTCGTGGTCGAGCAGGCCGTGCTCGATAAGCACCTGCATCATCGCCAGCGCCAGCGCGCCGTCGGTGCCGGGCAGCGGCGCGATGTGCTGGTCGCACTTGGCCGCGGTCTCGCTGCGCCGCGGGTCGATGCACACCAGCCTTGCGCCACGCCGCCTCGCCTCCTGCAGATAGCGCCAGCCGTGCAGGTTGGACACCACCGGATTGCCGCCCCAGATCAGGATCAGGCGCGCCTCGGCGACCGCCTCCGGGTCGGCGCCGACCATCGCCCCCACCGTGGCCTTCCAGCCGTGCGCGCCGGCCGCGGCGCAGATCGTGCGATCGAGCAGCGAGGCGCCCAGGCGGTGGAAGAAACGCCGGTCCAGGCTCTCGCCCTGCACCAGGCCCATGGTCCCGGCATAGCTGTAGGGCAGGATCGCGCGCGGATCCTCGGCGGCGATCTCGCGGTACTTCGCGGCAATGGTGTCGAGCGCCTCGTCCCAGGAGATGCGTTCGAAACGCCCCTCGCCCTTGCGCCCGACGCGCATCATCGGATGCAGCAGGCGCTGGTCGGAATACACGCGCTCGAGGTAGTGCGCGACCTTGGTGCACAGCGCACCGTTGGTGAAGGGCATGTCCGCGGCGCCGCGGATCTTCACCGCGCGCCCGCCGGCGACCGTGACCTCCATCGCGCAGGTGTCGGGGCAGTCGTGCGGGCAGGCGGCGCGCACCCGGGTTTCGGTGCGGGCGATCGTCGCGACCTGCTCTCGCATCGTTCGAATCGTGCGCCGGCAACCGGGGCAGGCCGGTTCAGCGCAGCTCCTGCGCCGCGCCGGCCGCCTCGAGCTTGCCGCCGGCGGTGAGCTCGAGATAGCGGCGACGGTGCTCCTGGAAGCGCTCGACCACCGAGCTGCGTTCGCGCAGCTTGGCGGCGATGATCGAGGACTGCGCGGCGATCTCGCTGTCGAGCACGCCGATGTCGGCCTCGAGGCTGGCGGCCACCTCGCTCTTGTCGGTATGCGTGGCCTCGGAGATCAGCGCGTGCTGGCGCTCGATCAGCTCGCTTTCGCGCGCACGCAGCACGCGGATGCTGCGGTCGAGGTCGGCCAGTTCGCGGTCGCGGCGTCCGTCGAGATCCTCCAGGCTGCGATAGGTCTCGAGCAGGGCCTGATCGAGGCGCTGCCGGCGCGCTCGATCCGCTTCCGCCGCGCGCCGCTCGCGCTCGACGGCGGCACGCGCCGCGATCTCTTCCTGGGTGAGCGGAGCGGCCACGATGCGACGCAACACGCCCGAGGGGCTGATCTCGCGGTAGGCACGGCCATAGCAGGCCGCCGGCAGGATGTCACCGCACACCGGCTGGCCGCCGACGTCGCAGCAGTAGATCGTGCGCCCGCTGCCCTGAGTCTGCGCGTGCGCAGCCAGAGGAAGTATGCCGAGCACGGCCGCGCAGGCGAGCGCGGCGAGGCCGGATTCAGCGCGCCGAAATTCCATACTGCTCCCGATAAGCCCTGACCGCATCGAGGTTGGCCGCAAGTTCAGGGCTGTCGGCGAGGTAGCCGATCAGGTCCTCGAGCGTGGCGACCGCGATCACCGGGATGCCGAAGCTCTCCCGCACCTCCTGCACCGCGGACAGCGTGCCCTTGCCGCGCTCCATGCGGTCCAGGGCGATGACGACGCCGGCCGGCGTCGCACCCGCGTTGCGGATCAGTTCGACCGATTCGCGCACCGAGGTGCCGGCGGAGATGACGTCGTCGAGTATCAGCACCCGGCCCTTGAGCGGCGCGCCGATCAGCGTGCCACCCTCGCCGTGGTCCTTGGCTTCCTTGCGGTTGAATGCGAAGGGCAGGTCCACGCCGTCCTCGGCCAGCCGGATCGCGGTGCCGGCCACCAGCGGGATGCCCTTGTAGGCGGGCCCGAACAGCATGTCGCAGGCCACGCCCGAGGCGCGGATCGCACGCGCGTAGTAACCGCAGAGCTCGCGGAAGGAGGCGCCGTCGTCGAACAGGCCGGCATTGAAGAAGTACGGGGAGTTGCGCCCCGCCTTGGTCACGAAGGCGCCGAAGCGCAGTACGCCCTTGCGGCAGGCGAGGGCGATGAAATCCCGGCTAAAATCCACGGCTTTTGGGCTGCCTGGCAGCATAATCTGGAAGCCGTTCATGTTACGCATCATCTCCCTCAACCTCAACGGCATCCGCTCGGCCTGCCGCAAGGGCCTGCTCGACTGGCTGCCCGCCCAGAATGCGGATTTCGTCTGCGTGCAGGAACTCAAGGCCCAGGCCGGCGATCTCGACGAGGCCATGCGCGCACCGGCCGGCCTGCAGGGCTGGTTTCACCACGCCGAGAAGAAGGGCTACAGCGGCGTCGGCATCTACAGCCGCCACCAGCCCGACCGCGTGGTCGAGGGCCTGGGCATCGCCGACATCGACGCCGAGGGCCGCTTCCTGCAACTCGACTTCGGCAAGCTGTCGGTGGTGTCGCTGTACCTGCCCTCCGGCTCCAGCTCGGAGGAGCGCCAGCAGGTCAAGTTCGACTTCATGGACCGCTTCCTGCCGCACATGGACCGGCTCTACCAGAGCGGACAGGAAGTGGTGGTGTGCGGCGACTGGAACATCGCCCACCGCGAGGCCGACCTCAAGAACTGGAAGTCGAACCAGAAGAACTCCGGCTTCCTGCCCGAGGAGCGCGCCTGGCTCACGCGCCTGTTCGACGAGCAGGGCTGGATCGACGTCTACCGCCGCCTGCACCCCGAGGCCACCGACGCCTGCTACACATGGTGGTCGAACCGCGGCCAGGCGTGGGCGAAGAACGTCGGCTGGCGGCTCGATTACCAGATCGCGACCCCCGGGCTGGCCGATGCGGCGCGCGCGACGGCGGTGTACAAGGCGCAGCGCTTCTCCGACCACGCCCCGCTGACGGTGGATTACGACTGGACGCTGTGAGCGGCCGGAACGGGCACACCGCCCCGGCACGCGCGCCGGGCCTTCACTTCAGCAGGGTCTGGGTCGCCGCCGCCAGGTCGTCCGCGCGCACGATCCCCAGCTTGCTCCCCACCGCCTTGCCGTCGCGGCCGATATAGACCGTGAACGGCACGCCGCCCTGCGCATTGCCCAGCGCCTTCATCAGCGGGATGCCCTGCTTCGCCGCCAGCACGACCGGATAGCGCATGTCCTGGGCGGTGGCGAACTCGCGCACGCCCTCGACCTGGCTCTCCAGCGCGACGCCGACCACCTCGATCCCGCCCTCGCCCTGGGCGTCGCGCAGGCGGATGAGCTCGGGGATCTCCTCGCGGCAGGGCGCGCACCAGCGTGCCCAGAAGTTCACGATCAGCGGACGGCCGCGGAACTGCTCCATCGCCACCGCCCCGCCATCGAGGCCGGTGAGCTTCGCAGCGAAGAAGGCTTCGGTGTCGACGCCCCCGGCTGCCTGCGAACTCATTGTGAAACCGAGCCCGAGCACGGCAACGAGCTTCCTGATCATGACGACGGCTCCTTGAATGCGATGAGCGGGATTGTGCCAAGCATTGCAACAGACCACATCGACCGCGATCAATTCAGCGCACGGGCGAAAAGGCCGTGGGATCGCATCTGCTTACGCCGCATGAATTGCCATCCCCCGGCACAGGGGGTAGGCTTTGACATGGATCGCATCCGTTTTCCGCCAACCAACCGGAGAAGCACCATGAGCACGACCACCCACCCCTCCAAGGACAAGCTCGTCGACGACCTCAAGCTGTTGATCTCGGACGCCGAAGAGCTGCTGAAGCTCACCGCCGACCAGCAGGGCGGCAAGCTCGACGATCTGCGTGCGCGCATCAACACCCGCGTCGCCGTGGCCAAGGATCGCCTCGCCGACGCCGAGGCGGCGATCGTAGACACCGGCAAGAAGGCCGTGCGCGCCACCGACGACTACGTGCACGAGAATCCCTGGCAGTCGGTCGGCGTCGCCGCCGGCGTTGCCTTCCTGCTCGGCCTGCTGGTCAGCCGCCGCTGATTCGATGCGCGAGGAATCCGGGACGCCCAGACCGCGTCTGGCCGAGAGCCTGCACGGCATCGTCGATGCCGGGCTGGAGACGGTGCAGACGCGGCTGGAACTGCTCGCGGTCGAGCTGCAGGAAGAGAAGCTCCGCCTCAGCGGCCTCGCACTCAACACCGTGCTGGCCGGGCTGCTGCTCGGCTTCGGCCTGGTGTTCCTGATGGTGTTCCTCACCGTGCTGTTGTGGGACGAACACCGCCTGCTCGCGCTCGGAATTTCCACCGCGGTCTGCCTGGTCGGCGGGCTGCTCGCAGCGAGCAAGGCGGCGCACGCCTTCCGCAGCGGCACCCGGCTGTTCTCGGCCAGCCTCGCCGAGCTCGCGCGCGACCGCGCGGCCTTGCGCAAGCCGGACTGAAGCGGGCGCCCGGGCATGGATTCGCGCCACATCGAGCTCGCGCTGCGCAAGCAGAAGCTGCAGCTGCGCGCCGAAGTCCAGCGCGCCGACATGACGCGGCGGCTGGCCGGCATCGACGGCGCGCTCGACCGCGTCGATTCGCTGCGCGATCATCTCGCATGGGCGAAGGACAAGATCCCGCTGCTGTCGGTCGCGCTGATCGCCGTGGTGGCCGCCAGGCCGCGGCTCGCACTGCGCGTGGCGAAGCGCGCCTGGGTCGGCTGGCTGCTGGTGCGCCAGGCGCGCGGCGGGCGCCTTTCCGCGCTGCTGCCCACCGCCGTGCCGCTGCTGCGCGGCGTGCTCGCACTGATCAGGCGCCGGCTCGAGGCTTCGGCAGGATCAGGTTCAGCAAGACCGCGACGACGGCGCACAGGCTGACGCCCTGCAGGGTCAGGCCGTCGAAGTTCAGCGCCAGGCCGCCGATCCCCATCACCAGCACCGAGGACACGATCACCAGGTTGCGCGGCTCCTCCAGGTCGACGCGCGCCTTGATCAGCGTGTTCAGCCCCACACTCGCCACCGAGCCGAACATCAGCATCATGATGCCGCCCATCACCGGCACCGGGATCGACGCCAGCAGCGCGTTGAACTTGCCGAAGAAGGCGAGGATCACCGCCAGCACCGCCGCCCAGGTCATGATCGCCGGGTTGAAGTTCCTGGTCAGCGTCACCGCGCCGGTCACCTCGGAATAGGTCGTGATCGGCGGGCCGCCCACCAGGCCGGCGAACAGCACACCGGCCCCGTCGCCGACCAGCGTGCGGTGCAGGCCGGGCTTCTCGGTGTAGTCCTTGCCGGTCACCCCGCCGATCGCCAGCACGTCGCCGACGTGCTCGATCACCGGCGCCAGCGCCACCGGCAGCATGAACAGCACGGCCGCCAGCTCGAAGCTCGGGGTCACGAACTGCGGCAGCACGAACCACGGCGCCGCGCCGACCGCGCCGAAATCCACCAGCCCGAACAGGATCGCCGCCACGTAGCCGGCAGCCACCCCGCACAGGATCGGCACCAGCTTCAGGAAGCCGCGCGCGAATACCGCCACCAGCACGGTGGTGCCGAAGGCGATGCCGGCGACGGTGAGCGCGGTGGCGTAGGGCACGAGTTCGATCTTGCCGTCGCCGCTGCGCCCCATCGCCATGTTCACGCCCACCGCCGCGAGGGACAGGCCGATGATCATGATGATCGGCCCCACCACCACCGGCGGCATGTAGCGGTGCACGATGTCGGCGCCGTGCTTCCACACCAGCCCGGCGAAGGCGAAGTACATCAGCGACACGCAGGCGAGCGCCCCCATGGTCGCCGGCACGCCCCAGGTCTGGATGCTGAAGATGATCGGGGCGATGAAGGCGAAGCTGGAGCCGAGGAAGATCGGCACCTGGCGTCCCGTGACGAGCTGGAACAGCAGGGTGCCGACCCCTGCGCCGAGCAGCGCGAGCGACGGATTCAGCCCGGTGAGCAACGGCACCAGCACCAGCGCGCCGAAGGCGACGAACAGGATCTGGGCGCCGGAGATCGCCTGCCGCCACAGCGGCTCGGCAGACTGGATGGGGATTTCACGCATGAGGATTCTCCGCCGGAGCTTCGCGACCGATGCGCCGCGCAGCCGGCATGGTTGTCGTTATCGATGAAGCGGTGATGACGCGCCGACGGCAGCGGGCGCGCCCGCGCCGTCGCCGCCGGGCGATCAGTTGTGGCGGGTGCCGAAGATCTTGTCGCCGGCGTCGCCCAGGCCGGGAATGATGTAGCCATGCTCGTTGAGATGGCTGTCGATGCTGGCGGTGTAGATGTCGACGTCGGGGTGCCGGTCCTTCATCAGCGCGATGCCCTCGGGCGCCGCCACCAGCACCAGCGCGCGCACGTGGGTGCAGCCCTTGCGCTTCAACATGTCCACGGTGGCGACCATCGAGCCGCCGGTGGCCAGCATCGGGTCGATGATCAGCGCCATGCGCTCCTCGAGCTGGCCGACGAACTTCTCGAAATACGGCACCGGCTGCAGCGTCTCCTCGTCGCGGGCGATGCCGACCACGCTGACCTTGGCGCTCGGCACCATGTCGAGCACGCCGTCGAGCATGCCCAGCCCGGCGCGCAGGATGGGCACCACGGTGACCTTCTTGCCCTTGATCTGCTCGATCTCGACCGGCCCCGCCCAGCCCTGGATCTCAACCGTCTCGAGCGGGAAGTCCTTGCACGCCTCGTAGGCCAGCAGGCGGGCGATCTCGGCGGTGAGCTCGCGGAATTTCTTGGTGCTGATGTCGCCCTCGCGCATCAGGCCGATCTTGTGGCGGACGAGCGGGTGGCGGATCTCATGGATGGGCATGGCGGTTTCCGGGCGGCGGGACGAAGACCCGCCTCTTTTACCGCGCCGCCGGTCCGCACACAAGCGCACAAACCGCAGCCGGCCGGGCGGCATCACGTGCGGACACCGGCGCCGCCGTCGAACGCCGACGCCATGCCGGGATCGGCGCTAGAATGACGGGCCCGAACACGCATCGGGCCCGCGCCCGCAGCTCATCGACATGTCCCTGAATCTGGAAGAAATCAAGCGCGCCCGCGACGAGGCGGACTGCCTCGCCGACGCCGCCACCGTGGAGGCGGCGCTCGACCGCATGGCGGCCGAGATCACCGCCCGCCTCGCCGACGCCAATCCGCTGGTCTATGCGGTGATGAACGGCGGCCTGATCCTCGCCGGCCGCATCCTGCCGCGCCTGCCCTTCCCGCTCGAGGTCGCCTACCTGCACGCCAGCCGCTACGGCCACGCCATCCAGGGCACGCTCCTCGACTGGCGCGTGCGCCCGACCCAGGACCTGCGCGGACGCACGGTGCTGGTGCTCGACGACATCCTCGACGAGGGTCACACCCTGAAGGCCATCATCGAACACCTGAAGGAAGAAGGCGCCGCCGAGGTGCTGTCCGCGGTGCTGGTGCACAAGCTGCACGAGCGCAAGGCCGAACCCGGCATGCGCGCCGACTTCTCCGGCCTCGACATCCCCGACCGCTTCCTGTTCGGCTGCGGCATGGACTACAAGGGCTACTGGCGCAACGCGCCCGGCATCTACGCGGTCAAGGGTCTGTAAGCCACTGGAGGCATCGCCATGCTCGTCACCTTCAAATCCCACGCCAGCGCCGACGTCATCATGTTCGGCGACGACGCCAAGAAACTGATCGCCATCGTCGGCAAGGATCCGCACAACCCGCAGGGCATCATCACCGCCCAGCAGCTGCCCGAGGCCATCGAACGCCTGAAGGCCGCGATCGAGGAAGACCGCATCCGCCAGGCCGAACTCGAGCGCCAGCGCACCGAGGCCGACGAGGCCGCCGACAAGGAGGCCGGCCGCAGCGGCATGGCCGCGCCGGTCGGCCTCGCCCAGCGCGCCTGGCCACTGCTGAACATGCTGGAGGAGTCGCTGCGCGAGGAGACGCCGGTGGTCTGGGGCGTCTGAGCGCGCCTTCCCGGCACCGACCTTTCAGCCGCGGCCGACGAAGCGGTCGTCGACCTCCGCCATGCGCACGCAGCCGATCAGGCCCAGCGTGCGCTCCATCTCGCTGCGCAGGATCTCCAGCGCGCGCGCCGCGCCGGCCGCACCGGCCGCGGCCAGGGTCTCGATCGGGGCCGGCGCGCCGTCGAGCTGGCGGCCGCCGTGGTTGCTCACCACCACGCCGTCGGCGCCCGCCTCCCGCGCGCGCAGCGCGTCCTCGGGCAGCAGCACGCCCTTCACCAGCAGCTTGCGCGGCCACAGCTCGCGCAGGCGGCGCAGGTCGTCCCAGCTCAGCGAGACGTCCATCTGCGCGGCGAGGAAGGCGGCGGCGTTCCTCGCGCTGTCCATGCCCGGCGGCAGGAAGTCGCCCAGGTTGCGGAAGCGCGGCATGCCGTGCGGCACCACCACGTCGAGGATCCAGCGCGGATGGAGGGCGACGTCGAGCAGGTTGCGCGCCGTGAGCTTCATCGGCGCGCGGTAGTTGCGGCGGTCCCACTCGCGGTTGCCGAACACCGAGGCGTCGGTGGTGAGCACGATCGCCTCGCAGCCGGCGCGCTCGGCGCGCTTCACCACCGCGGCGAGGTTGTCGCGGTCCTTGAAGGGATAGATCTGCATCCAGTGGCGCACGCCGGTCGCTGCGATCTCCTCCAGCGCCACCGTCGACACCATGCTCTGGCAGAACGGGATGCCGGCGGCGCGCGCAGCCTCGGCGAGCACGCGGTCGCCCTCGTGGCTCAGCAGGCCGTTGAAGCCGGTGGGGGCGATGATCGCCGGCAGCGCGCTGTCCTGCCCGAACAGGGGCACGGCCAGCGTGGGCTGCGAGACATCCACCAGGGTGCGCGGCAGCAGCAGGATGTCGTCGAGCGCGTGGCGGTTGCGCGCCAGGCTCAGCTCGTCATCGGCGCCGCCTTCGAGGTATTCGAGGCAGAAGTTCGGCAGGCGCCGCGCCGCCATGCTGCGCAGCTCGGCGATGCTGTGGGCGCGCGCGGGGTCGCGGCCGCGGTAATGCTGTCGTCGGGGAAACACGGTCGATTGTTCAGGCCAGGAGAGCGATCGGGCGTCGGCGGCAGGATCGGCCGCCGCGCCAGGATCGGAAGCGGGATTGTACCCGCTGCCCTGCCGCCGTCTGCACCCGGCCCCGGCGCGGAGCGCCTTCGCTTCCTGCTCGCGGCGGGCGGGCGTAGACTGTCGGCCCCGATACGATCACCTGCCGAGGACCCCTCCATGGCCGGCCGCAACAAGAACCTGCCGCTCGTCTACTCCTGTTCGGGCTGCTCGAGCGCGGCGCAGATGGCCAACCACGTCGCCCTGCGCCTGGACCGCGAGGGCGAGGCGGAGATGTCCTGCATCGCCGGCGTCGGCGGCAACGTGCCCCATCTGGTGAAGATCGCGCGCTCCGGCCGCCCGATCCTCGCCCTCGACGGCTGCGCGCTCGAATGCACGCGCAGCAGCCTCGCCGAGCGCGGGGTCGCGCCCGCGGTCCATCTGCTGCTCAACGAGCAGGGGGTCAGGAAGCGCTATGCCAGCGACTTCGATCCGGCGGAGGCCGAGCAGGTGCTCGCCCAGGCGCGCGCGGAGGTCCGCAGGCTGCGGCAGGCGATGCGGCGCACCGAACCGCCCGTCACGGCGGACTGACGGAACCGGTCCGCCGCGACGGGAAGACGCCGCGCACAGGCGGGCACCGGCCGCTCAGCTGCGCAGCCTGCGCGCGCTGTCGACGAGCGCGGCCGCGAGCGTGTCGAGCATGTCCTGCTGCGCGGCGTCGCGCAGGCGTCCATCTTCGCCCACCGCCTCGCCCGCCTTGGCCACCGCGAGCTGCTGCGGGATGACGTGCATGCCCAGGTAGCCGAGGATGTCGCGCACATGGAACAGCACGCGCATGCCGCCCAGCGCACCCGGCGAGCCCCCCACCACCGCCGCCGCGCGGCCCGCATACACCGCACCGCCCGAGCGCGCACGGTCGGCCGGATTGGGCCGCGAGCACCAGTCGAGCGTGTTCTTGAGCAGGGGCGTGATCGAGCCGTTGTACTCGGGATTCACCACCAGCAGGCCGTCGCTGGCGTAGAGGCGCTGCTGCAGGCGCACGATGCCATCGGGCAGGCCGGAGGCGGCCTCCAGATCGCCGTCGTAGAGCGGTGCCGGGTAGTCGTCGAGGTCGACCGGTTCGACCTCCGCGCCGGCGTTTCGCACGGCCAGCGCACAGGCCTGCGCCACCCGCCGCGACAAGGCCTCGCGCCGGCGGCTGCCGGCCATCACCACGATTCGGGGCTGCTTCATTCGCGCTGCTCCTTCGCATTGAGAGGATCGCCATTATCCGCCGGACCGGCCGACCGCAGGCCATCGCCCGACCATCGGCCGCTGCCGCCCCCGGGGCGTCGCGCACACCCACGGCCGCACGCGCCCCTTGAAACCCGCGCACGCGCCTCGATATCAGGAAAATCTGAAATACCCGGAGCCCGCCATGTCCGACGCCCTGCACCTGGTCTGCCCGCACTGCGATGCGGTCAATCGCGTGCCCGCCGCCCGCCTCGCCGACGCGCCGAAGTGCGGCCAGTGCGGCAAGGCGCTGTTCACCGCCCACCCGTTGGAGCTCGACGCCGCCCGCTTCGATCGCCACATCGGCCGCAGCGACATCCCGGTGCTGGTCGATTTCTGGGCGCCCTGGTGCGGCCCCTGCCGCATGATGGCGCCCGCCTTCGTCCAGGCCGCCGGCATGCTCGAGCCGCAGGTGCGCCTCGCCAAGCTCGACACCGAGGCCCACCCGGCGCTGGCCGCCCGCTTCGGCATCCGCAGCATCCCCACCCTGGCGCTGTTCCGCGGCGGCCGCGAGATCGCCCGCCAGGCGGGCGCGATGGGTGCGGCCGACATCGTGCGCTGGGTGCGCGGCCAACTCGGCTGAAGGGCCGGCCCGCCTGCCCTCGACGGGAGCACGATCCGCCCGCAGCGCGCCGTTCGATCGCCTTCGGCGGACAGCGCAGGCCTCGCGCTCAAGCCGCCGAGGGCGGCCGCGCCAGCTTGCGCTGCAGCGTGCGCCGGTGCATCTGCAGGGCGCGCGCGGTCGCCGAGATGTTGCCGTCGTGCTCGGCGAGCACGCGCTGGATGTGCTCCCACTCGAGGCGGTCGACCGACATCGGGGCGTCGGGAACGTGATCCTCGAGCACGACCTCCTCGGCGCGCAGGGCGCGCACGATGCTGTCGACGTCGGCCGGCTTGGCGAGGTACTGGATCGCACCGAGCTTCACCGCATCGACCGCGGTGGCGATGCTGGCGTAGCCGGTCAGCACCAGGATGCGCGCACCGGGACTGGCGTCGAGCAGCGGGCGGATCAGCTTCAGCCCCGATTCGCCGCCGATGTTGAGGTCGAGCACGATGAACTCGGGCTCGTGGTCGCGCGCCAGCTCGAGCGCGCCCTCGCTGTCGGTGGCGCCGTAGGTGTCGAAGCCGCGCTGGCCGAGCGCGCGCACCAGCACCTTGTTGAAGGCGGGATCGTCATCGACGACGAGCAGGCAGGGGGCGTTGTCCACGGTCATCGGCGAACCTGTTCGGGAATCAGCATGCACGCAATCGTGCCACCACCGGGCCGCGAACGGAATTCCAGGCGGCCGCCGTGGTGCTCGATCGCCGCGTGCGCCAGCATCAGGCCGACCCCCATGCCCTGGGCGTGGGCGCCGAGCGGGGCATGGCGGGCGGCCTCCACCCGCGCGGGCTCGAGCCCCGGGCCGCGGTCGAGCACCTCGATGAGCACCATGTCGTCCGCGCGCTGCACGACCAGTTCCACCGCCACGCCGTCCCTGGCGGCGCGCGCGTTGGCGTTGGCGGCGTTGTCGATCAGGTTGTGCAGCGCCTCGCCGAGCGAGGCATCGGCGACGATGACCGCCGCCGGACCGGCGCCACTCGCCCGCAGCTCCACCGCCGCGCCCGGCCGCAGCCGCTGCCAGCGCCCCGCCACCTCGCGCGCCCAGGCCAGCGCATCGACCGCACCGCCGCCCTCCGCGCGCTGCTGGCCGGCCTCGCGCGTCAGGCCGTTGAGGATATCGCGGCAGTGGTCGATCTGCTCGCGCATCAGCTCCACGTCCTCGCGCAGCTCGGCAGCGAGCTCGGGGCGGGTCACGAGGTCGTCGGCGACGATGCGCAGGGTGCCGAGCGGCGTGCCCAGCCGGTGCGCGGCGCCGGCGGCGAGCTTGCCGAGGCCGACGACATAGGCGTCGCGCGCGCGCGCGGCATTGACCGCGGCCAGCTCGTCGTCGCGGCGCGCGAGCTCCGCGTTCAGGCGCACGATGAACCACACCACCGTCGCCGCCGACAGCGCGAAGCTGATC
>JARRBR010000074.1 GCA_029982755.1 Rhodocyclaceae bacterium
TCCTGCATCAGCGCCGAGCCGGCCATCACGTTGCACACCTTCTTGGCCGGGCAGCCCATGTTGATGTCGATGATCTGCGCGCCGTTGTCGGCGTTGTACTTCGCCGCCTCGGCCATCATCGCCGGGTCGGCGCCGGCGATCTGCACCGAGATCGGGTCGACCTCGCCGGTGTGATCGGCGCGGCGGCGCGTCTTCTCGCTGCCGTAGAGCAGGGAGTTGGAGGTGACCATTTCGGACACGGCGACGCCCGCCCCCAGCTTCTTGCACAACTGGCGGAAAGGACGGTCCGTCACGCCCGCCATGGGAGCGACGAAGAGGTTGTTGCGCAAGGTGAAGCCGGCGAACTGCATGGTCGGAAGGGCGAGCGAAAACGGGGCATTTTACCCTATCGACCCTGCGCGTGCGCCTGATGGGGCGCGCGCGCAACACGGCGTTGGTGCGAATGGCCCCCTCAAAGGCCGGTGGTGTCGCCGCAAGGCGCGCACTCCGACGTGAGGTCGCGGTGCCGGGGTGGAGGGCGCCAACTTCATGAGCGCCGAGGCGGAGGGCGTCGCAGGGGAAACAAGGCGACGCATGTTTGAGGCGCGCAGCGCCGAGTTTGCGTCGCCGCCCCTGCGGCGTTCTCCGCCGAGGGCAGCCGAAGGCCGCGAATGCAGGCGGCGACCGCCGCCCCGGTGCCGCGACCGGATCGGAGCCGCGTCCCTTTGGAGCGGTGACGCACTTTCGATAGCAGCTTCGCCTCCGGCCGTTCAGTCGGCGCTGGCTGTCCCCAATGCCTGCTCCAGGTCGGCGATCAGGTCGTCGGTGTCCTCGATGCCCACCGAGATCCGCAGCAGGTCGAGGGGGCAGCGCGTGCCCGGTCCCTCGATCGGGCCGCGGTGCTCGATCAGGCTCTCCACCGAGCCGAGCGAGGTCGCGCGGCGGAAGATCTTCACGGCGCCGGCGACCCGGCGCGCCGCCTCCTCGCCGCCACGCACGCGCAGCGAAAGCATCGCGCCGAAGCCGCCGTCCATCTGGCGGCAGGCGATGTCGTGGCCGGGGTGCGCGGGCAGGCCGGGGTACAGCACGGCGAGTAGTGCAGGGTGATGCTCGAAATGCTGCGCGATGCGCAGCGCCGAGGCTGCCGCCGTGCGCACGCGGGGGAACAGGGTGCGCAGGCCGCGGTTGAGCAGCCAGGCCTCGAACGGACCCAGCACCGCGCCGCCGGCGGCGCGTGCGGTCCTGATCCGCGCCCAGAAGTCGTCGGTGCTGCGGGTCACGAGCACGCCGGCGACCACGTCGGAGTGGCCGTTGAGGTACTTGGTCGCCGAGTGCATGACGATGTCGGCGCCGAGCGCGAGCGGCCGGGTGAACACCGGGGTCGGCACGGTGGAATCCACCACCAGGCGCGCGCCGGCCGCGTGGGCGAGTTCGGCCGCACGCGCGATGTCGGTGAGTTCCCAGGTCGGGTTGGCGGGCGTCTCCGCCCACACGACGTCGGCCGGGCGCTGCAGCAGCGCGGCGAGCTCGTCGCCGTCGGCGTAGAAGTCGAGGGCGATCTGCCAGTTGCTCGCGAAGCCGATCAGCCAGTTGCGCAGCGACCAGTACATGTCGTGCGGCGCGACGATGCGCGCGCCCGGCTTCAGCGCCAGCAGCACCGCCGAGGCCGCGGCCATGCCGGAGGCGAACAGCGCGGCCTCGGCGCCACCTTCCAGCTCGCACAGCAGGGCTTCCGCCGGGTCGTAGGCCGGGCTGGCGTCGCGGGCGTAGATCCGGCCGCCGGGCAGGCTGCCGTCTGCGGCGCGCTCGAAGGTGCTCGCCATGTGGATCGGCGGCACGATGTCGCGATGCGGCATCGTAGTCGCGCCTACGCCCTGGGCGGCGAGGGTGGCGGGGGAGGGGGCGCGGGAAGAGCGCGAGTCGTCGTGCTGCATGATGCGGGGTCCTTCGGCTTGGCGCCGGGCGACTGCCCGGCTGGCGGCGAGCCTAACGCCGGTGGGCGGCGCTGTCGAGCTCGGCGACCCGGCTGCGGCACGGCGCGGCGGTCGCCCGGCCGGACATGGTGCCGATTCCGCCGCGCGGGTAGAATCGCGACCTTTTCCCGCTCGGGACGTCCTTGTCGTGATCCGCATCGAAAACCTGCACAAGACCTACCGTGCCGCCGACGGGCGCGAGGTGGAGGCGCTCGCCGACATCGACCTCGACATCGGCGCCGGCGAAGTCTTCGGCATCATCGGCCGCTCCGGGGCCGGCAAGAGCACGCTGATCCGCACCCTGAACCTGCTCGAGCGCCCGAGCGCCGGGCGGGTGCTGATCGACGGCGAGGACATCACCCAGCTCGACAGCGAGGGCCTGTATGCGCTGCGCCGGCGGGTCGGCATGATCTTCCAGCACTTCAACCTGCTCAACGCCAAGACCGTCGCCGACAACATCGACTGGCCGCTGAAGGCGACCGGACACACCAACGCTGCCGAGCGTGCGGCGCGGGTGAAGGAATTGCTGGCGCTGGTCGGCCTGTCCGAGCACGGCCACAAGTATCCGGCGCAACTTTCCGGTGGGCAGAAGCAGCGCGTGGGCATCGCGCGCGCGCTCGCCAACCGGCCGCAGATCCTGCTGTGCGACGAGGCCACCTCGGCGCTCGACCCCGAGACCACGCAGTCCATCCTGCGCCTGCTGCTCGACATCAACCGCCAGCTCGGGCTGACCATCGTGCTGATCACGCACGAGATGCAGGTGATCCGCACGATCTGCGACCGCGTCGCGGTGATCGACGGCGGGCGCATCGTCGAATCCGGCAGGGTCGCCGACGTCTTCCTGCATCCGCAGCATCCGGTCACGCGCAGCATGGTGGCGCAGAGCGATGCCCTCGCCGCGGCGAGCTTCGATCCCGCGCATGCCTACATGCAGGACAAGCTGCGCGGCACGCTGGTGCGCCTGACCTACATCGGCGACGTGACCTACCAGCCCATCCTGAGCCGCATCATGGCCGGCGCGAAGGTGCAGATCACGATCCTGCAGGGCGAGGTGTCGAGCATCAAGGACGTCCCGTTCGGCCAGCTGCTGCTCGAACTTGAAGGCGGCGAGGACGACATCCGCGAGGTGTTCGCCGAGCTCGACCGCCACCAGATCCACCACGAGGTGCTGCAGTAATGGACCTGTCCGTCATCGACTGGAGCGACATCTGGCTGGCGACCTGGGAGACCCTGGTGATGACCGGGGTGTCGCTGTTCTTCACCATCCTGCTCGGCCTGCCGCTGGGCATCCTGCTGTTCGTCACCGCCAAGCGCCAGCTGCTCGAGCAGGGCTTCGTCTACACGGTGCTGTCCTTCGTGGTCAACGTGCTGCGCTCGGTGCCCTTCCTGATCCTGCTGATCGTGATGATCCCGGTCACGGTGATCCTGATCGGCACCTCGCTCGGCGTCGAAGGCGCGATCCCGCCGCTGGTGGTGGGCACCGCGCCCTTCTTTGCACGCCTGGTCGAGAACGTGCTGCGCGAGGTCGATCGCGGCGTGATCGAGGCCTGCCAGGCGATGGGCATCCGCACCTCGCGCATCATCTTCGGCGCGCTGCTGCCCGAGGCGCTGCCCGGGCTGATCGCCGCCGTCACCGTGACGGCGATCACCTTGATGTCCTATGCTGCGATGTCCGGCGTGATCGGCGGCGGCGGCCTCGGCGACCTCGCGATCCGTTTCGGCTATCAGCGCTTCCAGACCGAGGTGATGGTGATCACCGTCGCCCTGCTGGTCGTGCTCGTCCAGATCATCCAGTACTCGGGCGACCGCCTGGTGCTGTATTTCACCCGCAAGTGATCCCCACGAAGGAGACTTCAACGATGTCGTTTACCCTGCGCAAACTCCTCGCTGCCGCCCTCGGTACGCTCACCCTGGCTGCCGGTTCCGCCGCGCTCGCCGCCGACCGTCTGGTCATCGCCGCCACCCCGGTGCCGCACGCCGAGATCCTCGAGTTCGTCAAGCCGATGCTGGCCAAGGAAGGGGTGGAGCTCGAGGTGAAGGTGTTCACCGACTACGTCCAGCCCTCGATGCAGACCAACGAGAAGCGCGTCGACGGCAACTTCTTCCTGCACCAGCCCTATCTCGACGAGTTCAAGAAGAAGCAGAAGAACGACATCCAGACCGTGGTGGCCAAGGTGCACGTTGAGCCGCTGGGCGCCTACTCGGGCAAGCACAAGGCGGCGGCCGACATCCCCGAGGGGGCGACGGTCGCGATCCCGAACGACCCGTCCAACTCCGGCCGCGCGCTGCTGCTGATGGCGAAGAACGGGCTGATCACGCTGAAGGACCTGAACAACATCTCGGCCACCCAGAAGGACATCGCCGAGAACCCGAAGAAGCTGAAGATCCGCGAACTCGAGGCTGCGACCCTGCCGCGCATCCTCAACCAGGTCGACCTGGCGGTGATCAACACCAACTACGCGATCGAAGCCAAGCTGAACCCGCTGAAGGACTCGCTCTTCATCGAGGACGCCAGCTCGCCCTACGCCAACCTGCTGGTGGCGCGCGAAGACAACGCCAACAGCCCGGCGATGAAGAAGCTCGCCGCGGCGCTCAACTCGCCGGAGGTGAAGCAGTTCCTCGCCGACAAGTACCAGGGCGCGGTGGTGCCGGCGTTCTGACTCGCTGACGGCGCCGCCGCCCGCGGGTGGCGCGCATGAAGCGAAAGGCCTGCAGGTCCCGTGTCGGGGCTGCAGGCCTTTTTGCTGTTCCGTCGCTCGGAACGATCAAGCGGGCGTCGACCGACTCAAGGCCAGGCCCGCGCGCCGAACAGCATCCGGCGCGCGACGAAGTTGCGCAGCGGCGGCAGCAGGTCGAGGGCGAACAGGGCGGCGCCGCGCGCATGGCGCAGCGGGGCGAAGTCGTTGCTGAACACCCGCACCAGGGTGTCGGTGAAGCGGATCGTGCCGAGGCGGTCGAGCCCGCGGGCGGCGGCGTAGGCGGCGAGCACCTCGGGTCGGCCGGGGTCGAAACACGCCGTGCGCTGCGCGCCTGCGCCTGCTGCCGAGGCTTGCGCCAGTGCGACGCCGGCGTGCGCGGCCGTCGCCGCGGCCGCGTCGCGCCGTTTCAGCAAGGTGTCGGCGAGCGCCCACACGTCGCGCAACGCGAGGTTGAAACCCTGCCCGGCCACCGGGTGCAGGGTCTGCGCGGCATTGCCCAGCCACACCGTGCGCTGGGCGATGGTCGAGCGCCGATAGCGCAGCACCAGCGGATAGCGCAGGCGGGGGCCGACTCCGGTCAGCCGGGCGCGCCCGCCGATGTGTGCCTGCAGGCGGGCAAGGTAGGCCGCGTCGTCGAGCGCGAGCAGTTCCTCGGTCGTTTCCGGGCGGGCGACGTGCACCAGCGCGTAGCCCTGGCCCTTCGGCAGCAGCGCCACCGGGCCTTGCGCGGTGAAGCGCTCGAAGGCGGTGTGGCGATGCCCGCCGGCGACCTGGACGTCGGCGATCAGAGCGTGCTGGCCGTAGTCGTGCTCGACCACGTTGGCGTCACCCGCGCGCAGCCCGCCCTCGGCGCAGGCGGCGAGCCGTGCGCGCAGGGTGCTCGCCGGCCTGCCGGTGCCGCCGAGGCTGGCGATCACGTCCTCCTCGCCGGTCGCCAGGTTCGTGACCTCGGTCTCGTCCAGCACGGAAATGCCGGCGGCGTCGACCGCGGCGCGTAACGCGGCGGCGAGCGCGCCGGCGGAGGTGACGTAGCCGAGCGCCGGCAGCTCGTGCTCGCTGGCGTCGATCAGCGTGCGGCCGAGCCCGCCCTGGTGCGAGATGTGGATGTGCTGGATCGCGGTCGTCGGCAGCGCGTGCCACACGCCCAGGCGCTGCAGCGTGAGCCGGGTGCCGTGGGCGAGCGCGAGGTCGCGCGGGTCCCGGGTCACCGCTTCGCGGGCACGTGCGTCGGCGAGCACGATGTCGAGCCCGGCGTCCTTGAGCGCGAGCGCGAGCGCCAGGCCGACGGGGCCGGCGCCGACGATCAGCAGGTCATGGACGTGGGCTTCTGGCGCAGCGGTCATGTTGCGCGTCCTGAGGTGGAGTGCTGCGGGGATCTGGAGGGTGAGCCGAGATGGCGCGGCGGTTCAGGAAACCGAGCCCCTGGTCTCGCGCATCAGCGCCTCGATCTCGGCGACCGCCTTGGGCACGTCCCCGGTGATCAGCTCGCAGCCGCCGGCGGTGACGACCGCGTCGTCCTCGATGCGGATGCCGATGTTCCAGAAGCGTTCGGGCACGTCGTCGGCCGCGCGGATGTAGCAGCCGGGCTCGATGGTCAGCACCATGCCCTCGACCAGCGGTCGCCACTCCCCACCGAGCTTGTATTCGCCGGCGTCGTGTACGTCCATGCCCAGCCAGTGGCCGGTGCGGTGCATGTAGAAGCGGCGGTAGTCGCCGTTCTCGAGCACCCCGTCGAGGCTGCCCGTGATGAGACCGAGGTCGAGCATGCCCTGGGCGAGCACCTTCACCGCGGCGTCGTGCGGCTGGTTCCAGTGCGCGCCGGGGCGGGTGGCCTCGCGCGCGGCGGCCTGGGCGGCGAGCACGATCTCGTACACGTCGCGCTGCGGGCCGGAGAAGCGGCCGCTGACCGGGAAGGTCCGCGTGATGTCGGAGGCGTAGCCGTCGAGCTCGCAGCCGGCATCGATCAGCAGCAGGTCGCCGTCGGCGAGCGGCTTGTCGTTGTCGACGTAGTGCAGCACGCAGGCGTTGGCGCCGCCGGCGACGATCGAGGTATAGGCGGGGGCCTGGCTGCCGGCGGCGCGGAAGGCGTGCAGCAACTCGGCCTCGATCTCGTATTCGAAGCGCCCGGCGCGGGTGGCGCGCATCGCGCGGCAGTGGGCGGCGGCGGAGATCTGCGCGGCGCGGCGCATGGTGGCGAGCTCGGCGGCGTCCTTGATCAAGCGCATCTCGTCGAGCTCGGCGCGCAGGTCGCGCACGGAGTGCGGCGGGGTGAGGCCGCTGCGGGCCTTGTCGCGCACGGCGTTGAGCGCACCGAGCACGCGCGCGTCCCAGTCGTTGTCGTAGCCGAGGCTGGTCCACAGCAGGGGCTGGTCGGCGAGGTAGTCGGGCAGGCGCTTTTCGAGGTCGCCGATGGTCCACGCTTCATCGAAACCGAAGGCTTCGCGCGCCGCGTCCGGGCCCCACCGGTAGCCGTCCCAGATCTCGCGTTCCTCGTTCTTCTCGCGGCAGAACAGGATCTGCTTCGTGTCCTTGCCGGCGACGAGCACGACGACCGCCTCGGGCTCGCGGAAAGCGGTGAGGTAGTAGAAGTAGCTGTCGTGGCGGTAGGGGTAGTGGGCGTCGCGGTTGCGCACGCGCTCGGGGGCGGTGGGCAGGATGGCGACGCCACCGCCGGCGGCCTGCATGCGCTGCAGCAGGCGGGCGCGGCGGGCGCGGAAGGGGGCGGTGTCCACGGCGGTTTGGGCTGGTGCGTTCATGCGTTGAATTATGTCACGGGGTGCGAGCGTGGGCAGGGGAGAGGCGGCGTGCGCTGGCTGGACCGTCGCGGGACGGGGCGGGCGGGCGTCGGGCAGCTGTGACTCAGGTGGATGGGGTGAGTTCGCGATCCAGCTCGGCGAGGCGTTGCGGGGTGCCGACGTCGATCCACCGGCCAGTATGGAGTTGGCCACGTACCTTGCCGGCGGCCATGGCGTCGCGCAGAAGGGGCGCCAGCTTGGCCGGGGCGTTGTCGGGCAGGCCGGCGAACAGCGCGGGGTGGTAGGCCCCGAGGCCGGAGAAGGTCAGCCGCGGGGCGCCGTTGGCGTGGACGCGACCATCCGCGGCGAGGTGAAAGTCGCCCTCGGGGTGGTGCGCGGGGTTGCCCACCAGCAACAGGTGGGCGAGCGGGCCGTCGGCGCGCAGGCCTGCGGCGGCGGTGCGCAACGCGGCGAAATCGGCGTCACAGAAGACGTCGCCGTTGACGACGACGAAGGGCGCATCGCCCAGCAGCGGCAGCGCGTGGCGGATGCCGCCGGCGGTCTCCAGCGCGCTGGTCTCGGGCGACCAGGCGATGCGCACGCCGAAGGCCGCGCCGTCGCCGAGCGCTTCCTCGAGCCGGTGGCCGAGGTGGGCGTGGTTGATGACGAGCTCGGTGAAACCGGCGGCACGCAGGCGTTCGATGTGCCACACGATCAGGGGCTTGCTGCCGACCTGCAGTAACGGCTTGGGGGTGTGGTCGGTGAGCGGGCGCATGCGCTCGCCGCGGCCGGCGGCGAGGATCATCGCTTTGGTCATGATGCTTCCGGTAGCTTGGGCGTGGAGCGCGGCGGCACGACCGCAGCCGCGGCGCGTTCGCGGAGATCGCCTCCAGCCCTTGATTGTGCGGGCGAGCGCAGATGCGGTCTGGGGCCGCGGGGTCGCTCAGAAGGTGTAGCCGACCTGGGTTTCCTCGGGCTCGAGGCGGTCGAGCAGCTTCAACAGCGGGCCGAGGTCGCGGTAGCGCTTGCACGCGCGGCGCAGGTAGTCCATCACCAGCGGCATGTCGGCGAGGTAGCCGTCCTTGCCGTCGCGGTGGCAGAGGCGGGCGAAGATGCCGAGCACCTTGATGTGGCGCTGCACGCCCATCCACTCGAAGTCGCGGTGGAAGTCGGCGAACTCCGCGCGCACCGGCAGGCCGAGCTTCTTCGCCGTCTCCCAGTAGCGGATCAGCAGGTCGAGGACGAACTCCTCGTCCCAGCGGATGTAGGCGTCCTTGAACAGCGACACCAGGTCGTAGGTGATCGGCCCATACACGGCATCCTGGAAGTCGATGACGCCGGGGTTGGCACCGAGGCCGTCGGCCGATTCGAGCAGCATCAGGTTGCGCGAGTGGTAGTCGCGATGCACGAACACCTGCGGTTCGGCGAGGTTGACCGCGACGATCTTGTCGAACTCGGCGTTCAGCATGGCGGTCTCGGCGTCGGTGAGGGTGACGCCCTTGTGGCGGGCGACGTACCACTCGGGGAAGAGCTGCAGCTCGCGCAGCAGCAGGGCGCGGTCGTACTCGGGCAGCATGCCGGGGCGGCTCGCGCGCTGGATGGCGGCAAGCGAACCGAGGGCGTCGGCGTAGAGATGGGCGGCGCGGTGTTCGTCGTCCTGCGCCTTCAGTGCCTGCAGGTAGGTGGTCGAGCCGAGGTCCGACAGCAGCAGGAAGCCCTGGGCGAGGTCCTGCGCGAGCACCTCGGGCACGTGGGCGCCGGCAGCGCGGAAGAGCTCGGCCACGTGCAGCCAGGGGCGCACGTCTTCCTTCTCCGGCGGCGCGTCCATGATGATGCGCGAGGGGCTGCCGTCGGCGAAGCTGGCGCGGAAATAGCGTCGGAAGCTGGCGTCGGCCGAGGCCGGGGCGAGTTCGAAGGTCTGGCCGGGCAGGGTGGCGGCGAGCCAGGTCCTGAGTTGTTCGAGGCGATGCAAACCGGTTCTCCGCAGGCGTTCGTGTAGAATCCGCGAGTTTATCAATACGGTGGTCCGGGTGTGCAGCCGTGCATGCCGGACGATCGCAAAGGCTTGATCCGCATGGCTCCCCGTATGGTTCCAAACACGCGCATTCGTCTGATTCCGCTGCTGCTGCTCTGCATGTCGGGCGCGAGTCTGGCCGAGTCCCTGCCGCCGCTGAAGGTGGCGCCGGATCTGCTGCGTGGCGTGCGACCCGCGGCGGTGCAGGCGCCGGAATCCGGTGTTTCGACCCCGGCAGCAGAGGAACCCGCGGCGGGGGAAGGGGCCGTGGCAGCGGGCGAGGCGCTTGATCCCGCGGCGGCGAAGGTGCCGGCCGCCCCGGTCCTGCCGGCGGCGACCACGCCCCGTGCGCCGATCGAGGAGCGCGCCGTGCCGGCCGATGAGCCCGCAGCTGCAGCCAAGGCGGCGACCGCCGTCCCCGCACCGAAATCGGCGGCCGATACCCAGCAGCGTGAGCAGTCCTCGGCCACGCCAGCGGCACCCGCATCGGCGGCCGACACCCCGGTGTCTCGGGCCCCGCGGGATGCGCAGGCTTCGGCAGCGCCGCTGCCGGTCGGCACCACGGCGATCACCGCACTGCGCATCCACGGTTCGCGCGGCATCGAACTCGTCGCCGAGGGCGAGGCGGAGCTGCAGCGTGACGACACCGTGCTGACCGCCGACAAGGTCACCTATCGCGAGCCGACCGACGAGGCCGTCGCCGAGGGCAACGTCGTGCTCAGCCGCGGCACCGACACCATCAAGGGACCGCAGGCGATCCTGGTCGTCGGTGATCGCACCGGGCAATTCGAGTCGCCGCGGTACCAGCTTTCGCGTGCGCGCGGCCCTGCGCTGGCTGGTGATGCGCCGCGCTCGGTGTCCGGCAGTGGCGAGGCCGATGTGCTCAAGCTCGAGGGCGAGAACCAGTACCGCCTGAAGAACGCCACGTGGACGACCTGCAGCCCGACCGACCCCGACTGGTACATCAAGGCGCGCGACCTGGAGCTCGACTACGACCGCGAGGTCGGTACCGCGCGCGGCGGCTCGATCGTGTTCATGGACACGCCGCTGTTCTGGATGCCGTGGATCGAGTTCCCGCTCAATGGCCAGCGCCAGTCAGGACTGCTGCCACCGACCTTCGGCTCCTCGAACAAGACCGGCGTCGATTTCACCCAGCCCTACTACTGGAACATCGCGCCCAACTACGACGCGACCATCGCACCGCGCATCATGAGCCGGCGTGGCCTTCAGGTCGGTGGCGAGTTCCGCTACCTGGGAGCGGACTATCAGGGCACGACCCGCGTCGAATGGATGCCGGAAGACCGGGTGACGGGGGAGGAGCGCCGCCTCGGCTCGATCCAGCACCAGCATCGCTTCGCGCCCAACCTGTACGGTACGCTGGACCTGAACGCGGTGTCGGATGACGCCTACTTCGAGGATCTGTCTTCGAACATCGGTGTCGCCTCTCGCGTTAACCTGCTGAGGCAGGGGCTGCTGAGTTACAGCGGCGGCTGGTGGAATGCATCGGCCCGTGTCCAGAGCTACCAGACGCTCAGCCCGGATCCCGACAAACCGAAGAACGTCAGCCCATATCGCCGCGTGCCGCAGATTCTGGTGTCCGCGCTGCGTCCGGACCTGGCGGGAGGCCTCAGTGCGGGAATGGAGGCGGAGTACGTAAGGTTCGAGCATGAGTTGGCAAGCCGCGTCGACGGCGATCGCTTCACAGCCTACCCGCATCTCTCGCTGCCGATGCAGGGCGCTTCCTGGTTCGTCACGCCCAAGGTGGGCGTCAATTACAGCCAGTATTCGCTCGACAGGCCCGACGTCGCCAGCCAGGCCGGGTTGGCGACATCTATAACGCGGTCGGTGCCGATCGCCTCGATCGATAGCGGTCTGTTCTTCGATCGCGAGACCACAGCCTTCGGTCGTGACTACGTGCAGACGCTGGAGCCACGCCTCTTTTATCTGAAAGTGCCCTATCGCGACCAGAGCGAGATCCCCCTCTTTGATACCAGCCGGTACGACGTCGGGTTCGCGCAGATCTTTGCCGAGAACCGCTATTCGGGCAAGGATCGGATCGGCGACGCCAACGACCTGACCGCAGCGGTGACGACGCGTTTCATCGAGTCCGACACCGGCGTCGAGCGTCTGCGCGCGCTGATCGGCCAGCGTTACTACTTCTCGGATCAGAAGGTTGGGCTGAACCAGTCGGAGACCTTGAGGGAGTCCGGTCGTGGCGCCGAGTTGCTCGCCGGCCTGGGCGGACGCATTTCGCGTTCGGTCTCGATCGACTCGTATGTCCAGTACAACACCGAAACTAATCGCAGCGAGCGGATCAATGCGAACGTTCGCTACCAGCCGGAGTTCGCGAAGGTGCTCAACCTCAGCTATCGCTATGCGCCGACCCTGCGCATCGTGGACGACATCGTCGGCCTCGAGGACATCGACGTCTCCGGCCAGTGGCCGATCGCGCGCAATTGGTACGGCGTTGGCCGCGTGACCCACTCGCTCAAGGACGACCGCGTCACCGAGGCCGTCGCCGGCCTCGAGTACGACGGCGGCTGCTGGGTCTTCCGCACCGCGGTGCACCGCTTCGCGATCGATGAAAGCGATGTCACCAACGCCATCTTCGTCCAGCTCGAACTCAACGACCTGGCCGGCATCGGCTCCAACCCGCTCAGCCTGATCAAGCGCAGCGTGCCGGGCTATGGCAAGATCAACGACTCCTCCGCCGATCGGGTGTTCGGTGCCGAGTGAGTCCCGCTCCGCGAATCCACAGCGAATGAACATGACCCGTCTTTTTCTCCATACCCGTGTCGCGCTGGCCATCGGCCTGGCGGCGGCGACGCTCGCCCTGCCGGTCCATGCTGCGCCGCGCGCGGTCGAAGTCGATCGCATCGTCGCGGTCGTCAATAGCGAAGTGATCACCTCCCTGCAACTGCGCGCCCGCATCGAGCAGGCCAAGCGCCAGCTCGCGCGCCAGGGCGTCGAACTGCCGCCGGACAACGTGCTTGAGCGCCAGCTGCTCGAGCGCCTGATCGTCGAGCGCGCGCAGGTCCAGCTCGCGCAGGAAACCTCGCTGCGGGTCGATGACGCCACGCTCGAGCGCGCCATCGAGCGCATCGCGGCCAACAACAAGCTGTCGGTCGAGCAGCTGCGCGAGGCGCTGGAGAAGGACGGCGTCGCCTGGAACCGCTTCCGCGACGAGATCCGCACCGAGATCCTGCTCACCCGCCTGCGCGAGCGCGAGGTCGACAGCCGGGTCGTGGTCACCGATGCGGAGATCGACAACTTCATCGCCAACAATCCGGATGCCTTCTCCGGCCAGGAGTTCGCGGTCGCGCACATCCTGCTGCGCACGCCCGAGGGCGCTTCGCCGCAGCAGATCGAGGCGGTGGCGCGGCGCGCCGAGCAGGTGATGGCGCGGCTGCGCTCGGGCGAGGATTTCGCCCGCGTCGCCGCCGAGGTGTCCGACGCCCCCGACGGCCTGCAGGGCGGCAGCCTCGGCTGGCGGCCGCTCGACCGCCTGCCGGCGCTGTTCGCCGACGCGGTGCGCCGCATGCAGCCGGGCGAGACCTCGCCGGTGCTGCGCAGCGCCGCCGGCCTGCACATCGTGCGCCTGGTCGAGCGCCGCGGCGGCGGCGCCGAGGCGGTGCAGCAGCTCGAGCAGACCCGCGCGCGCCACATCCTGATCAAGACCTCCGAGGTGCTGTCCGACGCCGACGCCGAGGCGCGCCTGCTGGCGATCCGCGAACGCGTGGTCAACGGCGCCGACTTTGGCGAACTCGCCAAGGCGAGCTCGGCCGACCTGTCCGCCGCCAAGGGCGGCGACCTCGGCTGGCTGAATCCGGGCGACACGGTGCCCGAGTTCGAGCGCGCGATGAACGCGCTGCAGGCCGGCGAGGTGAGCCCGCCGGTGCGCTCGCCCTTCGGCTGGCACCTGATCCAGGTGATGGAGCGCCGCGTGCAGGACGTCACCGACGAGCGCAAGCGCGCCGCTGCGCGCCAGGCCCTGCGCGAGCGCAAGGCCGAGCAGGCCTACGAGGACTGGGTGCGGCAGCTGCGCGACAGCACCTACGTCGATTACCGTCTCGAGCGCGAGTGAGCATGCGCGCTGGCAGCACCCGGCCGGTCGTCGCCATCACCAGTGGCGAACCGGCCGGCGTCGGCCCGGAGTTGTGCCTGCGCATCGTCGAGCGCGACTGGCCGGCGCGGCTGGTGGTGCTCGGCGACATCGAGCTGATGCGCGCGCGCGCGGCGCAGGTGGGCAGCACGGTTGAGATCCGCGCCTGGCAGCCTGATGCGGACGCACCGGCGGCCGTGATCCAGATCCTTCATCAGCCGCTGTCCAGGCCCTCGTCGCCCGGGCGGCTCGATCCCGCCAACGGCGCCTGCGTGCTCCGCCTGCTCGATCGCGCGATCGCCGGCTGCGTCAGCGGCGAGTTCGCCGCCATGGTCACCGCGCCGGTGCACAAGGGGGTGATCTGCGAGGGCCTGGGCGCGCACGACACCATGCCCTTCACCGGCCACACCGAATACCTCGCCGAACACACCGGCACGCCGCGGGTGGTGATGATGCTGGTGGGCGGCGGCATGCGCGTGGCGCTGGCGACGACCCACCTGCCGCTGGCGGCAGTGCCGGCCGCGATCACGCCGCAGGTGCTGGAAGAGACGCTGCGCATCCTCGACACCGATCTGAAGCGCCACTTCGGCCTGGTCGCGCCGCGCATCCTGGTCGCCGGCCTCAACCCGCATGCGGGGGAGGGGGGCCACATGGGGCGCGAGGAGATCGACGTCATCATCCCGGCGCTCGACAGGCTGCGCGCCGAGGGCATGCACCTCGTCGGCCCGCTGCCGGCCGACACCCTGTTCGTGCCGCACACGCTGGCGCAGGGCGACGCGGTGCTGGCGATGTACCACGACCAGGGGCTGCCGGTGCTCAAGCACGCGAGCTTCGGCGGCGGCGTCAACGTCACCCTCGGCCTGCCGATCATCCGTACCTCGGTCGACCACGGCACCGCGCTCGACCTCGCCGGCAGCGGGCGCGCCGACCCGGGCAGCCTGTTCGCCGCGATCGAGCTGGCGATCGACATGGCCACAGCCCGGGCCGCGGCCTGAGGCGGACGACCCGCAAAGGAATTTCATGCACGACCTCGAGACCGACGGCCATCGCGCGCGCAAGCGCTTCGGCCAGAACTTCCTGTCCGACCCCAACATCATCCGCAAGATCATCGACGGCATCCGCCCGCAGCCGGGCGAGCTGATGGTCGAGATCGGACCGGGCCTGGGCGCGATGACCGTGCCGCTGATCGAGCGCCTCGGCCATCTCCACGTGGTCGAGATCGACCGCGACCTGATCGAGCGCCTGCACGAGCGCTACACGCCGGCGCAGATCACGGTGCACGAGGGCGACGCGCTGAAGTTCGACTTCGGCAGCCTGTGCGCGGGCGGCGAGCAGCCGCTGCGCATCGTCGGCAACCTGCCCTACAACATCTCCACGCCCATCCTGTTCCACCTCGCCGGCTTCGCCGACAAGGTCAAGGACATGACCTTCATGCTGCAGAAGGAGGTGGTGATGCGCATGGTGGCGGAGCCCGGCACCGAGGAATACGGGCGGCTTTCCGTGATGCTGCAGTACCGCTTCCGCATGGGACGGCTGTTCGACGTGCCGCCGGGCGCGTTCCGGCCGGCGCCGAAGGTGATGTCGAGCATCGTGCGCATGGCGCCGCTGCCGAAGGAGCAACTCGGCGCGAAGGACGAGACGCTGCTCGGCCGCATCGTCACCGCCGCCTTTGGCCAGCGGCGGAAGACGCTGAAGAACACCCTGCGCGAATTCATGGACGATGCCGATTTCCAGGCCGTCGGCATCGATCCGGGGCTGCGCGGCGAGAAACTGTCGGTCGAGCAGTACGTCGCGATCGCCAATCACTGCAGCGCACGCGGCGGCGACGCACGCTGAGGGTCAGTGCGCCAGAACGAGGAAGCCGGCGCAAGGCCGGCTCCCCGTTCCGCGAGCGGCGCTTGCCGCTTACTTCTTGCTCAGCGGGCAGGTGTTCATGCCCAGCAGGGTGTAGGCCGGGCACCAGCCGAGCAGGCCGGTGGCGAGGGGGACGATGCCGATCCACGCCCACACCGGGCCGCCCATCAGGGCCCAGGCGATCAGCGCGATGCCGGCCACAATGCGAAGAATCTTGTCGATGCCGCCAACGTTGGTTTTCATGATGCGCTCCTGGTAGGTAAGGGACAGTGGCGCCATTGGAGCACGGCGGTCGAGACCCCGTCTGTAACCGAGGTTACACAGCGCACTGCAGCAGCGAAGCCGGCGCTCAGGCCCGGCCCGAGCCTTCGGCCGACAGCCGGTGTTAATGGCGTCCAATTTCCGCACAAATCTGGCGTCGACACGGGGTCCGGCGTAAGGGCGTAAGTCGGGTTTTTTGCTGACGATGGTGGTGAGTCAAA
>JARRBR010000003.1 GCA_029982755.1 Rhodocyclaceae bacterium
CGACTCCGAGGAGCACCTGATCCGCATCGACATGAGCGAGTTCATGGAGAAGCACTCGGTCGCCCGCCTGATCGGCGCGCCGCCGGGCTACGTCGGCTACGAGGAGGGCGGCTACCTGACCGAGCAGGTCCGCCGCAAGCCCTACAGCGTGATCCTGTTCGACGAGGTCGAGAAGGCACATCCGGATGTGTTCAACGTGCTGCTGCAGGTGCTGGACGACGGCCGCATGACCGACGGCCAGGGACGCACGGTGGACTTCAAGAACACGGTGATCGTGATGACCTCGAACCTGGGCAGCCAGATGATCCAGGCCATGGCCGGCGACGACTACGGCGTGATCAAGCTCGCGGTGATGGCCGAGGTGAAGACCTACTTCCGCCCGGAGTTCATCAACCGCATCGACGAGGTGGTGGTGTTCCACGCGCTCGACGAGAAGCACATCGCCGGCATCGCGAAGATCCAGCTGCAGTACCTGGAGAAGCGCCTGGCCCGCCTGGAGATGGGCATGGAGATCAGCGACGCGGCGCTCGCGGAGCTGGCGACCGCGGGCTTCGACCCGGTGTTCGGCGCGCGGCCGCTCAAGCGCGCGATCCAGGAGCGCATCGAGAATCCGCTGGCGAAGGCGATCCTCGAAGGGCGCTTCGCCGCCAAGGACCGCATCCGGGTCGATGCTCAGGGCGGACAGCTGGTGTTCGAGCGCGCGCACTGAGGGCAGGGCCGCGCGGGCGGGATCCGCGGGTTTCGGGCGGGGTAGCCGGGAGGCTGCCCTGCGCCGTTTACACCTCCGCTACCGCTGCCTGGAGCCAGTCCGCGAAGGCCTCTGCCCGCAGCGGCCGCGAGAACAGGTAGCCCTGCATCGCCTGGCAGCCGCGCGCGGCGAGATAGCTGCGCTGTTCGGCGGTCTCGACGCCTTCGGCGACGACCGCCATGCCCAGGTCGCGGCCGAGCGACAGCGCCGCCGCGGTGATTGCCGCGTCCTCGGCGTTGTCGGGCAGTTCATCGACGAAGGAGCGGTCGATCTTCAGGCGGGCGATCGGCAGGCGCTTGAGGTAGGACAGGCCGGAGAAGCCGGTGCCGAAGTCGTCGAGGGCGAGCGTCAGGCCGAGGCCGACCAGCTCCTGCAGGCGCGCGGAGAGGTCGTCGGAGCTCGCCATCAGCGCGCTTTCGGTGATCTCGAGCTCGATGCGGTGCGGATCCGCGCCGGTCTCGGCGAGGATCCGCGCCAGCATCGGCACGAAGTCGCGCTTGCGGAACTGCAGCGCCGAGATGTTGATCGCCATCACCAGCTCGGGGAGTCCCGCGGCCGCCCACCGCACCTGCTGGCGGCAGGCCTCGCGCAGGACCCATTCGCCGAGCGGGACGATCAGGCCCGTCTCCTCGGCGAGGCCCACGAACTGGTCGGGCGCGAGCAGGCCGCGCTGCGGGTGGTTCCAGCGCACCAGCGCCTCGCAGCCGTAGGGCCTGCCGCTGGCGGCCTCGATCTGCGGCTGGTAGTGCAGGGTCAGCTCGTCGCGCTCGATTGCGCGCCGCAGCTCGGTTTCCATCACCAGGCGCGCGGTGGCGCGTGCATTCATCTCCGGGATGAAGAAGCGGAAGGTGTTGCGCCCGGCCTCCTTGGCGGAATACATGGCGGTATCGGCGTGCTTGAGGAGAGTCTCGACCTCGGCGCCGTCGTTCGGGTAGAGCGCGATGCCGATGCTGGCCGACAGCTGGAGTTCGTGGCCCTCGATGTCCATCGGTTCGGTCAGCGCGCTCATGATGCGGTCGGCGACGCGCGCCGCCTCCTCGACGTTCGACAGGCGCGACAGCAGCGCCACGAACTCGTCGCCGCCGAGACGGGAGAGCAGGTCCTCGTCACGCACGCAGCGCGAAAGCCGGCTCGCCACGGTCGCGAGCAGGCGGTCGCCGGCGGCGTGGCCGAGCGAGTCGTTCACGGTCTTGAAGTTGTCGAGGTCGAGGAAGAGGATCGCGAACTTGTCCTGGTGCCGGGTGGCCGAGCACAGGGCGATGCGGGCCTGCTCCTGCCAGGCGCTGCGGTTGTACAGGCCGGTCAGCGTGTCGTAGCGCGCCAGATAGCGGATCTTGGCCTCTGCCTCGCGGGCGCTGCTGACGTCCTGGGCGGTGCCACGGATCCGGCTCAGCACCGCCCCGTCCCACTCGCTCTCGATGCGGAACTGGAGCGTGCGCACGGGCGGTGTGTCGGTCCTGCAGTCGAGCATGATGCGCCCCGGGCCTTGGGCGGCGCTGGCAAAGGCCTTTTCCAGCGCGGGGCGGCAGCTCGGCGACAGGGCCTCCACCAGGTCCGTCAGGCTGCGCAGCTGGCTGCCATCCACGCCCAGCAGCAGATGCAGCTCGGCCGAGGCATGCAGGCCCGAGGCGCCGGCCACCGTTTCCCAGCTGCCCATGCGGGCGATGCGCTGGGCCTCGATCAGCGCCGCCTGCTTCTCGTTGAGGTCGGCGGTCGCGGCTTCGAGTTCGGCGGTGCGTTGATCCACCAGGGCATTGATACGGCGGTTGGCGCCGGTGGTGATCAGCAGCAGGGCACCGAGCATCGCGGTCGCGAGCAGGCCGACGGCGACCGTGGCCCAGGCCGCCCAGCTCTGCAGCTGGCGCATGTACTCCGGCGTGGCCCGCAGACGCAGTTCCCAATGTCGGCCGGCGAAGGAAATCGGCGCCGCGTACGCGAGCGCGCCCTGGTCCCAGCCCGGATGGGCGCTTTCATGCTCGCCGGCGAGGCAGGTCTCGGGGTCGGCGGCATCGAGGTCGACCAGGCAGCGTTCGATGCTGGGCGATCGCGAGCCCTCGAGCGCGGCGGCCACGACGTCGCCGAGGCGGAAGGTGGCGGTGACGACGCCGAGCATGACGTCGGCACCGGCTGCGGAGTCCGTGCCGGCGCGGGGACGGAAGACGGGGAGGTACACCGCCACGCCGTGCTGCTGACCGGTTTCCTGGACCAGGCGCATGCGGGCGGAGGCCGCGGGCTGTCCGCTCGCGCGCGCGCGACCGATCGCTTCGGCGGCGACGGCGAAGGACAGCGGATCGAGGCCGAGCGCGCTGTCGTTGACGCCCGGGGGGGCGATGTACAGGATCGGGAGGTACTCGGCGCGGCGCATGGCTGGTGCGGTCTGGCCGGCTGCATCGCGGTCGAGGATGGAAAAGCCCGCGAGTCCGCCCGCGCGCGCGGCGGACTCGAAGCCATCGCGGTCGGCATCGCGGACCAGTGGGTTCCAGCCGAAGCTCTGGGTGCCGGCGTGGCGTGCCATCCACGGCGTGACGAAGGCGGAGAAATCGGTTGCGGTGACGTCCTCGCTGACCGCGAACAGGCGCTCGAGCGAGCGCATCATCTCGATGTGGCGGTCCAGCCGCATCTGCAGCAGGTGGGTGAGGTGGGTGGCGTCACGGTCGAACTGCGCCCGGATGCGCAACTCTTCCCACTGCGCGACCTGGCGGTAGGCCAGGGTCAGCAGCACGAGGGCCACCGCCAGCGGCAGCGCGATGGCGAGGCGGCGTGGCCGCCACTCGTTCTGCGGGCGGCCGAAGAACACGAACATCAGCGGCACCGCGACCAGCGCGCCGAGGGTGTCACCGGCCCACCAGGACCACCAGTTGAACAGTGCGCCGGCGGGGGGAATCACCTCTGCCCAGATCAGCGCCGATACCGCGATGGTGCAGCTCACCAGCGAACTCGTCGGAACCACGATCGCGAGCAGGCGTGCCACCGCAGCCGGGGTGTCGAGGGTGCTCGGAAAGCCGATCAGCCTTCGTGCCAGTGCGGCGCCCGCGACCGCCTGCAGGGTGGCGCCGAGCGGCACGATCATCGGGCCGAGCGGATTCCAGCCCGGTGTGCCGATCAGCGGCCAGGTGGCGGCCAGCTGCACGAGTGCGGAGCCGGCGAGGACCGCGGGCCAGTAGCGCAGCCCGCAGATGATCAGGGCGGACAGTGCGATGCCGGCGGAGGGAAAGAAGGGCGCGGTGTAGCCAGGCGGGATGGCGAGCCCGAGTGCGAAGTGGCCTGCGAGCCAGTAGGCCAGGGTGATCGTGATCCACGGTGAACTCGGTACGCGCATCCACGCATTATAAATTCGAGCCCATCCGCCATTTTGTGACTTATCGCATGGAGCGGGCAGAACTGCGATGCAATGCGCTAAACTGCCGGGCTGCCGCGCGCGCCATAGCGAAGCCGCCGGCGCTCCCCCGAAGCTTTCACGGAATTCACGATGTTCGAGGCTGTCCGCAACAACAAGCGCATTGCGCAGATCATTCTGGCGATCCTGATCGTTCCCTTCGCGTTCTTCGGCATGGATGCGTATTTCAGCGATTCCGCCACCGGTAACGAGGTGGCCAAGGTCGGCGGAAGTGCGATCAGCGCCTACGACTTCGACCAGGCCCTGCGCGAGCAGCAGGATCGCCTGCGCGCCAACGCCGGCGGACAGGTCGACCGCGCGCTGCTCGAGTCCGCCGAGCTGCGCCGGGTGGTGCTCGACAACCTGATCAACCAGCGCGTGCTCGCGCTCTATGCCGCCGAGAACCGCCTGGTGGTCACGCCGCAGCAGCTGCAGGAGACGATCGCTGCGGTGCCGGCCTTCCAGGAGGAAGGCAGCTTCTCGCTGCAGCGCTACGAGAACCTCGTGCGCGCCCAGGGCATGACTCCGGCGACCTTCGAGGCCCGCCTCGCGCAGGACGTGCGGGTGCAGCAGATCGTGGCCGCGGTCGGCGATGGCGGCTTCGTGCCCCAGGCGTCGGCCCGGCGTTTCCTCGACGCCCAGCTCGAGGAGCGTCGCATCCGCGAGCTGCGTTTCGCCGCCGAGCGCCTGGGGGCCGACACGACCGTCACCGACGAGCAGGTTGCCGCCTACTACGAGGCCAATCCCGCGCGCTTCGAGCGTCCGGCACGGCTGCAGGCGGAATACGTCGTGTTCGACCGCGCCGCGATCGAGCAGAGGGTGGAGATCGCCGACGAGGCGGTGCGTGCCTTCTACGACGGCAACCCGCAGCGTTTCGGCGTGCCCGAGGAACGTCAGGCGCGCCACATCCTGCTGTCGCTGCCTGCGGACGCGGCGCAGGCGGAGGTGGACAAGGTCATGGGCGAGGCCAAGGCGATGGTCGACACGCTGCGCCAGGATCCGGGCAAGTTCGCCGATCTGGCGCGCGAGAAGTCGCAGGACCCGGGCTCGGCGGGCAATGGCGGCGATCTCGGCTTCTTCGGCCGCGGCATGATGGTGGGCGCCTTCGAGGATGCGGTGTTCGCGCTCGACAAGGGCACGATCGGCGAGCCGGTGCGCAGCGAGTTCGGCGTGCACATCATCCAGGTCACCGACATCAAGCCGTCCTCGACCAGGGCGCTCGACGAGGTGCGCAGCGAGATCGTCGCCGAGCTGCGTGCCCAGGAGGCGGGGCGCCGCTTCGCCGAGCTCGCCGAGCAGTTTGCCAACACCGTCTATGAGCAACCCGACAGTCTGGCGCCGGCCGCGGAAGCGATCGGGCTCGAGGTGCGCACCAGCGACTGGATCAGCCGCGAATCGGCGCCCGAGCCCTTCAACAACGAACGCCTGCTGAACGCCCTGTTCGGCGAGGAGGCGACGCAGAAGGGGCGCAACACCGAGGCGATCGAGATCGGCAACGGTACCCTGGTGTCGGCGCGGGTGAAGAACTTCGAGGCCGCCCAGCGCCTGCCGCTGGACGAGGTGCGCAGCCGCATCGTGGACGAACTGCGCCGCGAGGAAGGGCGCAGGAAGGCACGTGAGCAGGGCGAAGCGACCTTGGCTGCGCTGGGCAAGGGCGAGTCGGCCAAGGGCCAGTGGGGCGAGGAGCGCACGCTGCAGCGTGGCGCGCCCGGCCTGCCCGCGGCCGCGATGCAGGCGGTGTTCTCGGCGCCGGCCGAGCCGCTGCCCGCCCATGTGGGCGCGCAACTGCCCGAAGGCGATTACGTGATCTACCGCATCGAGGCGGTGCAGCGTCCGGAGATCGCCGCGGAGGATCCGCGCATCGCCGCAGTCGCCGCGCAGTACGGCCAACTGCTCGCCGGGCGCGACTTCGGCGCCTTCCTCACCGAGCTGCGTCAGCGCTACGAGGTGCAGGTCAACGCTTCGGCGCTGCAGGTGTCACAGCAGTAAGCGCCGCCCGCTCGCGGTGCCCCACACCGGGGCCGCAAGCGCGTGCGAGGCAGCCAAGAAAAAGCGGAACGCCCGAACCAGTCGGGCGTTCCGCTTTTTTCTTGATGCGCCCGGAACGCGGGCACTGGGCTGCGGGGGCTCGCCCCCGAAGCCGGATTCGCTTACTGCGGCAGCGGCGCGGCGTTGCCGAGCGCGGTGGTGTTGAAGCCACCGTCCACGTACATGATCTCGCCGGTGATGCCGCTGGCCAGATCCGAGCACATGAAGGCGGCGGCGTTGCCGACCTCCTCGATCGTCACGTTGCGGCGCAGCGGCGCGTTGTGCTCGTTGAAGGCGAGCAACTTGCCGAAGCTGCCGATGCCCGAGGCCGCGAGCGTCTTGATCGGGCCGGCGGAGATGGCGTTGGCACGAGTGCCTTCCGGGCCGAGGGTGACGGCGAGGTAGCGCACCGAGGCCTCGAGGCTGGCCTTGGCCAGGCCCATGATGTTGTAGTTGGGCATGGTGCGCACCGCGCCCAGATACGACAGGGTCAGCACGCAGCCGTTGCGGCCCTTCATCATCGGGCGCGCGGCCTTGGCGAGTGCCGGGAAGCTGTAGGTGCTGACTTCCTGGGAGATGCGGAAGGCCTCGCGCGACAGACCGTCGAGGAAGTCGCCCTCGAGGGCGTCACCGGGGGCGAAGGCGATGGAGTGCACCAGGCCGTCGAGGCCATCCCAGTGCTGGCCGAGCTGTTCGAACAGGCCGGTGATCTGCGCGTCGTCCTGGACGTCGAGCGGGAAGATCAGCGTGCTGTCGAAGTCGGCCGCCATCTTGGCGACACGCTCCTTGAAGCGGTCGTTCTGATAGGTGAAGGCGAGCTGCGCGCCTTCGCGGTGCATGGCCTTGGCAATGCCGTAAGCGATCGAGCGGTTGCTGAGCAGACCGGTGATCAGGATTCGTTTGCCGGCTAGAAAGCCCATGGATCGAGACTCCGAATGACAAGACGCGGATTATAGCCAAAACCCCGCCGGCAACATGCCCTTCCGATCGCACAGTGCTGAAAAACCTGCCAGAATCCGGGCTTCCCAAGATCCTCCCGCCCGCACGTGCGCTGGTCCCAACGTCTTCTTCGCGCCCTCCGCTGTGCATCGCAGTGTCCGTCCGGCCTACTTCGGGCGGGATTCGCACGCGGCCGTGCCGCGCTCGCGGGCACGTGCGCGGCCGCCCTGATCGCGGGTTGCGGGGCGGTGCTCAACGATCCGTATCCGGCCGGCGAGCGCGGCGCCAACGTCCTGTACACGGCGTTCACCGAGCGCCCCAAGCATCTCGACCCGGTGCAGTCCTACAGCGAGGATGAGGCGACCTTCCTGTACCAGATCGTCGAGCCACCGCTGCAGTACCACTATCTGAAGCGCCCCTACGCGCTCGAGCCGGCGACCGCCGACGGCATGCCGAAGCTGCGCCGGCTCGATGCGAGTGGCCGCGAACTGCCGGCCACGGCCGATCCGGCGAAGGTGGCACAGACGGTGATCGAGGTCCGCATCCGCCCCGGCATCCTGTACCAGCCCCATCCCGCGTTCGCCACCACCTCGACCGGCGAGCCGCGCTACCAGGGCTTGAGCGCCGCTGAGCTGCGCGAGGTGCGCGGTCTCGCCGACTTCGCCGAGACCGGGACGCGCGAGCTCGTCGCCGCCGACTACGTTTACCAGATCAAGCGCCTGGCGCATCCGCGCCTGCATTCGCCGATTTTCGAGCTGATGGCGGAATACATGCCCGGGCTGAAGCAGCTGCAGGCGGCGCTGGACGCGGCGTCGCGTGCGCAGGCCGCGCGTGCGACGGAGGGCACCGGGGAGGCCGGTGCCGCGGGCGATCCACCCGGCTGGCTGGACCTGGACCGTTTCGCACTGCCGGGCGTCGAGGTGGTGGATCGCCACACCTGGCGCATCACGCTCAAGGGCGCCTATCCGCAGTTCCTCTACTGGCTGTCGATGCCCTTCTTCAGCCCGGTGCCGCGCGAGGTGGACCGCTTCTTCGCCCAGCCCGGCATGGCCGAACGCAACCTGACGCTGGACTGGTGGCCGGTGGGCACCGGGCCCTACATGCTGGTCGAGAACAACCCGAACGCGCGCATGGTGCTGGCGCGCAACCCGAACTATCGCAGCGACACCTATCCCTGCGAGGGCGAGGCGGGCGACGCCGAGGCGGGCCTGCTCGCCGACTGTGGCAAGGCCATGCCCTTCATCGACAAGGTGGTGTTCTCGCGCGAGCGCGAGGGCATCCCGTACTGGAACAAGTTCCTGCAGGGCTACTACGACGCCTCGGGGGTATCCTCGGACAACTTCGACCAGGCGGTGACACTGACCAGCCAGGGCGAGGTGTCGCTGTCCGAGGACATGGAGGCCAAGGGCATCCGCCTGCTGACCTCGGTGTCGCCGTCGATCTTCTACCTCGGCTTCAACATGCTCGATCCGCTGGTCGGAGGCGGTCCGTCGACGGCCGAGAAGGAGCGTGCGCGCAAGCTGCGCCAGGCGATCTCGGTCGCACTCGACATGGAGGAGTTCGTGTCGATCTTCCTCAATGGCCGCGGTCTGCCCGGCATGAGCCCGCTGCCGCCGGGCATCTTCGGTGCGCGCGAGGGCAGGGCGGGGATGAACACGGTGGTCTATGAATGGCAGGGCAGCGACGAGGACGGCCGCCCAGTGCGCCGCGGCGTAGACGAAGCTCGTAGGCTGCTCGCCGAGGCGGGCTGGCCCAACGGGCGCAACGCCCAGACCGGCGAGCCGCTGGTGATCAACCTCGACACCACTCCGGGCGGGCTGGGCGACAAGGCGCGCTCGGACTGGCTGGCGAAGAAGTTCCGCGACCTGGGCGTCCAGTTCGTGGTGCGTCCGACCGACTTCAACCGCTTCCAGGACAAGATCCGCCAGGGCAACGCGCAGCTCTTCTTCTTCGGCTGGAATGCCGACTACCCCGACCCCGAGAACCTGCTGTTCCTGCTCCACGGCCCGCAGGGCAAGGTGAAGTTCAACGGCCAGAACGCCGCCAACTACGAGAACCCCGAATACGACGCGCTGTTCGAGCGCATGAAAGCGATGCCCGATGGCCCTGCGCGCCAGCTGATCATCGACCGCATGGTGGCGATCCTGCAGCAGGACGCGCCGTGGATCTTCGCCTTCCACCCGATGTCGTATTCGCTCCAGCACGGCTGGGTGCTCAATCGCAAGACCGGGGCAATGGTGCGCAACACGATGAAGTACCAGCGCATCGACCTCGCGCGCCGCGAGGCCGCGCGTGCCGAGTGGAACCGGCCGGTGCTGTGGCCGCTGGGCCTGGTCGCGCTGTTGCTGGCCGCGCTCGTCGCGCCGGCGGTGGTGCATTGGCGCCGGCGCGAGACGGCGACGGCCGCCGTCGGCGGTGCGGCGGGCACGGCCGGACCCCAGGCGGGAGGCGGGCGCTGATGCTGGCCTATCTGCTGCGCCGCGTGCTGTACGCGATCCCGATCCTGATCGGCGTGAACCTGCTCACCTTCGTGCTGTTCTTCGTCGTCAACTCGCCCGACGACATGGCGCGCATGCACATCGGCGTCAAGCGTGCCACCCCCGAGGCGATCGAGCGCTGGAAGGTCGAGCGCGGCTACGACAAGCCGATGTTCGTCAATGCCGAGGCCGCAGGCAGCGCGCGCTTCACCGATACGATCTTCTTCGACAAGTCCCTGCGCATGTTCGCGCTCGAGTTCGGCCGCGCCGACGACGGCCGCGACATCGGCCAGGAGATCCGCGACCGTATGGGGCCCTCGCTGGCGATCGCGCTGCCGACTTTCGTGCTCAGCCTGATCGTGTCGATCAGCTTCGCGCTGCTGCTGGTGTTCTTCCGCGCCACCTACCTGGATTTCTGGGGCGTGGTGCTGTGCGTGGCGATGATGTCGATCTCCAGTCTCTTCTACATCATCGGCGGGCAATGGCTCGTGTCCAAGCTGTGGGCGCTGGTGCCGATCTCGGGCTATGCGCCCGGGCTCGACGCCGCGCGCTTCCTGTTGCTGCCGGTGCTGATCAGCGTGGTGGCGGGCATCGGCTCGTCGGCGCGCTGGTATCGCACGATCTTCCTCGAGGAGATCTCCAAGGACTACGTGCGCACCGCGCGCGCCAAAGGCCTGTCCGAGCTCGCGGTGCTGTTCCGCCACGTGCTGCGCAACGCGCTGATCCCGATCCTCACCGGGGTGGTGGTGGTGATTCCGCTGCTCTTCATGGGCAGCCTGCTGGTGGAGTCCTTCTTCGCGATCCCCGGCCTGGGCAGCTACACCATCGACGCGATCAATGCGCAGGACTTCGCGGTGGTGCGGGCGATGGTCTTCATCGGTTCGGTGCTCTACATCATCGGCCTGATCCTCACCGACATCTCGTACACGCTGGTCGACCCGAGGGTGAGGCTGGAATGAGCGCGCCGATGAGTTTCCAGCCCGTGCTGCTGTGGACCGATGCGCTGCTGTTCCTGCTCGTGGGCATCGGCCTGCTGGCCGCGCTCCACGTGCGCGGCCAGGCGCCGCTGCGCGAGGCCTGGCGCAAGGTCGGCAAGCGCCCGACCGGCATGGCGGCGGCGACCGTGCTGGGCGCGTTTCTGGTGATCGGGGTGCTCGACAGCCTGCATTACCGTCCGCTGCTGCCCCCGGTCGAGGCAGTCGAACCGACAGGCGAGGCGAGCCCGGCGGCATCCGGCGCGGCCGACGGGGCCCAGGCACGAAGCGGGGCGGCCGCGAACGCCGCGCCGGGTGCCACGTACTCCACCGAAGTGCTGTCCGTGCTCGATGCGCTGCTCTCGCCGCTGCGTGCGCAGACCGAGAAGACGTATTCCGCCCCCTTCGCCTGGACCCTCTACCAGCGCGAGACCATGGAGCTTGCCGACGGCCGCCAGGTACGCGACTACCCGCGCCTGGCACACGGCGCCGCGCATCTCGAGGCCCCCGCCGAGGCGCTTGCGGGCGACGTGGGCGCCAGGGTGCTGCGCGCGGCGGGGCAGGCCGCGCTGTGGTGGGCGGGTGCCTTCCTGCTGCTGGCGACCCTGGTCTGGCGCGGCAGCGGCCTGGGCTGGGGCGAGGTCGCGTGGGCGATGCTGAGCGGCCACACCGTGCTGGCCTGGCGTGCCGCGCTGCTGACGCTGGCCGTGCTGCTGCTGATCGCCTCCGCCTGCATCGAGCTGGCGCCGTACTACCACGTGCTCGGCACCGACAAGGTGGGGCAGGACGTGCTCTACCTGGCGCTGAAGAGCGTGCGCACCGCGCTGGTGCTCGGCACCATCACCACGCTGGTGATGATGCCCTTCGCGGTCGCGCTCGGCATCGCCGCCGGCTACCTCGGCGGCTGGGTGGACGACGCGGTGCAGTACGTCTACACCGTGCTCAACGCCATCCCCGGCGTACTGCTGATCGCCGCCGCGGTGCTGATGATGCAGGTCGTCATCGACACCCATCCGCAGTGGTTCGACACCGCTGCCGAGCGCTCCGACGCGCGCCTGCTTGCGCTGTGCTTCATCCTCGGCATCACCAGCTGGACCGGCCTCGCGCGCCTGCTCCGCGGCGAGACCCTGAAGCTGCGCGAGCTCGAATACGTGCAGGCGGCGCGCGCCTTCGGGGTCAGGACGCCGGCCATCCTGCGCCGCCACATCCTGCCCAACGTGATGCACATCGTGATGATCGCGCTGGTGATGGACTTCTCCGGCCTGGTGCTGGCCGAGGCGGTGCTGTCCTACGTCGGCATCGGCGTCGATCCGACCACGATCAGCTTCGGCACGATGATCAACATGGCCCGCGCCGAACTCGCACGCGAACCCATGGTCTGGTGGTCATTGGCTGCCGCCTTCGTGTTCATGTTCGTGCTGGTGCTGGCTGCCAACCTGTTCGCCGACGTCGTGCGGGACGCCTTCGACCCGCGCCGCGGCTGAAATCACCGAGGCCCAATGAGAGACCTTCGCTTCGACAACCGCTTCGTGCGCGAGCTGCCCGGTGATCCAGAGGAAGGGCGGCACGTGCGCCAGGTGCATGGAGCCTGTTACTCCCGCGTCGAGCCCACGCCGGTGCGTGCGCCGAGGCTGCTCGCCTGGTCCCCGGAGGTGGCGGGCTTGCTCGGCCTCGACGCGGCGGACGTGCGCGATCCGCAGTTCGCCGCGGTCTTCGGCGGCAATGCACTGCTCCCGGGCATGGAGCCCTACGCGGCGTGCTACGGCGGCCACCAGTTCGGCAACTGGGCGGGGCAGCTCGGCGACGGGCGGGCGATCACGCTCGGCGAGACGATCAACCCGCTGGGCCAGCGCTGGGAGCTGCAGTTGAAGGGCGCCGGCCCGACGCCGTACTCGCGCCGCGCTGACGGGCGCGCGGTGCTGCGCTCCTCGCTGCGCGAGTTCCTGTGCAGCGAGGCCATGCATCACCTCGGCGTGCCGACGACGCGCGCGCTGAGCCTGGTCGCGACCGGCGAGGACGTGATCCGCGACATGTTCTACGACGGCCGTCCGCGCCCCGAGCCGGGGGCGGTGGTGTGCCGCGTGGCGCCGTCCTTCATCCGCTTCGGCAACTTCGAGATCTTCGCCGCGCGCGGCGAGGAGCCGTTGCTCGAGCGCCTGATCGACTTCACCATCGAGCGCGACTTTCCCGAGCTGGTCGAGGCCGAGCCGGATCCGACGCGGCGGCGCGTGCGTTGGTTCGAGGAGGTGTGCCGGCGTACCGCGGTGCTGATGGCGCACTGGATGCGGGTGGGCTTCGTGCATGGGGTCATGAACACCGACAACATGTCGATCCTCGGGCTCACCATCGACTATGGGCCTTACGGCTGGATCGACAACTTCGACCCCGAATGGACGCCCAACACCACCGACGCGGGCGGGCGGCGCTATCGCTTTGGTCACCAGCCGCGCATCGCGCACTGGAATCTGTGGCAGCTGGCCAACGCGATCTACCCGGTGATCCGCGAGGTCGAGCCGCTCGAGCGCGCGCTCGTCGGCTATGCCGACCTCCACGAGGCGGAGTACCGGCGCATGATGCAGGCCAAGCTGGGCCTGGCGAGCTGGCAGGCGGGCGAGGAGGCGGACGACGGCCTGCTCGACACCTTGCATCGCCTGCTCGAGCGCGGCGAGGTGGACATGACGATCTTCTTCCGCCGCCTGGCCGACCTGGACCTCGATGCGCCTTCGCTGGTGCTATTCGAGGAGGCCTTCTATGACGAGACGCGCCGCGCCGCGGTCGAGCCCGAGCTGCTCGCCTGGCTGCGCGCCTATGCTGCCCGCGTGCGCGGCGAGGCGGTGCCGGCCGCGCTGCGGCGGGCGGGCATGAACGGCGTCAATCCGCTCTACGTGCCACGCAATTACCTCGCCCAGCAGGCCATCGACGCCGCCGAGGCGGGCGACCTCGGCGAACTGGAGACCCTGTTCGAGGTGCTGCGCCAGCCCTACCTGGAACAGCCGGGCCGCGAGCGTTTCGCCGCCCGGCGTCCGGACTGGGCGCGCAACCGTGCGGGGTGCTCGATGCTGTCCTGCAGTTCCTGAACTGCATGTTCACGACCGCTTCTTTGGGTGTATCTTCTCCGTCGTACGGCGACTTTTCATGACACATTGCCCGGCCTGACGTCGAACCAGTGGATCCGCCGGCGGCGAGATCCCGCTCCGGGTGCTGCGAGCCCGTCCTGAATCGCCTTGCGCCAGTCTGAGGGGGGCTGCCTTGCGCGTGCGTGCGATCGTCCAAACTGCGTCCGTCCGGGAAGCGCTTGCCACCATGCCCATGCTGCGTGGCTGCACCGACCCCGTGCTGGACGTGCTCGAGAAGGGCGCCCAGTTCGTGCGCCTGAGCTCCGGCGCCTCGGTGTTCGAGCGCGGCTCGGTGCCAAGTGGGCTGTTCTTCGTTCGCAGCGGCGCGGTCAGGCTGATGTCGCTGTGCCCGGAAGGACGCCCCAAGGTCGTGGAGATCTTCGAGCCGGGCGGCATGTTCGGCGAGATCGGCGTATTCACCGGGCAACGCTACCGCACCTGGACGCAGGCCATCGGCTCGGCGGTGCTGATCCAGGTGTCGCGCGAGCGCATCCTGGAGGCGGTAGCGATGGATACCGCGCTCTCCAACCGGATGCTTGCCGCGGTGTGCGCGCGCATCCAGCGCCTGATCGATGCGATCAGCAGTACCGCTTCGGGGACGGCCTCGGTGCGGGTGGCGAGCTACCTGCTCGACCAGCTCGAGCGCACGACGCGCGGCGATGCCTGCATCGTGCTGCCTGCGCCGAAGAAGGCGATCGCCTCGCTGCTGAACCTCACGCCTGAGACCTTCTCGCGCGTGCTGCGCAGCCTGATGGAGGGGGGGACGCTGGTCGTCGGCGGCCGGCGCATCCACGTGCGCGACCGGGCCCGACTCGCCGGGATGGTCAGCGCCGAGTCTGACCCTGGGCTGTCCGTTGCTCCAACTACCGCGGGGATCTCGTCCGCGGCCCGGTCGATTGCCACGCCGGCAAGCTGAGTCGCTCGACGGCCGCGGCGTGCGCGCCTAGTTCAGGCGCCCCGCCACCTGCGGGAAGACGTGCTCCAGGCCCTTGATCTCCTGCCGGTGACGTTCGGCGATGCGGGCGACGAGACGTTCGCCGGCGTCGGTGAGATGGACCTCGACCGCGCGCCGGTCCTCACGCCCCGGGCGGCGTTCGACGAGGCCGAGCTTCTCGCAGCGTGACACCAGGGAGACGACGCCATGCGGGTGGGCCTGCAGGCGCTCGGCCAGTTCGCCGATGTTCGCCCATTCGCGGCCCGGAAACCCCTTGACCTGCAGCAACAGCAGGTACTGCAGGTTCGTGATGCCGTGGCGGCGGGTCAGCAGTTCGGAAAAGCGCAGGAAGCGACGCAACTGGTAGCGGAAGTCGGCCAGCGCCTCGAACTCGGATTTCTCGAGGGCGGCTTTTTGCGTGGCGGTCGGGGCGGGGGCTTTACTCATGGGGGCCGATTCTAATCCGATGGCGGGCGCTGCGGCTTCGGTGGGTCTGGTCGGGTCGCTCACGCCTTGACCCGCATCAGGCGCTGCTTCTCGCGTTCCCAGTCCTTCTTCTTCTCGTCCTCGCGCTTGTCGTGCAGCTTCTTGCCCTTGGCCAGCCCGATCTCGAGCTTGATCAGGCCCTTCTTGTAGTGCATGTCGAGCGGTACCAGGGTGTAGCCGGCGCGCTCGACCTTGCCGATTAGGCGGGCGATTTCCTTCTTGTGCAGCAGCAGCTTGCGGGTGCGGACGGGATCGTGGCGGACGTGGCTCGAGGCGGTGGTCAGCGGCGTGATGTGCATGCCGAACAGGAAGATCTCCTCGCCGCGGATCACCACGTAGGATTCCTTGATGTTGGCGCGCCCGGCGCGGATGGCCTTCACTTCCCAGCCCTCGAGGACCATGCCGGCCTCGTGCCGTTCTTCGATGAAGTAGTCGTGGACTGCCTTGCGGTTCTCGATGATGCTCATGGTGCGATGGTTCCTGAGGGCGCGCTTCGGACCGGGAAGGCACGGCCCGCATGCGGTAGAATCGCACATTTTAACAGTTCGGCTGCGTGCCCGTTCCGGCCGCTACGCAGTTCCGACGTCCCTGCCTGCCCATGGCCGAAGTCAAGAAGCTCGTCCTGATCGAATTCACCCCCGCGCAGATGTTCGAGCTCGTCGACCGCTGCGAGGACTACCCGCAGTTCCTGCCCTGGTGCGGCGGCGCAGACGTTCACAAGCGCACCGACACCGTCACCGCGGCGACGCTGCACATCAACTACCACGGCATCAAGGCGCACTTCAGCACGGAAAACGACAAGCGCTATCCGTACGAGATGAACCTGCGCCTCACCGACGGGCCGTTTACCCATCTGGACGGACACTGGCTGTTCACGCCGCTTGGCGATACCGCCTGCAAGGTCGAATTCCAGCTGCGCTACCAGTTCTCGAGCCGGCTGCTCGAGAAGGTGCTGGGGCCGGTGTTCAACCACATCGCGAACACCTTCGTCGATTCCTTCGTCAAACGCGCCGGGCAGATCTACCAAGCGCCGGGGCGGGGAGCCTGAACATGAGTGCGATGATTCGCGTCGAAGTCGTCTATGCCTTGCCGCAACGCCAGGAACTGGTCGAGGTGAAGCTGCCCCAGGGGGCGACCGTCCGCCAGGCGGTCGAGGCCTCGGGCCTGCTCGAGAAGTATCCGGACATCGAGCTCGACCGCCGCAACAAGCTCGGCATCTACGCCAAGCTGGTCAAGGCCGATAGCGAGCTGCGCGACCGCGACCGCGTGGAAATCTACCGTCCGCTCATCGCCGACCCGAAGGCCGTGCGCAAGAAGCGCGCGGACGAAGGCAAGGTCATGAAGAAGGGGGGCGGGTCGGCCGACGAGGAGGCTTGAGGGGGAAGGCTGGTTCGGCTGCGGACAGCCTTTCCGGAGACCGCCGGTCCGAGCCGTCCTCCGCGTCGGCGGCGGGATCGTCGGCCGGCGCCGAACCGGTCGCCACGCGGGCGCCGGGGCGGCCGCTCACTGCGCGCAGTGCTGGCCCGTCTGCGCCTGCAGGCGTTCGATTTCCGCGTTGCGCGCCGCGTCGTCGAGGAATTCGCGTTCGCCGGCGGCGTTGAAGCGGCTCACCCGTTGCCCCGACTGCAGCGCCGCGAGCTGATTGCGCGCCTGCTCGCAGAAGCGCTGCCGTTCCGCCTCGCGCGCAGCCTCCTCGCCGGCCTTTGCCTCGGCCTCGGCGGTAGCGGCGCGGCGCTCGCGGAAGGCCTGCTCGCGCTCGGCGAGCGTGGCCGGCCCCTTGGGCGCTGCGGCGTCGTTTGCGGGCGCCCCGCCGTTGTCGGCCGCGGGCGCCGGTCTGGGCGCGCTCGCGCCCTTGACCACGCTGGCCTCGCCGGTGGCGGGCGGCGTGTCGCTGAAATGAACGCGTCCATCCCCGTCCTTCCAGGTGTAGATCTGGGCGAACGCGGGAACCGCCGCGAACAGGGCGACGATGAGCACGGCACGGCGAATCATGCGGAAATCTCCCTGGTGCGGCGCTTACATGGCGCTTTTGGGCTCTGTATAATACGGATTTGGTCGAAAGGAAAAAAGCCATGCGAGTGATTCAGAAGGCGCTGACCTTCGATGACGTCCTTCTCGTTCCCGCCCACTCCACGGTTCTCCCGCGCGACGTGAGCCTGCAGAGCCAGGTTACGCGCCGCATCCGCCTGAACATTCCCCTCGTGTCGGCCGCCATGGATACGGTGACCGAAAGCCGTCTCGCGATCGCGCTGGCGCAGGAAGGCGGAATCGGCGTGGTGCACAAGAACCTGACGCCGGCCCAGCAGGCGGCCGAGGTGCACAAGGTCAAGCGTCACGAGTCCGGCATCCTCAAGGACCCGATCACCATTCCGCCGACGATGACCGTGGGCGAGGTCATCGCGCTGCAGCGCCAGCACCGCTTCTCCGGCGTGCCGGTCGTCGAGGGCGGCAAGGTGGTGGGCATCGTCACCAACCGCGACACCCGCTTCGAGACCAATCTGGACCAGCTCGTCTCCGAGATCATGACGCCGCAGGACCGCCTGGTCACCGTGCGCGAAGGCGCCAGCCTCGACGAGGCGCGCGAGCTGCTGCGGGTGCACCGCCTCGAGCGCGTGCTGGTGATGAACGACGCCGGCGAGCTGTGCGGCCTCATCACCGTCAAGGACATGATGAAGTCCACCGAGCACCCGTTCGCCGCCAAGGACGAACAGGGCCGCCTGCGCGTGGCCGCTGCGATCGGCGTCGGTGCCGGCACCGAGGAGCGCGCCGAGCGCCTGGCCGAGGCCGGCGTGGACATGATCGTGGTCGATACGGCGCACGGCCACTCGCAGGGCGTGCTCGACCGCGTGAACTGGGTCAAGAAGAATTTCCCGCAGATCGAGGTCGTCGGCGGCAACATCGCCACTGCCGACGCCGCGCGTGCGCTGGTCGACGCCGGTGCCGACGGCGTCAAGGTCGGCATCGGCCCGGGCTCGATCTGCACCACCCGCATCGTCGCCGGTGTCGGCGTGCCGCAGATCAGCGCGATCGACAACGTCGCCAACGCGCTGGTCGGCACGGGCGTGCCGATGATCGCCGACGGCGGCATCCGTTTCTCTGGCGACATCGCCAAGGCAATCGCGGCGGGCGCCAACGTCGTGATGCTCGGCGGCCTGTTTGCCGGTACCGAAGAGGCGCCCGGCGAGACGGTGCTGTTCCAGGGCCGTTCCTACAAGTCCTACCGCGGCATGGGTTCGCTGGGCGCGATGGAGAAGGGCGCGGCCGATCGTTACTTCCAGGACGAGAACACGGGCAACATCGACAAGCTGGTGCCCGAGGGCATCGAAGGTCGCGTGCCCTACAAGGGCTCGGTCGGCGCCGTGATCCACCAGCTCGTCGGCGGCCTGCGCGCTTCGATGGGCTACCTCGGCTGCGCGGACATCCCGGCCGTGCACGAGCGCGCCCAGTTCGTGCAGATCAGCTCGGCCGGCATGCGTGAGTCGCACGTTCATGACGTGCAGATCACCAAGGAAGCGCCGAACTACCAGATCAGCTGATCGGACGGGGCTCACCTTCCCGGGCGGCTGCGAAGCCGCCTTTCCTTTTTTGACGCACGAGACGTTCGCGCCATGGCTCACCAGAAAATCCTCATCCTCGACTTCGGTTCCCAGGTTTCCCAGCTGATCGCGCGCCGCGTGCGCGAACAGCAGGTCTACTGCGAGCTGCATCCCTTCGACGTGTCGGACGAATTCGTGCGCAACTTCGGCGCCCAGGGCGTGATCCTGTCCGGCGGCCCGAACTCGGTGTATGAAGCCGAGGACTGGCGCGCACCGCAGGCGGTGTTCGAGCTCGGCGTGCCGGTGCTGGGCATCTGCTACGGCATGCAGACCATGGCCAGCCAGCTCGGCGGCAAGGTCGAGAGCTCGGCCAAGCGCGAGTTCGGCTATGCCGAGATGCGCGCGCGCGGGCACTCGAAGCTGTTCGAGGGCATCGAGGATCGGACCAACGCCGAGGGCCACGGCCTGCTCGACGTGTGGATGAGCCACGGCGACAAGGTCACGGAGCTGCCGCCGGGCTTCAAGGTCATCGGCAGCAACGAATCCACCCCGATCGCGGCCATGGCCGACGAGGCACGCGGCTTCTACGGCGTGCAGTTCCACCCCGAGGTCACGCACACGATCAAGGGCAAGGAGATGATCGGCCGCTTCGTCCATGACATCTGCGGCTGTGGTCACGACTGGAACATGCCCGACTACATCGAGGAAGCGGTGCAGAAGATCCGCGAGCAGGTGGGCGACGAGGAGGTCATCCTCGGCCTGTCGGGTGGCGTGGATTCCTCGGTGGCCGCGGCGCTGATCCACCGCGCGATCGGCGATCAGCTCACCTGCGTGTTCGTCGACCACGGCCTGCTGCGCCTCAACGAGGGCAAGCTGGTGATGGAGATGTTCGCCGGCCGCCTCCACGCCAAGGTCGTCCATGTGGATGCCACCGAGCAGTTCATGGGCCACCTCAAGGGCGTCACCGACCCCGAGCAGAAGCGCAAGATCATCGGTCGCGAGTTCGTCGAGGTCTTCCAGGCCGAGGCCAAGAAACTCCCCAACGCCAAGTGGCTGGCGCAGGGCACCATCTACCCCGACGTGATCGAGTCGGGCGGCGCCAAGAGCAAGAAGGCGCACACGATCAAGAGCCACCACAACGTCGGCGGCCTGCCCGAGACCCTTGGCCTGAAGCTGCTCGAGCCGCTGCGCGACCTGTTCAAGGACGAGGTGCGCGAGCTCGGCGTCGCGCTCGGTCTGCCGCACGACATGGTCTATCGCCATCCCTTCCCGGGTCCGGGGCTGGGCGTGCGCATCCTCGGCGAGGTCCGCCAGGACTTCGCCGACCTGCTGCGCCGTGCCGACGCGATCTTCATCGACGAGTTGCGCGCCGCCGACTGGTACGACAAGACCAGCCAGGCCTTCGCCGTGTTCCTGCCGGTGAAGAGTGTCGGCGTGATGGGCGACGGCCGCACCTACGAGTACGTCGTGGCGCTGCGCGCGGTGCAGACCCAGGACTTCATGACCGCGCACTGGGCCGAGCTGCCGCACAGCCTGCTCGGCAAGGTCAGCAACCGCATCATCAACGAGGTCCGCGGCATCAACCGGGTCGTGTACGACATCTCGGGCAAGCCGCCGGCGACGATCGAGTGGGAATGACCCGTCATCGTTCCCTGCCGTTCATCGCCGACCAGAAAGCGCCCGAGACCCCCTGAGAGATCAGGGGGTTTTCTTTTCCGGTCGTTGGTCAGCGTTCATTGCCGCGAGTCGCTCCAGCAAGCATCGGCCTGGTCCGCGGATACTCTCGACGGGGAGGCCGCGTGTCCGCTGTCGCGCGATCCTTCCGCCGCCGCTGGTTTCTCCTCCCGTTCCGCCGCCACCACGACCTGGTTTCTCCCCCGAGCCTTGGCCTCGTACATCGCGTGGTCGCCTCGACGCATGAGCGAGGACAGTGTTTCGCCACGTTCGTCCGCCGCTGCGACGCCGATGCTCACCGTGGGCCTGACGACCTTGTCCTGCAGCGGGCAGCGCAGTTGCGCCACGGCCAGGCGCAGGCGTTCGGCCGCGGCCTGAGCTTCATCGAGCATTGTTTCCGGCATGAGCACGGCGAATTCCTCGCCGCCGAGCCGCGCCAGGCAGTCGTTGGCGCGCACCGCCTCGGCGCATGCCTGCGCCACCATCCTGAGGACCTGGTCGCCTGCGAGGTGCCCGTACGTGTCGTTGATCTTCTTGAAGTGGTCGATGTCGACCATCAGCAGCGCGAGGGGATGGCGGTAACGCGCCGCACGCTGCAGCTCCGTCTGGCACGTGGCGACGAAATGCCTGCGATTGCTCACGCCGGTCAGCGAATCGCGCCGGACCTCTTGTTCAAGTTCGAGAATCAGTTCGTCGTTGCGCTGGCGAAGAACCAGCGCTTCGGTCGTGCTCGCGTGAATCTTGAGCCCGACCATGAGCATCAAGCCGATATAGAGCGTGCCCAGCGCGGTCAAGCCGAGACTGAACAGGCTCCCGTCGAGCAGGGGAGGGGCGATCAGCGCGATCGTCGGGGCCGCCAGGTCGGACAAGAGGAGCCGCCGGGATGGATTGCTCATCGTCACGGTCAGGGAGATGAGTCCCACATGGACCAGCATGATGAACATCAGGTTGACGAGATCGCCCGGCTGATAGGCCCACACGACGATGGATGACCACATGGTCATGTGGGCTCCGTGTACGACTGCAATGCGTCGAGCCCAGAGCCCTGCCTGAACCGGCGCCGGCGCAGCACGGCGAAACCGGACATAGACACCGATGTAGGCGGCGATCACGAGGAGCTCGAGTCCAGCCCATAGCGCGGCCTGCCAGACGGGAACCCACATTGTGAGCAGGGCTGCCACCACGACGGTGAGTGGCGGTGCCAGGTAGCGGTCGTGCAGGTGATTGTCGATGTACAGCCTGAGTTGCTGCAGACTGACGCGTGTTCGTTCGGCGTCTTCCATGCTTTTCCTGGCGGGTTGCGGGGAACAGCGCCCGATCGGCATACCCATTTGTTGTATGCGCGGGCGTCAAGGCCGAATTATGGACCTCAGGTCATGGCAAGTGTGCGCGCACGAGCCAGCCGTCCTCGCAGCCTGCGGGCCCGAATGCGGGAAGGTGCGGTCTCAGGGGGCGTCCTGCGCCATGCCATGCGCGCGGCAGAGCCCCGCTGATGGCGGTAACATCGCGGCATGTCCGCGCGAAACCTTCCTGCCCTGACGTTCTGGTATTCGGTGCTCAAGACCACGGTGAAGCTGTGGCTGGATGCTCAGGTGTTCGTGCATGCTGCGGCGCTGGCCTTCTTCACCGTGTTCTCGGTCGCGCCGGTGATGATCGTGGCGGTCACGCTGGTCGGCTTCGTGCTCGGCGAGAGCGCGGCGCAGGGCCAGATCGTCGATCAGTTGCGCGCGGCGATCGGGGACGAGGCCGCGGCCGCGGTGCAGACGGCGGTGGAGAACAGCCGCATCAAGCACAGCGGCCTGCTGCCCACGCTGGCGGGTGTCGGTGCCATGCTGTTCGGCGCCACCACGGTGTTCACGCAGATGCAGATCTCGCTGAACGCGATCTGGGGCGTCGCGCCGCGGCCCACCCGCAGCAGCCTGTTCATCTACATGAAGACGCGCCTGCTGTCGCTGGCCGTGGTCCTGGGTATCGGCTTCGTGCTGCTCGTGTCGCTGCTGCTGAGCGTGTTCGTGCGCGGGATGGTCGCGTTCGCGCAGGACTGGCTGCCGGTGCCGGTGGCGGTGGTGCTCGGCGTGGACTGGGTGGTTTCGCTGGTGGTGATCACGCTGCTGTTCGGGACGATCTTCCGCGTCCTGCCCGACGTGGTGCTCAGCTGGCGCGACGTGGTGCTGGGCGCCTTCGTGACCGCATTGCTGTTCGCCTTCGGGCGGGCGCTGATTGCGATCTACCTGTCCACCACGGCGACGGCATCCACCTACGGTGCGGCCGGCTCGCTGGTGCTGCTGCTGCTATGGGTGAATTACTCCTCGCTGATCCTGCTCTTCGGCGCCGCCTTCACCCGTGCGCACCTGCAGGCTCGCGGGCGTTCGGTACGGCCGCGCGCGACGGCGATCTGCGTGCATCGGCAGCTGATCGAGGACTGAGGCGCGGGGATCGCCTCAGTTGCGCAGCAGCTGCAGCTTGAAGTGGTGCTCGATGAAGGCCTGGAACTTGGCGACGCCCTCCAGCGCCAGGCGCAGCTCGCCCTGTTCCATGGCGTTGAGGTGTTCGAGCGCGATGTAGTTGCTCGGCGTGGCGTCGTTGCGCAGTGCCGCGACCTGGCCCTGCAGGCGCATCAGCACGAGGAAGTCGAACGCGGCGCGCAGGTCGGCGGCCTGCTCGGCCTTCATGACGCCGGCGTCCACCAGCGCCTCCATGCGGTCGTGCGTGCTGCCGTTCAGCCTGCCGGCTTCGATTGCGAGGGCCTTGATGCCGTCGGTGATGGCGAAGATGCCGGCCTTCTTGAGGTCGAGCTGGCCGCGGTGGGGGCCGGATTTTTCCACCTTGATGCGTCCGAACCAGCCCAGCGGCGGGGCGAACTGCGTCATGTTCTGCGCCATGCGCACCAGGAATCCCTGTTCGTTGGCCATGTAATGAAAGGCGTGGGTGCGCAGCGTGTCCACCAGGTCGGCGCGGCCGTAGAGCGGTCGCAGGTCCATGAACATGCTGCCGGTCATGACGTTGTCCGGCGTCGGCGTGGACAGCCAGCGCGTCAGCTCCTGGCGCCACTCGGACAGGCTGCGCCGCCATTGGGGATTCCGGGCCATGATGCCGCCGGGGCAGGGCGGTACGCCGATCGAGATCAGCGCATCGATCAGGTCGTGGGAGAACGCCTCGAGGCGGGCGAGCGCGTCGCCGCTCACGGCGTCGTCGTAGATGATGGCATTGTCCTGGTCGGTCGATAGCGTTTGCTCGCCACGTCCTTCGCTGCCCATCACCACGAAGGCGAAATCGTCGGTGAGATCGGGGTACTTCTCCGCACGCAGCAGATGGATCAGCCGGATCAGCACCTGGTCGTTGAGATTGGCGATCAGCTTGACCATCTCGCGGATCGCGATCCCGGTGCCGGCGAGGTGGATGATCAGTTTCTGGATGCGCTGGTGGAGTTCGCGCAGGGCGTCGATCGAGGCCGCCTTCTCAATGTCCACCACGAGTTGATGGGGCGAGTGCGCCTGCAGGCGCAGGATGTCGGTGACGGTGATGATGCCGGCGAGCGCACCGGCCTGATCCACCACGACCAGGCGGTGGATGTTGTGGCGCGACATGCGATACAGCGTCTCGTAGAGGACGTCGTCCTCGCCGATGGTCACCAGCGGCGTGCTCATGACGTCGGCGACGCGCAGGGTGGCCGGATCCTTGCCGGTGGCGACGACCTTGTTGCGCAGGTCGCGGTCGGTGACGATCGCGAACGGCTTGCCGTCGGCGAGCACGACGACACACGAGATGCTGCGCGCGCGCATCTGCGCGACGATGTCGACCAGGGCGTCGTCGGCCGTGCAGCTGACGACGCCACGCTGGTAGAAATCGCGGATTGGACGAAAGAACTGATTCTCGTCGGCCATGCCTCTCGGTGCCTCGGATGCTACGGACATGCCTCATTCTACCCGTGGCGGGTCGGTCAGGCTTGCGCAGGCTGGGCGCTGCCGGCTCAGGCGGCGGACTGCAGCGCGTGTTCGAGCAGCAGGCCGGGGTCCAGGGCCACGACTTCGCCGATCATGATCAGCGCCGGGGTGCGGATCCCGGCTTCGCGAACCGCCGCGGGCAGGTGCGCGATGTTGCTGTGCACGCCGCACTGGCCCGGGGTGGTCGCCGCATGGATGACGGCGGCCGGGGTGTGCGCGGGCAGGCCGTGGGCGATCAGCTGCGTGCAGATGATGTCGAGCGCGCCCAGGCCCATGTAGATCACCACGGTCTGGCGGGGGCGGGCGAGGGCGGTCCAGTCTAGGTCGACGGTATCGTCCTTCAGGTGTCCGGTGGCGAAGACCAGGGTCTGGGCATGCTCGCGGTGGGTCAGCGGAATGCCGGTACAGGATGCTGCGCCCGCGGCCGCGGTGATGCCGGGGACGATCTCGCATTCGAGGCCGGCGTCGAGCACCGCCTGCATCTCCTCGCCGCCGCGGCCGAAGATGAAGGGGTCGCCGCCCTTGAGGCGGACCACGTCCAGGCCCTCGCTCGCCAGCTCCACGAGCAGACGGTTGATCGCGTGCTGGGGCAGGGCGTGATTGCCGGCTTCCTTGCCGGCATACACCCGCCGTGCGGCGGCCGGGATCAGGTCGACGATCGCTTCCCCGACCAGATGGTCGAAGACCACCACCTGGGCCTGGGTGATCAGGCGCTGGGCCTTCACCGTCAGCAGGTCGGGATCGCCCGGGCCCGCGCCGACCAGGAACACCTTGCCTGCGCCGCGAACCGTGCCCTGGCGCGCGCCCGTGCCGAGGCTCCCCGATGCGCCCAGGCGAGCGGGCGAGCGGGAGGGGGCACGGAAACCGCGCGTCGCGCCGCTGCCGAAGGGCGAAGCGTCTGATACCTGATTTCCTGCGTACATTTGAAAGCTCCCACCCTGGTGCGCAAGGCTTGAAATTGAGGGGCCATCCATGGCGACGGGTTGGCTGCCGGGGCTCCGGCAGGCACATTCGGAACCCCGATCGAAGCGGTGTAGGCCCGTCCCGGACAGCATTTCGGTGCCACTGAACTTTATCCTCACCCTTCGTGGGGAAAATTAATTCACATCAAGGATGGGGCCTCCTCCAAAAAACCATACTGCCGTCACACCGTCGTTTCATATCCCGTGTCGTGTAAGGAGAGGGCAATGCAAAAAACTCGTTTGATCGGTTCGGCGCTCGCGATGGCGATCCTGCCGATGGCCATGAGCAGTGCATGGGCGCAGGAAGCGCCGAAGCTGACTGCCGAGGAAATGGAAAAGGGCAAGCAGATCTACTTCGAGCGCTGTGCCGGCTGCCATGGCGTGCTGCGCAAGGGCGCCACCGGCAAGAACCTCGAGCCGCACTGGACCAAGACCGCTCCTGACGGCACCAAGCTCGAAGGCGGCACGCTCAAGCTCGGTACGGACCGTCTCGAGAAGATCATCGCCTACGGTACCGAAGGCGGTATGGTCAACTATGACGACATCCTGACCAAGGAAGAGATCAACCTGATGGCTCGCTACATCCAGAACGAGCCGCCGATCCCGCCCGAGTTCTCGCTCAAGGACATGAAGGACAGCTGGAAGCTGATCGTTCCGGTCAAGGACCGTCCGACCAAGCAGATGAACAAGGTCAACCTGAAGAACGTGTTCGCGATCACGCTGCGCGACGCGGGCAAGCTGGCCCTGGTCGATGGCGACACCCACAAGATCTGGAAGATCCTCGACACCGGCTATGCGGTGCATATCTCGCGCCTGTCGGCTTCGGGTCGCTATGTGTACACCGTCGGTCGTGACGGCCTGACCACCATCATCGACATGTTCTACGAAGAGCCCACCACGGTCGCCACCGTGCGTCTGGGTTCGGACGCGCGTTCGGTCGACACCTCGAAGTTCAAGGGCTACGAGGACAAGTATCTGATCGGCGGCACCTACTGGCCGCCCCAGTACTCGATCATGGACGGCGAGACGCTCGAGCCGATCAAGGTCGTGTCGACCCGCGGTCAGACCGTCGACGGCGAGTACCACCCGGAACCGCGCGTGGCTTCGATCGTCGCTTCGCTGCAGAAGCCGGAGTGGGTGGTCAACGTCAAGGAAACCGGCATGGTCCTGCTGGTGGACTACAGCGACATCAAGAACCTGAAGACCACCACGATCGAATCCGCCAAGTTCCTGCACGACGGCGGCTGGGACGCCTCGGGTCGTTACTTCATGGTTGCCGCCAACGCCTCGAACAAGGTCGCCGCGGTCGACACCAAGACCGGCAAGCTCGCCGCCCTGGTCGATACCGCCAAGATCCCGCACCCGGGTCGTGGCGCCAACTTCGTCCATCCGGAGTTCGGCCCGGTCTGGGCGACCGGCCACCTCGGTGACGCCGTCGTCTCGCTGATCTCCACGGCTTCCGACGATCCGAAGTTCGCCAAGTACAAGGATCACAACTGGAAGGTGGTGCAGGAGCTGAAGATGCCTGGCGCCGGCAACCTGTTCGTGAAGACCCATCCGAAGTCGAAGAACTTCTGGGCCGACGCGCCGATGAACCCCGAGCGTGAGATCGCCGAAGCCGTGTTCGTGTTCGACAAGGCCGACCTGAAGAAGGAGCCGGTCCGCCTCGACGTCGCCAAGGACTCGGGCCTGCCCGAGAGCAAGGCGATCCGTCGTGCGGTGCAGCCCGAATACAACGAGGCCGGCGACGAAGTCTGGATCTCGCTGTGGGGCGGCAAGACCGATCAGTCCGCGATCGTGATCTACGACGACAAGACCCTCAAGGTGAAGAAGGTGATCACCGACCCGGCCGTCGTCACGCCCACCGGCAAGTTCAACGTGTACAACACCATGCACGACGTTTATTGATCGGCGCAGTCGGTCGTAGCTGAACAACCCCCGCGCTCCGGCGCGGGGGCATGAAGGAAGAATTCCATGTCAGATCGAAACAGCGACAACCCAAAACAAGAAGATTCGGGCGGCTTCTGGGCACGCCTGCGCCGCCCGTCGAAGAAATCGCTGGGCGGTCTGTTGGCTGTTGGCTTCGTGGTGGGCATCCTGTTCTGGGGCGGTTTCAACACCGCGATGGAAGCCACGAACACCGAGAAGTTCTGTATCTCCTGCCACGAGATGTATGACAACGTGTACAAGGAGTACAAGGAGACGATTCACTACAACAACCGCACCGGCGTGCGTGCGGTGTGCTCGGATTGCCACGTCCCGAAGGACTGGACGTACAAGATGATGCGCAAGATCCAGGCCTCGCGCGAGGTGTGGGGCAAGATCACCGGCACCATCGACACCCGCGAGAAGTTCGAGGCCAAGCGCCTGACCCTCGCCCGTCGTGAATGGGCGCGCATGAAGTCGGTCGACTCGCGCGAATGCCGCAATTGCCACAGCTTCGAGAGCATGAACCCCGAGGCGCAGAAGCAACGGGCCCGCAAGCAGCACGAGATGGCCATCGAGGACAAGATGACCTGCATCGACTGCCATAAGGGAATCGCGCATCACAAGCCGGAAGGCATGACCGAGGAAGACGAGATGTAAGGCTCGTCCTGCATCGAGGTCCAACCCAAGCACAGTGAGGAAATGACGATGAAGAAAACCATGATTGCTGGCGCCGTGGGCGCACTCCTGGCCTTCGGTGCCGGCACTGCGATGGCCGCGGCACCCGACTGGGGCAAGGTCGAGGCCAAGGACATCACGCTGTTCTACCCGGGCGTGTCGCCGCTGGAATGGATCCAGAAGGGCACCGAGCACGGTGGCGCGCGTGCGCTGAAGAAGGGCGAGACCTGTGCCGACTGCCACAGCGACGAGGCAGCGGACATGGGCAAGAAGATCGCCAGCGGCCAGAAGATCGAGCCCACGCCGATCGCCGGCAAGGCGGCCTTCATCCCGGTGAAGGTGCAGGCGGCACATGACGGCGAGAACCTTTATCTGCGTTTCTCCTGGAAGCAGCCGGCGGCCTCGGGTGCAGCCAAGATGGACGACAAGAACCCGGTCAAGATCGCGTTCATGCTCGAGTCCGGCGGCAAGGTCGAGCTGGCCGATCAGGCCGGCTGCTGGGCCACCTGCCACACCGACTCGCGCACCATGCCGGGTGCCGACGACGCCAAGACCAAGTACGTGAAGGGTGGCTCGCTGGCCGAAGGCAAGTTCTACGACCTCTACCAGTGGCGCAGCGGCGAGAACAAGGGCTTCGACGGCCATGTCGCCGACAAGCGCGTGATGGAAGGCGGCAAGGCACTGGTCAGCGCCGAAGGCAAGAAGGACGGCGACAACTGGACGGTCGTGTTCACCCGCAAGCTCGCCGGCGGCGGGGAGGGTGATGTGGCGCTCGAATCGGGCAAGGCCTACAACTTCGGCTTCGCCATCCACGACGACAATGCAGCCGGGCGCTTCCACCACGTCTCGCTCGGCTACAAGCTGGGCATCGATGCCGACGGCCACGTGAAGGCTGCCAAGCAGTAATCGCAAGGGTCATCCGTTCGCACCGGCGAACGGTCCGTCCCCGAGCGGAAGTCCGGGCCCAGTGGCCGGGGCTTCCGCTTTTTCGTTTGCTATGCTGAAGGCGTCACACAAAGGAGGTCAGCATGAGAGCCCGAGCGATGGTGGTGGGTCTGGTTGGCGCGATGTTCGCGCTGGGTTTGCCGGCGGCAGTCGGCGCGGCCGAGTACGAGGTGGCGATCGAGAAATACACCTTCAGTCCGGCCGAGCTGCGCATCCGCAAGGGCGACACCGTGACCTGGCGCAACAACGAGAAGCGGGTGAGCCATTCGGTGCTGTTCAAGGCGCGGGGCGAGGAATCGGAGCGTTTCTTCCCGGGCGAGAAGTGGTCGCGGACCTTCCCCGAGGCCGGCCGCTTCGAGTACAGCTGCGGCCCCCATCCCGAGATGCTCGGCGTGGTGATCGTCGAGTGAGTCGCGGCAGGCGGCTCGAGGGCAGGGCGCCGGCACAACCCCACGCCGGGCAGGGTTGATTCGAGTCAAGGTTTCATGCCGGCCGAAAGGCCATTCTGTCCGCGACTGCATCGCCGTTGGAATACAGCATGAAACTCCCGCCCCTCGTCGCTCACGTGGTCGTCCTGATCGGTGCGGCCGTCGTCTCGGCGCTCGCATCCGCAGCGGAGACCCTTCCTGCATCGCCCGATGCCCAGCGCGCACGCGAGCTGGTGCACATCGTCCGCCAGGACTGCGGGTCCTGTCATGGCCTCACTTTCAAGGGCGGGCTCGGTCCGGCGCTCACCGCCGAGGCGCTTGCGGGCAAGCCGGCGGAGGGGCTGGTCGCGACCGTGATCGGCGGCCGGCCGGGTACGCCGATGCCGCCCTTCGCTTCCATCGTCACCGAGGCCGAGGCCGAGTGGATCGTCGATCAGCTGATGCGCGGCTTTCCCCCCGACGCGGGACTGCCCCAGGCGCGCAGCATGGACTGATTTCTCCGCCGCAGCCGCGCGCGGAGCGCCAAAGTACCCCGGGGCGCATGCCCCGCCCTGAAGCCGGAGCCCTCATGTATTCCCAGAAAGTCCGCCTTGCGCCACCCGCCCTGTGGGGGGTGGTCCTGTCCGCCATGGTCGCCCTGTTGTCCGCCTGTTCGACGACGCCGCCCGCGGCGCTGCGCGGCACCGGCGATCTCGGCGTGGTCATCGAGCGCGCCGATGGCAACGTCAAGGTCGTCGAGACCAGTGGCCGCAGCGTGCTCGCGACGGTCGGCGGGCTGGGCGACCTGTCGCACGCCTCGGTGGTGTTCTCGCGCGACGGCCGCCATGCCTTCGTGTTCGGGCGCGACGGCGGCCTGACCAAGGTCGACCTGCTCGAGCGCCGGATCGCCGGTCGCGTCGTGCAGGCGGGCAACGCGATCGGCGGCTCGATCTCGCACGACGGCAACCTGGTCGTGGTGCAGAACTACGAGCCGGGTGGCATCAAGGCCTTCGACGCCGACACGCTGGAGCTGGTCGCCGATGTGCCGGCCACCACCGAGGATGGCACCCGCTCCAAGGTCGTCGGCCTCGCCGACCTCTCCGGCAAGCGCTTCATCTATTCGCTGTTCGAGGCGGGCGAGATCCGCATCACCGACTTTTCCGATCCGAAGAACCCGGTCACCCAGCGCTTCCCCGGCGGCAAGCAGCCTTATGACGCGCTGGTCAGCCCCAACGGCCGCTATTACATCGCGGGCCTGTTCGGCGAGGACGGCCTGGCGCTGATCGACCTGTGGAACCTCGACAAGGGCAGCCGCAAGATCCTCTCCGGCTACGGCCGTGGCGAGCAGCCGCTGCCTGTGTTCAAGATGCCGCACCTGCGCGGCTGGTCGATCGCCGGCAACCGCGCCTACCTGCCGGCGATCGGCCGCCACGAGGTGCTGGTGGTCGACACCGATACCTGGGAGGAGGTCGGCCGCATCAAGGTCAAGAGCCAGCCGGTGTTCGCGATGGCGCGCCCCGACGGCCGCGAGATCTGGGTGAACTTCGCCTTCCCCGACAACGGCTGGGTGCAGGTCATCGACACCGTCACCGGCCAGGTCACCGACACGCTGCAGCCCGGGCGCGGCATCCTCCACATGGAGTTCCTGTCCAAGGGCCACGAGGTCTGGCTGTCAGCGCGAGACGACAACAAGGTGGTCATCTACGACACCGCGACCAAGAAGCCGATCGGCGGCTTCGACTCGCTGAGCCCGAGCGGCATCTTCTTCACCACGCGCGCCGCGCGCACGGGCTTCTGATGCCGCGCCAGCTCGTCCTGCCCGCGGCGGTCGACGCCACCGCTTTCCGCCTGCTCAACGAGTGGCAGCGCGACTTTCCGCTCGTGGCGCGGCCTTTCGCGCGCATCGCCGAGACGGTCGGCAGCAACGAGGACGAGGTTCTCGCCGCGTACCGGCAGATGATGGCGCAGGGCCTGGTGAGCCGCGTCGGCGCGGTATTCGCGCCGCGCCGGCTGGGGGCGAGCGCGCTGGCCGCGCTGGCCGCGCCGCCCGAGCGTCTGGAGGAGGTCGCCGCACGGGTGACGCGCGAACCGTCGATCAATCACAACTACCAGCGCGAACATCGCTTCAACCTGTGGTTCGTGGTCACCGCGGCCTCGCGTGCGCAGCTCGACGAGGTGGTCGCCGGCATCGAGCGCGACACCGGCTGCGCGGTGATCGTGCTGCCGCTGGAAGAAGAGTTCCACATCGACCTGGGCTTCGATCTCAAGCAAGGTGCGCAGGGGCGCCGGGCGCGTAGGGCGAGCGCCGGCGGCGAGTCGATCGCGCTGGCGAACGGCGACGGGGGCTGCAGGCTGCCGGAGGGCGACCGTCAGCTGATCGCCGCGCTGCAGGGGGGGCTCGCGCTCGAGCCGCGACCGTTCGCGCGCCTCGCGGCGAACGTGGGGCGGGACGAGAGCGCGGTGATCGGGCGGATCGATGCCTGGCTTGCCGACGGGCTGATCCGGCGCTTCGGCGTCGTGGTGCGCCATCATGAGCTCGGTCTCGAGGCCAACGCGATGTGCGTGTGGGACGTGCCCGACGCGGAGGTTTCCGAACTCGGTCGCCAGCTCGCGCGCGAGTCCGCGGTCACGCTGTGCTACCGGCGCAGCCGGGTGTTGCCCGGGTGGCCCTATAACCTGTTCTGCATGATCCACGGCAGCGCGCGCGAGGAGGTGCTGGCCGCACGCGAGGACCTTGCCGCGCGCCTCGGCCTCGACGACCATCCGCATGCGGTGCTGTTCAGCTGCAGGCGTTTCAAGCAGACCGGTGCGCGCTACCTCGGCGCCAGGGATCTCGCGAATGTCTGAACCGACGAACACCGCCGCGGCGCCCGCCGGCCGGCGCGGCGTAGCCGCGAAGCGCGCGCCCGACGACACCGACCGCCGCCTGATCAATGCGCTGCAGGGCGAGTTTCCGCTCACCGGGAACCCGTTCGCTGACATCGGCGCCGCCCTGGGCCTGGCCGAGGCGGAAGTCATCGCCCGCCTGCAGTCCCTGCTCGACGACCGCGTGCTGACCCGCTTCGGCCCGATGTTCCAGATCGAGCGCATGGGCGGCGCGTTCTGCCTGGCAGCGATCGCGGTGCCCGAAGCGCGCTGGGCGGAAGTGGTGGAGGCGGTGAACGCCTTCCCGGAGGTGGCGCACAACTACCGTCGCGAGCACGCGCTCAACATGTGGTTCGTGCTCGCCACAGAGACGCGTGAAGGCATCGCCGAGTGCGCGCGCCGCATCGAGGCAGCCACCGGCCTGGCGGTGCACCTGTTCCCCAAGGAGCGCGAGTATTTCGTCGAGATGAGGCTGGAGGCGTGATGGCGCAAGCGATGCCCGACAAGCGTGTCGTCGCGCAGGCGGACGAGCGGGACGGGGCGCATGCACCCGCAGTGGATGGCAACGACCTCGCCGAATTCGACCGCCGCCTGGTGCTTGCCACCCAGGGCGGATTGCCGCTTGTGCCGCGGCCCTACGCCGCGATCGCGGACGAACTCGGCGTCGACGAAGCCTTGGTGCGCGAGCGTCTGGCGGCGATGCTCGCCGACGGCCGCATCCGCCGCATCGGCGCGGTGCCCAACCACTACGCGATCGGCTACACCGCCAACGGCATGAGCGTATGGGACATCGACGACGCGGTGATCGACGCGGTGGGCGAGCGCGTGGGCGCGCTCGACTTCGTTACCCACTGCTATCGCCGTCCGCGCCACCTGCCGGACTGGCCGTACAGCCTGTTCGCGATGGTGCATGCCGGCAGCCGCGAGGCGGCGCTCGAGCGCGTGGCGGAGATCGCCGCGCTGATCGAGGCCGAGTTTCCCGGCGCCTGTCGTGGTCGTGACGTGCTGTTCTCGGCGGGCATCCTGAAGAAGACCGGGTTGCGGATCGGCGGCTGAAAGTGCCGCTGGGCGGCCGGTGCGCCCTCCCACCGGGCAGATCGGGAGACCCTTGACCCGCGTCATTTTCTGCACGCTGCGGGTCGGGTCAAATGGGCCCCATTCAGGAGGCCTCCATGTTCCGCATCTCCCAATTCATCCGCGAGCTCGACCACCCCACGCCGGCCGGTCCGCGCCGCAACCCGCCCGGTCCGGTGGTGATCTGGAACCTGATCCGGCGCTGCAACCTGACCTGCGAGCACTGCTATTCGATCTCGGCCGACAAGGATTTCCCTGGCGAGCTGAACACCCAGGAAGTGTTCAAGGTCATGGACGACCTGAAAGCCGCGCGCGTGCCGGTACTGATCCTGTCCGGCGGCGAGCCGCTGCTGCGCCCCGACATCTTCGACATCGCCCGCCGCGCCAAGGGCATGGGTTTTTACGTCGGCCTGTCGTCCAACGGGACGCTGATCGACGAATCCAAGATCGACGCGATCGACGACATCGGTTTCGACTACGTCGGCGTCAGCCTGGACGGCATCGGCGCGACCCACGACCACTTCCGCCGGAAGCAGGGTGCGTTCGAGGCCTCGATGCACGGCATCCGCCTGTGCCGCGAGCGCGGCATCAAGGTCGGCGTGCGCTACACGATGACCGAGGGCAACGCCCACGACCTGCCCGCGCTGCTGCAGCTGGTCGAAGACGAGGCGATCGACAAGTTCTACTTCTCGCACCTGAACTACGCCGGGCGCGGCAACAAGAACCGTGCCGGCGATGCGCACCATCGAACCACTCGCGAGGCCATGGAGCTGCTGTTCGAGACCTGCCTCGACCTCCACCGGCGCGGCATTGACAAGGACTTCGTCACCGGCAACAACGACGCCGACGGCCCCTTCCTGCTGCACTGGGTGCAGCGCCGCTTCCCCGACAAGGCCGAGCACATCGAGGCCAAGCTGCGCCAGTGGGGCGGCAACGCGAGCGGCGTCAACGTCTCCAACATCGACAACCTCGGCATCGTGCACCCGGACACCATGTGGTGGCATGTGCCGCTGGGCAACGTCCGCCAGCGCGCCTTCGGCGACATCTGGAACGACCTCTCCAACCCGCTGCTGGCCGGGCTCAAGCAGCATCCGCGCAAGCTCGAGGGGCGCTGCGGCGCGTGCAGGTACCTCGCCATCTGCAACGGCAGCTCGCGCGTGCGCGCCGAGCAGGTCACCGGCAACCCGTGGGCGGAGGATCCGGCCTGCTATCTCGACGACGACGAGATCGGCGTCAGCGCCGCGGACTACGGCGCCGAACGCGTCGTCACCACCCCCTGGACCCGCATCAACAAGGTGTCGGCATGAGATTGCGTGTCTCGACCCTCGCTGGTGTGCTCGCGCTTGCGGGGGGGCTGGCCGCCCTGCCTGCCGCAGCCTCGCCGGGCAAGGCCGCGCCCGAGGCGGCAAGCGCCGGGGCTGCAACGGCAACCGGCATCGACGTGCCGGCGCTCTATGCGCAGCACTGCGCGGCCTGCCATGCCCCCAACCGCCTCGGTGCGATGGGGCCGGCGCTGCTGCCCGACAACCTCGGCCGCCTGCGCAAGAGCGAAGCGGTCAAGGTGATCGCCGAAGGCCGCCCCGCCACCCAGATGGCCGGCTTCGCCGCGCAGCTGAGCAAGGACGAGATCGCCGCGCTCGCCGACTGGATCTACACCCCGGTCGTGCCCGAGCCGCGGTGGACCGACGACGACATCCGCGCCTCGCGCATCGTCCATGTCGACCCCGCCACGCTGTCCGACAAGCCGGTGTTCGACGCCGACCCGCTCAACCTCTTCCTGGTAGTGGAGGCGGGCGACCATCACGTCAGCGTGCTCGACGGCGACAAGCTCGAGCCGATCCACCGCTTCCAGTCGCGCTTCGCCCTGCACGGCGGTCCCAAGTTCGCGGCCAACGGGCGCTACGTGTTCTTCGCCTCGCGCGACGGCTGGATCACCAAGTTCGACATGTGGAACCTGAAGGTGGTGGCCGAGGTGCGCGCCGGCATCAACACCCGCAACGTTGCCGCCTCGCCCGACGGGACCCATGTCGCGGTGGCCAACTACCTGCCCAACACCCTGGTGCTGCTCGACGGCGACCTGAACCTGGTCAAGACCATCCCCGCCACCGACCGCGACGGCAAGCGGAGCTCTCGGGTGTCGGCCGTGTATGACGCCACCCCGCGGCAGTCCTTCATCGCCGCACTCAAGGACGTCGGCGAGGTGTGGGAGATCAGCTACACCAAGGCGGTCGAGGACATCCCGATCAGCTACATCCACGACTACACCCAGCGCGAGGGGAGCTTCATCCCCGGCTACCTGAACCCGCGCCGCACCATCCTCGCCGAGGTGCTCGACGACTTCTTCTTCACCCAGGACTACTCCGAGCTGATGGGCGCGTCGCGCGACGGCGTCGGCCAGGTGGTCAACCTGGACGTGAGGAAGAAGATTGCCAACCTGCCGCTCGACGGCATGCCGCATCTGGGTTCCGGCATCACCTGGGAGTGGCAGGACCCCGCCGCCGGGCCGGATGCGGCGCCGCGCACGGTAATGGCCAGCACCAACCTGAAGGCGGGCGAGGTCACGGTCATCGACATGAAGACCTGGGAGGTCGTCAAGCGCATTCCCACCCGCGGGCCCGGCTTCTTCCTGCGCAGCCATTCGAACAGCCGCTACGCCTTCGTCGATTCGATGATGAGCCCGGAGGCCAAGCACATCCTGCAGGTCATCGACAAGCACACGCTGGAGGTGGTGAAGGAGATCAGCGGCGAGCCGGGCAAGACGCTCGCACACATCGAGTTCACCCGCGACGGCCGCTATGCGCTCGCCAGCCTGTGGGAGGATCAGGGCGCGGTGATCGTCTATGACGCGCAGACCCTCGAGGAAGTGAAGCGCCTGCCGATGCGAAAGCCGGTGGGCAAGTACAACGTCTGGAACAAGATCACGCGCGAGGAAGGCACCAGCCACTGAACCCCTGGGACCGGGTCCGCCCGGCCGCGAGCGTGACTCCTTCATCAACCCTTTCAGAACGCAAGAGAACACGAATATGGCGCTGATCCGCCTCGACGAACCGACCACCAAACGCATCCCGCCCGACACCTTCTCGCTGTGGGCGCTCGGCTTCCGCCCCTTCTACCTGCTCGCCGCGCTGTTCGCCGCGATCGCGGTGCCGGTGTGGGCGGTCGCCTACTCCGGAGCGATCGAACTGCCCATGCCCGGCATCTGGTGGCATGCGCACGAGATGATCTTCGGCTTCGCCGTGGCGGTGATCATCGGCTTCCTGTTCACCGCCGGACGCAACTGGACCGGGCTCGACACGCCGACGGGCAAGCCGCTGATGGTGCTCGCCGGGGTGTGGCTGGCCGGCCGGCTGGCGATGGCCTTCGGCAGTGGTGCCTGGGTGGCGATCGTGGACCTGGCCTTCCTGCCGGTGGCGGCGGGGATGCTGCTCAGGGTGCTGATCAAGGCCAAGAGCAAGCGCAACTACTTCGTCGGCGCGCTGCCGGCGATGCTGGCACTCGCCAACCTGTTCTTCCATCTCGCCGCGCTCGGCGTGATCGAGGCCGATCCGCTGACCGCGATGCACCTGGCCCTCGGCCTGGTCGTGCTGCTCGAGACCATCGTCGGCGGCCGGGTGATCCCGATGTTCACCTTCAACGCGGTGCGCGGCGTGAAGCAGTGGCGCAACGTGCAGGTGGACTGGGCGGCGGCGATCGCCACCGGCATCGCGCTGCTGCTGTGGGCGCTTGGCGCCGGGGCGTGGGCAGGCGCGGTCTCGCTCGTCGCCGCCGCGCTGCAGGCGGTGCGCCTTGGTGGCTGGAACCCGTTGGCGACGCGCGGTCACCCCATCCTGTGGGTGCTGCATCTGGCCTACCTGTGGATTCCGCTCGGCCTGGCGCTGATCGCGCTGACCCAGTTCGGCGTGCTGCCGCGCTCGGCGGGCATCCATGCGCTGGCGATCGGTGCCACCGGCGGCCTGATCATCGGCATGATCACCCGCACCGCGCTCGGCCACACCGGGCGCATGCTGATCGCCGGCGGCATCGAGACCGCGGCCTACGCGCTGGTGCTGATCGCCGCTCTGGTGCGGGTGCTGACGGTGGGCTTCCTCCCCGTGGCGCAGCTCGGCGGGGTGCATGCCGCGGCCACGCTGTGGTCGATCGCCTTCCTGCTCTACGTGTGGCGCTACGCGCCCTTCCTGTTGCGGGCACGGGTGGACGGCAAGGAGGGCTGAGACCACGGCGTGCGGCGCGCGCCGGGCAGCTGATGCGAAAAAAAGGGGCCGGAAGGCCCCTTTCTTCATGGCGCCGCGGGCGCGGACCGATCGCGCGCGATGTTCGTCCGAGCCCTAGGCCGACGCGTCAGCCCAGGCTCTTGCGCAGCCGGCCGATGTCGGGGATGTGGATGGTACGGCCCTCGACCTGGATCAGGCGGGCATTGGTGAGCTCGTGCAGGATGCGCGAGAAGTGTTCCTGGGTGAGGTTCAGGCGCGAGGCGATCGTGCCCTTGCTGGTGGGCAGGCGGATCGACACCTGGCCTTCGGCCACGCCTTCGCCTTCGCGCTCTTCCTCGCGCAGCAGGTAGCCGATCACGCGCTCGCGCCCGGAGCGCAGCGAGTAGCTCTCGACGTCCGCCATCAGGTGGTGAAGACGCTGCGCGAGGCCGGCGATGATCTTGCGGCAGAAAGTGGGATCGCCCGCCATCTCCTCGAAGAACACCTGCTTGCCGATGTAGAGCAGGGTGGCGTCGCTCAGGGCCTGCGCCATCACCACGTAGGGCTTGTCCATGAACATCACCGCCTCGCCGAAGCTCTTGCCCGGGTGCAGGATGTCCACCACCTTCTCGTTGCCGTCGGCGGAGGTGAAGGCGAGCTTGATCTGGCCGCTGAGGATCAGGTGGAAGCCGTTGCAGGGGTCGCCGCGGTGGAACAGGATGTCCCCCTTGGCGACCTTCACCTCGCGTACCCCGCGCGCGAAGCGCGCGATGTCGGTGCAGGCGAGGCCGTTGAACAGCGAGGCCTGCCCGAGCAGGCGGCACAGGCGCTCGACTTCGGTCGTTGGCAGGTCGGCGGGCGCGGCGGCCTGCAGCGCCTCGCGGCACACAGTGTCGCAGTGGTTCATGGCGTCAACGCGTGAGTTGGGCATAGAACATCGGTAGTCGGGCCGGCAGTTCGTCGGGCTGGCGGATCACCGCGAAGCCCGCCGGGCCGAACAGGTGGGGCAGGTAGCTGGCGCCTTCGCGGTCGATGGTGACGCAGAACGGCACGACGCCGCGATTGCGCGCCTCGACCACCGCGACCCGGGTGTCCTCGATGCCGTAGCGGCCGTCGTAGAGGTCGAGGTCGTTCGGCTTGCCGTCGGACAGGATCAGCAGGATGCGGCGCGCGGCCGATTCCTTCTCCAGCGTGTGGGTGGCGTGGCGGATCGCCGCGCCGAGCCGGGTGTAGTAGCCGGGCTTGATCGCCATGATGCGTCCGCGTGCGCGGTCGTCGAAACGCTGGTCGAAGTCCTTCAGGCGGTGGAAGCGCACGTTGCCGCGCTTGACCGAAGAGAAGCCGCACAGCGCGAAGCGGTCGCCGGTGGCGAGCAGCGCCTCGCCGAACAGCAGCAGCGAGTCGCGGATGACGTCGATGACGCGGGCCTCGGACGAGATCCAGGTGTCGGTGGACAGCGACAGGTCGGCGAGCGCCAGGCAGGCGAGGTCGCGTTCGCGCTTCTCCAGCGACAGGTAGAGCTGGTCGGAAGGGTGGTGGCCGATGGCGCGGTCGGTGGCGGCGCGCACCACCGCGTCGATGTCGAGTTCGCTGCCGTCGGTCTGGGCCTTGAGCCAGCGCCGTCCGGGGGTGAGCGCCGCGAACTGGCGGTGCAGCCGGCGAGCGGTGCGGCGCAGGTGCTCGGGCAGCGGGCACGGTGCGGCGCGCGGGTCGTGCGCGGCGGGGGTCAACTCGAGCAGGCGGACGTGGTCCTCGCGCAGCAGGCTCTTGCGGTAGTCCCATTCCGGCAGCGGGATGCCCTCGCCGAGCACGACGTCGTCCTCGGCTGCCGAGGGCAGGTCGAGGTCGAAGCGCACCTTGGACGCGACCCGCTCGCCGTCGCGGGTGATGGCGAGCTGCTCGAGGTTGGCCGCGGCGTCGGCGGCGTTGTCGTCGGGGGCGTCGTCGGTGCTGCGCTTGACCTTTATGAACTCCGCGACGGACAGCAGGCTCTCGGCCCGGAAAGGGATGATCATGCCGTGCTTCTCGGGCGCGTCGTCCTGGCGCTCTACGCGGTGGGCCTGCTCGCTGCTGTCGCGGCCGGGTTTGCTGTTGCCGGACTCGCCGGCCGCACCGCCGTTGGCCGCGCCGGTGAGTCCGCCCTGGTGGGCGCCGCGGAAGTCGCTCAACCACAGCAGTACCGGCTGGGTCGCCCTGGCCTTGGGGGGCAGGGCGGGGAGGGCGGCGACGCTGCCCGGGGCATGCAGGGCCTGGCGCAGCAGGCGTTCGCGTTCGGCCTCGGCGGGCGGCAGCTTGTCGAGCTTGGGGCGCTGCGCGATCACCGCGTCGACCAGGTGGCGGTAGCGGGTCTCGATGCCGGGCCAGCGTTGCAGCGCGCGCAGGGTGGCGCGCTGGTTCGCCCGCAGCTCGGCGGTGGCGGCATCGTCGAAGCCGCCGGCGGGCAGGGGTGCCAGGGCGGCATCGGCGGTCGCGTCGGCCTCGGCGTCCCCGGGGCCGTGGCCGGCGGCGAGTGCGGCCAGCCACAGGTAGAGGTCGCGGTTGAGGGCGCGCTCGGGCAGCGCGTCGATCTCCGGCGGCAGGCGCAGCGTGGCGATGTCCATGCGGCCGCGGGAGATACGCTCGTCGGCGCCGGCGATGCGCTGCAGCAGGCTGCGGCGGGCACCGTGGGCGTCGGCGGTGGCGGCGGCGACGCGCAGGCCGGGATCGCCGCCCAGCGCCCGGAAGAACACGCCGGCGACCTTCTCGATCTCCTTGAGCTTGACTGCCGCCTTGGGGAAATGCCCGCCGGCAGCGCGGGTGATCAGGCGGTGCCAGAGCAGGCCTACGGTTTCTTCCATGGTCCTAGTGATCCTTGAGCGCGCGGAAGCCCGCCTCGTTCTGGCGTGCAGCTTCGTCGGCGACCCAGCTCAGCAGCGGGCCGTCGGGGTTGCCGGCCTGCGTCTGTGCGCAGGCATCGACGCATTGGCGGCACTGGGTGCAGGTGAACATGTGGCGCTTGATGTTGCGCGGACGCAGCCGCATCGGGCACACCGCATCGCAGGCGGACTGGCGATCGGGCAGGCAGGTGGCGCAGTCGGTTGCGCGCTCGCGCTTGAAGCCGACCACCATCGCATCCTTGTTGCCCATCCACGCCAGGCTCTGGAACAGGCCGACCGCGCATACGAAGCGGCAGAAGAGGTGGCGGGCGAACAGAAATTCGAGGCTCAGCACCACGGTCGCGGCGGTGATGAAGATGAACTGGTTGCGGGTGAGTTCGCCGTGGAAGAGGTTTCCATAGACCTCGGCCGGCGGCAGCAGATAGCTCAGCAGCACCACCGCCCACAGGAAGGCGAAGGCGACCGCGGCCGGCACCACCACGCCCCACCAGCGCGCATCGACCTTCGCCGGCGTGCCGTCGGGCTTCCAGGCCGGCAGGCGATGGTGTTCCCACACGGAGGGCTTGCCCGAGGCACGCGCCATCAGGCGGTTGATGGTCTCCACCACCGAGAAGTGCGGGCACAGCCAGCCGCAATACAGCCGGCCCCAGCGCCAGGCGACGCCGATGACCAGCGCGGCGACGGCGAGCAGGGGAAGGAACAGGTTGACGATGATGTTGCCTGCCGCCTCCAGCGCGCTCGCCTCGCCGGCGAGGAAGGGATCGAGGCCGAGCCGCCACTCCATGCCGAGCAGCCAAGCGTGATCGGCGTTCAGGTCGTAGCGGAAGAGGTCGAAGACCGGCGCCAGGATGAAGAGCACGAAGAAACCGACCTGCATCGCGGTGCGCAGGCGCTGCGCACGCTGCGGCTGCGCCGGGGCGACGCCGGCGCCGACCGGCGCGATCGGAATCACGCGGCGGGCAGCGGGGGTGGAGGGGGCGGCGGGCGCGCGGGCCATGATGCTGTCGCCGCCTAGTCGCGCTCGCGCGGTCCGAAGACGGGGTAGCGCCAGCTGCGGCCGTTGATCGCGCGCGACAGCCCCATCACGCCGAGCAGGATCAGGCTCGAGTGCACGAAGGTGAAGTACAGCACGCCGATGACCCAGGTCCACGGGTTGTCGAAGCCGCCGAGCAGGAAGATTGCGACGCTGATGACGACCAGCAGCAGGCCGCCCCAGATGCAGGTCCACCCGGTCTGGCGCAGATGGTTGCGCACCAGCGGATCGGGGTGGTCGCGGTTCATCGCCCACACCACCATCAAGGCGAGAAAGGCCAGGCCCGGCAGCAGCATCAGGTTGATCAGGAACAGCGCCTCGGCCACGACCGCCAGGCGCGGGCCTGGCATGACGTGCTTGAGGGGGTCGGGACGATCGATGCTCATGCGGGCGCTCCGGCGCGGGCCTCAGCGGCCGAAGGTGGCGGCGACGACTTCCATCAGGCCTTCGGCGACCTCGGGGTCGTCCGTCAGGCTCTCGACGATGCCGACGCGGCAGGCCGCGACCGGGTCCATGCCGTCCTTGATCAGCAGCGCCGCATACACCAGCAGGCGGGTGCTGGCCGACTCCTCCAGATCGCGGTCCTTGAGCGAGCGCAGCGCACCGGCGATGGCCACCAGGCGGCGGGCCAGGTCGGGCGGGCAGGCGGTCTCGCCGATCAGCACCGCCTCTTCCTGCTCGGCGCGGGGGAAGTCGAAGCGCACGCTGACGAAGCGCTGGCGGGTCGAGGGCTTCATGCCCTTCAGCAGGTTCTGGTAGCCGGGGTTGTAGGACACCACCAGCATGAAGCTGGGCGGCGCCGCGAGCAGTTCGCCGGTCCGATCGATCGGCAGGATGCGGCGGTCGTCGGCCAGCGGGTGCAGCACCACGGTGGTGTCCTTGCGCGCCTCGACCACCTCGTCCAGGTAGCAGATGCCGCCTTCGCGCACCGCGCGCGTGAGCGGGCCGTCGCACCACACCGTCTTGCCGTCGCCGATCAGGTGGCGGCCGACGAGGTCGGCGGCGGTGAGGTCGTCGTGGCAGGCCACGGTGTACAGCGGCAGGCCGAGGCGGGCCGCCATGTGGGCGACGAAGCGGGTCTTGCCGCAGCCCGTCGGCCCCTTGATCAGCAGCGGCAGGCGGTTCTTCCAGGCGTGCTCGAACACCGCGACCTCGTCGCCGGCGGGCTGGTAGAAGGGGATGTCGAGGTTGGGCGTGTCCGGCTTCATTGTGCGAGTCCCTTGATGTAGGCGATGGCGATGACGGCCCAGACGACGATCATCCAGCCCATCGTGATGGCGCGCCACAGCAGCGGCGCGTGGCGCAGCGCCATGAAATCGAGAATGATCACCGCGCCTTTCCAGAAGGAGATGACGGCGAGTGCGGCCACGCCCCAGCGCCCGGTCTCGCCCAGGGCGCCCATGCTCCAGGTCAGGAAGGTGGCCAGGAGCAGGGTCGCCCACAGGATGGTCGAGCTTCTGGGCGTGCCGTGCAGGCTTTTCGTCATGGCCGGCTCCTCAGTGAATGACATAGACCAGCGGGAACAGGATCAGCCACACCAGATCGACCATGTGCCAGTAGGCGGCGCCGGTCTCGAGGCCGTTCATGTCGCCGGGCCGGTAGCGGCCCTGGCGCGCGCCGTTCCACATCGCGATCAGGATCACCAGGCCCAGGATCACGTGCATGAAGTGGAAGAAGGTCAGCGACAGGTAGAACATGTGGAACGGGCTGCTGGACAGGCTGATGTTGTGCTCGAACGCAGCCGCATATTCCCCGAGCTTGACCACGATGAAGCCGAAGCCGGTGAGGATGGCGCCCACCAGCCAGTTGGCGCACTGGCGGGAGGCCTCGCGTTCGGCCGCCTGCACCGCGCGCACGACGAAGTAGCTGGCGGTGAGCAGCAGCACGGTGTTGAGCGCGCCGGCGTTGCGGTTCAGCGCGGCTTGCTCGGCATTGAAGAGCTCGATGTTGTTCGCGCGGGTGAAGGCGTAGGCGGCGAAGAACACCCCGAAGGCGAGCAGCTCGGCGAGGATGAAGAACCAGATCGCGAGGTCGCCGGCGAGGCGAGGCCCCGCGTGGACATGCGCCTGGGCGGGCGACGCGGACAGCGTTGTAGTACTCGTTTCCATGCGCCGCAGTCTAGGCAAGCGCCCACGGTTTTAACTTGATCGTGGTTAATTGGAATCCGCCACGGCCGGCGCGGCGATGCCCAGCCAGTGACGGGTGACGTCCACCATCCGGCTGGCGAAGCCCCACTCGTTGTCGAACCAGACAATCAGGTTGACCATGCGCGGCCCGATGCTGTGCGTCTGCCCGCCGTCGACGATGGCCGAATGCGGGTCGTGGTTGAAGTCGATCGAGGCGTGTGCCTCGTCCGAATACGCGATCAGGCCACGGTAGCAGCCGCCGGCGGCCTCGCGCAGCAGGCGGTTCACCTCGCCCGGCTCGATGTCGCGGGCGAGGGTGAGCACCATGTCGATCGCCGACACGTTGTGGGTGGGCACGCGGATCGCCTTGGCCTTCACGCGCCCGGCCAGCTGCGGCAGCAGGCGCTCGACGCCGCGGGCGAGTCCGGTCGACACCGGGATGATGGACTGCATCGCCGAGCGCGTGCGGCGCAGGTCGGTGTGATGGTAGCCGTCGATCAGCGGCTGGTCGTTCATCGCCGAGTGCAGCGTGGTGAGCAGCGCCTGCTCGATGCCGATCGCCCGGTGCAGCAGGTCGAGCACCGGCACCACCGCGTTGGTGGTGCACGAGGCGTTGGACACCAGGCCCTCGCGACCGTCCAGTTCGTCATGGTTGATGCCGAACACCACGGTCGCGTCCACGTCCTCGGCACCGTTGCCGGGATGCGAGAGCAGCAGGCGGGGACAGCCGGCGTCGAGGAAGCGGTTCAGCTCGCTGCGGCTGCCGTACTGGCCGGAGCACTCGACGAGGAGGTCGATCTCCAGCGCCGCCCAGTCGAGCTCCTCGGGGGTGTGGGCGTGGCTGACGGCGATCGGCTGCTCGGCGACGATCAGCGTGTCCTCGGTGCAGTCGACCGCACCGGGGAAGCGGCCGTGGGTGGAGTCGAAGCGGGTCAGGTAGGCGATGCTGGCGAGGTCGGCAGGCTCGTTGATCGCCACGACGCGGAACTGGCCGCCGAGTCCGGCTTCATGCAGCGCGCGCAGATAGCAGCGCCCGATGCGGCCATAGCCGTTGATCGCGATGCGGAAGGCGGGGCGGGCGGCGGCGCCCGTGGCGGACTGATCTGCTGAGGGGGCGGGCGGGGTGGCGAACGGGGGCACGGCGTACTCGGGACGATCGTAGGGATGCGGCGCGCTTGCGCTGCGGCAGCCCCACATTCTAGCGGCCAGTCGGCGCCTCGCCGCGGGGATCGGCCACAAAAGCCGTGCGCAGGCCGCACCGTGACGAGCGGGCAAAAAAAAGGGGCGGCTATCGCCGCCCCAACCCCTTCCCCTGGATCGCCCAGGAGTTGCTACTTGAACACCTGCTAGATGTCAGGCCTTGACGTCCTTCGCATCGCCCTTGATGAAGAAGCTGGCGAGGTAGGTCAGCAGGCCGATGAAGAACACCACACCCGCCCATTCACGCATCCAGTAGAACAGCGTGAGCTGGTCCTGGGTCGCCATGAAGGACATCGGGGTGTCGGACACACGCTGCAGCCAGACCTGAAGGATGCCGGCGGCGGTGAGGAACAGCGTGATGAAGACCATCGCGATCGTCATCAGCCAGAACGCCCACATTTCGACGACCTGGGCCTTGGTGCCGTTGGCGGCACGGCCGCGCAGGATCGGCATCGCGTAGCTGATCACCGTCAGCACCACCATCACGTAGGCGCCGTAGAAGGCCATGTGGCCGTGCGCCGCGGTGATCTGCGAACCGTGGGTGTAGTAGTTCACCGGAGCCAGGGTGTGCAGGAAGCCCCACACGCCGGCACCGAGGAAGGCCATCACACCGGTACCCAGCGCCCACAGCACGGCAGCGCGGTTCGGATGCTCGCGGCGGCGGCGGTTCACCATGTTGAAGGCGAACACGGTCATGGCGAAGAAGGGGATCGGCTCCAGCGCGGAGAAGATCGAACCCCACCACTGCCAGTACTCCGGCGTACCGATCCAGAAGTAGTGGTGGCCGGTGCCGATGATGCCGGTGACCAGGGCCAGGGTGATGATCACGTACAGCCACTTCTCGATCACCTCACGGTCGACACCGGTGACCTTGATCAGCACGAAGGCGAGCAGCGCGGCCATGATCAGTTCCCACACGCCTTCCACCCAAAGGTGAACCACCCACCACCAGTAGAACTTGTCGCGGACGAGGTTGACCGGGTTGTAGAAGGAGAACAGGAAGAAGATCGCCAGGCCCCACAGACCCATCAGCAGCACGATGCTGATGACGGTCTTGCGACCCTTCAGCACGGTCATCGTGATGTTGAACAGGAAGGCGAGGGCCACGATCACGATGCCGATCTTGGTCAGCAGCGGCTGCTCGAGGAACTCCCGGCCCATGGTGGCGAGGATGTCGTTGCCGGTCATCGACGCCAGCGTGCTGTAAGGCACGAGCAGGTAGCCGAGGATGGTGGCGGCGCCGGCGACGAGGAAGATCCAGAACATCGCCAGGCCCAGCTTCGGGCTGAACAGCTCGGTCTCGGTCTCTTCAGGCACGAGGTAGTACGCCGCTCCCATGAAGCCGAACAGCAGCCACACGATCAGCAGGTTGGTGTGGACCATGCGCGCCACGTTGAAGGGGATTTCCGGGAACAGGAAATCGCCGACCACGTACTGCAGGCCCATGATCAGACCGAAGATGATTTGCCCCACGAAAAGCCCGATCGCCGCGATGAAGTAGGGCATGGCGACCGCTTGTGATTTGTATTGCATGAAAGATCCCCTTGTGGTCTCCAGGTTTCCGATCAACCTTCGATGTTCGGCGGCCAGTTGGCGGTGTTGATTTCCGCCGTGTACTTGAAGAACGCCACGAGCTGGTCGAGCTCTTCATCGGTCAGGTGGAACTGGGGCATCTGACGACGACCCGGGGCTCCGGTGGGTTGCGCCTGCATCCAGGCCTTGATGAAGTCAGGGCCGCGGCGGGTGTAGACGTTGCCGAGTTCGGGCGCGAAGTAGGCGCCTTCGCCGAGCAGGGTGTGGCAGCCGAGGCAGTTGCGCGTTTCCCAGATGTGCTTGCCGGCCGCGACTTGGGGGGTGATTGCGGCGCGGTTGTCGCGATTCGGGAGTTCGCGTTCGGTGTCGAAGGTGAGCGCCAGGAACAGGAGGAAGAAGAACACCGTTCCCCCGTAGAAGATGTTCCGCGCCATTGATTTTGTGAAGATACCGCTCATGGAGTACTCCTCATCGCTTGTCTCGTTTTGTCCGAAAAGGTGTCAGGTTGCCCGGGTGGTTCAGGGGTTACCGCTATCCACGGCTGTGCCGATGGTGCTCGCATTCTCCCGGCCACCCCCTGCCGTCTCCATGATTTGAATCAAGAGCAAAACGGTCCATTGCTGGCAGGAATGCCGCGAACCCGGCCCGGCACGCGGGTTTCGGTTAGCATCCGGGCCATGGCAAGACGATTTTTCGGGCCCCTGTCGCGTCGTTTCCCGCGTCCGTTCCTGTCTGGACTGGTGGGCGCCGGGCGTCATCTGCCGGCGCTGCTGCTCGGACTGGTGACCGCAGCCGCGCGCGCCGATGGTGAAGCGGGGGCGGCCGCATCGCCGGGCTGGATCGCCGTCGATGTCGGACACACCCTGGCGGCGCCGGGGGCGACCAGCGCACGCGGGCGCAGCGAATTCGAGTTCAACCGCGAGCTGGCCGGTCGCGTGGTGGAGGCGCTGCGCGCGCGCGGGTTCCGGGTCGGGCTGATCAACGCCGACGGCCGCATCGAGAGCCTGCACGCGCGGCCGCAGGCGGCGACGGGCGCGGGCTTCCTGCTCTCCATCCACCACGATTCGGTCAACGCGCACGAACTACGCCCCTGGGAGTGGAGCGGCCAGGCGCTCGACTACAACGACGACTTCGCCGGGCATTCGCTGTTCGTGTCGCGCGACAACCCGGACACCGCGCGCAGCGTCCTGTGTGGGCGGGTGATCGGCGCCCGGCTGCAGCGCCTGGGTTTCGAGCCGACGCACAAGAACGGGCGCCGGCGCGCCTATGCCGACCGCGAGCATGCGGTGCATTACTACGACGGCCTCGCCGTGCTGCGCCATGCGCGCATGCCGGCGCTGCTGTTCGAAGCCGGGATCATCAAGAACCGCGACGAGGAAGTGTTGCTGCGCGATCCTGCGCGCCAGGCGCGCATGGCCGATGGCATCGCCACCGCGCTCGCCGCCTGCCTGCGCCATGGGCAGCCGGCGGACGACGAGGCGGGCGCCGACCGCCGATGAAGGAACGGCCCCTGTGCGGGGCCGTTCTGCGTGGCGAGGGAAGCCTCTCGTTTCTTACTTGGCGTTGGGCAGGCGCGAGGACACGCCCTGCACGAAATAGTCCATCTTGCCTAGCGCGTCGTCGTCCATCACCGCGCCCGCGGCCAGGCGCTCCTTGCCGCCCTGGTCCACGACCGGGCCGGTGAAGGGATGGAAGCTGCCGGTCGTGATCTTCGCCTCGATGTCGCGCACCAGGGTCTGCACGTCGGCCGGGATCGCCGGGTTGAGCGGGGCGAGCTTGATCATGCCGTCCTTCATGCCGCCCCAGACCCTTTCGGGCTTCCAGGTGCCGTCGAGCACCGCGGCCACGGTGCGCGTGTAGAACTCGCCCCAGTGGTGGGTGGTCGCGGTCAGTTGCGCCTTGGGCCCGTACTTGGCCATGTCCGAGTGGTAGGCGAAGGCGTGCACGCCCTTTTCCTCTGCAGCCTGCACGGTCGCCGTCGAGTCGGTGTGGTGGGTGAGCATGTCGGCGCCCTGCGAGATCAGTGTCATCGCCGCCTCGCGCTCCTTGCCCGGGTCGTACCAGCTGTTGGCCCAGATCACGCGCACTTCGACGTTCGGGTTGACGCTGCGCGCGCCCAGCGTGAACGCGTTGATGCCCTGCAGCACCTCCGGGATCGGGAACGCGCCGACGTAGCCGAGCACGTTCGACTTGGTCATCTTGCCGGCGATCACGCCGTTGAGGTAACGGCCTTCGTAGAAGCGCGCGTTGTAGGGTGCGAAGTTCTTCGCCGACTTGTAGCCGGTGGCGTGCAGGAAGGTGACCTTGGGAAACTGGCGCGCGACGCGCTCGACGTAGTTCATGTAGCCGAAGCTGGTGGCGAACACGATCGTGCTGCCGCTGGCGGCGAACTCGCGGATCACGCGCTCGGCGTCGGCGCCCTCGGCCACGCTCTCGACGTAGCGGGTCTCAATCTTGTTGCCGAGGGCCTTTTCCAGCGCCTTGCGGCCTTCGTCGTGCTGGTAGGTCCAGCCGGCGTCGCCGATCGGGCTGACATAGACGAAGCCGACCTTGGCCGGCGCCTCGGCAGTGGCGGTGAGCGGCAGGGTGGCGGCGACCGCGAGCGCGGCGGCAGACAGCATGAACTGGCGGCGTTGGATCATCGGGATGTCTCCTGGAGCGGTCGGGGGGGAGCTTGCGGTCGGGCAATTGTATCGACGCGGAAGGATGGCGGCATGCGCCGCCCGGCAGGGTCGGCAGCTGCGGATCATGCGCGCAGCTGCGAAGGCGCGGCGCTCAAGCCGTCGCGCGCACGCATTCGCGCACCAGCCCCGGGCCGCGGTAGATGAGGCCGCTGTAGAGCTGCACCAGCGCCGCACCGGCATCGAGCTTGGCGCGCGCCTGCGTGCCGTCGAGCACGCCGCCGGCGGCGATGATCGGCAACTCGCCCGCGAGCGCTGCGGAAAGGCGGCGCACGACGGCGGTCGAGGCCTCGAACACCGGCGCGCCCGACAGCCCGCCCTGTTCGTTGCCATGGCGGATGCCCTGCACCTTGTCGCGGGCGATCGTGGTGTTGGTGGCGATCACGCCGTCGATGCGGTGGCGGCGCAGCGCATCGGCGATGTTCGCCACCTGCGCGTCGTCGAGGTCGGGGGCGATCTTGAGCGTCAGCGGCACGTAGCGACCGTGGCTGTCGGCCAGGCGCGTCTGCGCCGCCTTGAGACGGCCGAGCAGGTCGTCGAGCTCGGATTCGCCCTGCAGCTGGCGCAGGTTCTTGGTGTTGGGCGAGGAGATGTTCACCGTGACGTAGCTCGCCAGCGCATACACCTTGTCGAGGCAGGCGAGGTAGTCGTCGGCGGCGTTCTCGATCGGGGTGTCGAAGTTCTTGCCGATGTTGATGCCGAGGATGCCGCGATATTTCGCTTCGCGCACATGGGCGATCAGGGCGTCCACGCCATGGTTGTTGAAGCCCATGCGGTTGATGATGCCCTGCACCTCGGGCAGCCGGAACATGCGCGGGCGCGGGTTGCCGGGCTGGGGCCGCGGGGTGATGGTGCCGATCTCGATGAAGCCGAAGCCGAGGCGGGCGAGGCCGTCGATCGCCTCGCCGTTCTTGTCCAGGCCGGCGGCGAGACCGATGCGGTTGGGGAAGCGCAGGCCCATGACTTCGACCGGGGTGGCGGGTTCGGGCTGGCCCGGCGGCAGCAGCTTGCCGGCGAAGTGGAGTCCGTGCAGGGTGAGGTCGTGGGCGTTTTCGGGGTCGAGCGAAAACAGCAGCGGGCGGATGAGTTCGTAGAGCATCGGCGGATTGTAGCGATTCACCCGCCCCGGGGGGAGGCGGTCTCGGGCAGACGTCGGGATAAGGCGGATGGACGAGGGGCCTGCGACGGTGGAGCGCGCGTCCGCCCGACCGCGGGCGAGATCCGCGGCACGGGTCAGCGGGCTCGGTTCGCGAGGGGCAAGGGCACCCAGTCGCCGTCGATCAGCGCCTCGAGCGGGCGGAAGCGCGACTTGTAGGCCATCTTCGGGCTCTCGCCGATCCAGTAGCCGAGATACACGTGCGGCAGGTCCAGCCGCCTGCAGGTCTCGATCTGCCACAGGATGCCGTAGGTGCCGAGCGCGCCGCGCGCCAGGTCCGGCTCATAGAACGTATAGACGCTCGACAGGCCGTCGGCGAGCAGGTCGATGACGCTGACCATGCGCAGCACGCCGTCCTCGCGGAATTCGATCAGCCGCGTATCGACGTGGCTCTGCAGCAGGAAGTGGCTGTACTGCTCGCGGTTGTCCAGATCCATGCCGCCGCCGGAGTGGCGTGCGGCCTGGTAGCGCTGGTAGAGCTGGTAGTGTTCTTCCGAGAAGTCGAGCGTGCGCTCGATGGCGACCAGATCGCCATGCCTCGCCCATGCCCGGCGCTGGCTGCGGCCGGGCACGAAGCGCGCCACCGGCACGCGCACGGGCACGCAGGCGCGGCAGTGATCGCAATACGGCCGGTAGGTGAACACGCCGCTGCGACGGAAGCCGCGGCGCACCAGTTCGCCATACACCTGCGGATCGATCAGGTGCCCCGGGGTCGCGACCTGCGAACGTGCGCTGCGGTCGGGCAGGTACGAGCACGCGTACGGGGCCGTCGCGTAGAACTGGATCAGGGCGTACGGGTAGTCCTTCTGCATCGTGTCACGGTGCTTGGCGTTCGTTCACGGTCAGGGCCAGGTGAAGTGCTGCGCCGAATCCGCAGCCCACGTCTGCGGCGGCGGTCCGTCGGGCACCCATCGTGCCAGGGTGGCGACGAACTGCGCGCGCGGCATCTCGCGGGCGCCCATGTACTGCAGGTGGGCGGTCGTCATCTGGCAGTCGATGATGGCATAAGCGCGCTCGGCAAGCAGCCGGGCGAGATGAGCCAGGGCGACTTTCGACGCGTCGGTTTCGAGCGCGAACATCGATTCGCCGAAGAACACCCGGCCGAGCGCCATGCCGTACAGGCCGCCGACCAGCCTGCCTTCACGCCAGCATTCGACACTGTGCGCGTGGCCCAGTTCGTGCATGCGCAGGTAGGCCGCCTGCATCGCCGGCGTGATCCAGGTGCCGAGGCCCGGCGCGCGCGGCGCAGCGCAGGCCCTCAGCACGGCCGCGAACGCGGTGTCGACGCGGACCTCGAAGCGCCCCCGGCGCAGCGTCCGGCGCAGCGAGCGGCTGATGTGGATCTGCTCGGGCTCGAGGACGAGGCGAGGGTCAGGCGTCCACCACAGGATCGGCTCGCCTTCGCTGAACCACGGGAAGATGCCGCGGCGGTAGGCGGCGAGCAGCCAGTCGGGTGACAGCGAGCCGCCGGCGGCGAGCAGGCCGTTCGGCTCGTCCAGTGCCTGGTCGTCCGGCGGAAACACCGGCGCCTTGCCCAGCCAGGGGATCATGCCGCGACGGGTTCGTCGTGCGTGGCCGGCAGCGCCGCACCGCCCTCGACCGGGAAGGTGACGACGTGGTCCACGTCGAGGCGGATGCCGATGCGCTCGCCGAGGGCGTGGTTGTGGTGGCTGGGCACCAGCGACAGCACCTTCGCGCCGCCGCCCAGGCGCAGCGTGTACAGGATGTCCGCGCCGCGGAAGGCCTTGTGCACCACCTCGGCCTTCAGCGGACTGGCGTCGTCGTGAACGATGTCGTCGGGGCGCAGCAGCACGTCGAGTGGGCTGCCCTGCACGCAGCCGGCACAGTCGGCGCAGCACACCAGCGGCACGGAGCTGTCGAGCACGCCGAGCTCGATCTGCACCTGGTGGTCGTTGACCACCTTCCCGCGCAGGAACACGCCCTGGCCGATGAAGTCGGCGACGAAGCGGTTCGCCGGCCGGTGATAGAGGTTGTACGGGGTGTCCCATTGCTGGATGCGGCCCTCGTGCATGATGCCGATCTCGTCGGCCACGGCGAAGGCCTCGTGCTGGTCGTGGGTGACCAGGATCGCGGTGGTGTTGGTGGCCTTGATGATGTCGCGAACCTCGTAGGACAGGCGCTCGCGCAGCTCGACGTCGAGGTTGGAAAAAGGCTCGTCGAGCAGCAGCAGGCTGGGCCGCGGCGCCAGCGCGCGGGCGAGCGCCACACGCTGCTGCTGGCCGCCCGACATCTCGTGCGGGTACTTGTGGCCCTGGTCGGCGAGGCCGACCAAGGCGAGCAGTTCGTCGACCCGCGTCCGGCGCGCGGTGGGATCGACGCCGCGCAGCCCGAAGGCCACGTTGTCGGCGACCGAAAGGTGCGGGAACAGCGCATAGTCCTGAAACACCATGCCGATGCGCCGGCGTTCCGGGGGCAGGGTGTGGGCGGGGGTGCTGACCAGCGCGCCGTCGAGACGGATCTCGCCGGCGGCCAGGCGCTCGAAGCCCGCGATGCAGCGCAGCACCGTCGTCTTGCCGCAGCCGGAGGGACCGAGCAGGCAGCCGATCCGCCCCTTCTCCAGGCTCAGCGAGAGCTGGCGCACGACAAGGTGATCGCCGAAGGCGAGGTCGATGTGCTCGAGGTTCAGGTGTGACATCTTGGGCGCTGATCCAGGAATGCGTGTTGCCGGATTATTGCATCGCGGTGTTCCAAATGCGATCAATTATAATTTGCCGATCGAAGCGGGCGGCCGAGCTCCGGCGCGCCCCGGTACTCTGGGAACGGAATGAACTCTCTGGCTGTACAGGGCGCCCGGCGCCTGCAGTGGTCGACCCTGACGGTCGTGTCGGTGCTGATCGCGGTGCTGATCGCCGCACCGGTGCTTTCGGTGTTCTCCAACGTCTTCATCGGCCAGACCGGCGCGACCTGGTCGCACCTGGCCGACACGGTGCTGGGCGAGTTCATGCTCAACACGGTGATCCTGTGCGTCGGCGTCGGCCTGGGGGTGTCCTCGATCGGGGTGACCTCGGCGTGGCTGACGACGATGCTCGACTTTCCGGGCCGGCGCTTCTTCGAGTGGGCCCTGGTGCTGCCGTTGGCGATGCCGGCCTATGTGATGGCCTACGTCTACACCGACTTCCTGCAGTTCGTCGGCCCGCTGCAGACCTGGTTGCGCGAGACCTTCGAGTGGCGGCGGGGCGACTACTGGTTCCCCGACGTGCGCACCGTCGGCGGTGCGGTGGCGATGTTCATGTTCGTGCTCTACCCGTATGTTTACATGATCGCGCGCACCGCCTTCCTGGAGCGCGCGGGCGGCATGCTCGAGGCCGGGCGTTCGCTCGGCCTGGGGCCCTGGGGCAGCTTTTTCCGCGTCTCGCTCCCGCTGGCGCGCCCGGCGGTGGTGGCGGGGACGGCGCTGGCGCTGATGGAGACGCTGGCCGATTTCGGCACCGTGTCCTACTTCGGGGTGCAGACCTTCACCACCGGGATCTACCGCGCCTGGTTCTCGCTCGGCGATCGCATCGCCGCCGCGCAGCTCTCGGCCGCGCTGCTCGCGTTCGTCATCCTGGTGCTCACCCTGGAGCGCATGTCGCGGGGCAGGGCGCGCTTCAACAACACCTCGCGCCAGGCCAGCATGCCGGTGCGGTTGCGCCTGCCGCTGCCGCTCGGCCTGCTTGCGGCCTTCGCCTGCTTCATGCCGCTGTTGCTCGGCTTCCTGCTGCCGGGCGGGCTGCTGCTGCAGATGGCCTTCGCCGAGGGCGACGCGCAGTTCGGTCAGCGCTTCGTCCAGCTCGCCCGCAACAGCTTCGTGCTCGCCATCGTCACGGCGATCGCTGCGGTCGTGCTCGCGGTGGTGCTCGGCTACGCCGCCCGGCTCGCGCGCAGCAAGCTGCCGCATGCGCTCAACCGCGTGGTCGGCCTGGGCTATGCGGTGCCCGGGTCGGTGATCGCGGTCGGCGTGCTGATTCCGCTGACGCGGCTGGACAACTGGCTGGCGCAGTCCTGGGAGGCGATGTTCGGCACCAACCCGGGCCTGCTGCTCACCGGCGGCATCGCCGCGCTGGTCTATGCCTACCTCGCGCGCTTCCTCGCGGTGGCGCTGCAGACGGTCGAGTCCAGCCTCGGCAAGATCACCTCGAGCATGGATGACGCCTCGCGCTGCCTCGGTTACGGCAAATGGGCCACCCTGCGCCGGGTCCATGTCCCCATGCTGCGCGGCAGCCTGCTCACCGCCGGCCTGCTGGTGTTCGTCGACGTCATGAAGGAGCTGCCGGCCACCCTGGTCATCCGGCCGTTCAACTTCGACACCCTCGCCACGCAGGCGCACACGCTGGCGGCGGACGAGCGCCTCGCCGAAGCGTCGACCGCGGCGCTGATCATCGTCGCGGTGGGCCTGCTGCCGATGTTCGTGATCTCGCGCCAGATCCTGAAGGTGAAGCGGCGCGCGGGTTGAGCCGGCTCCCAAGGTGAGCACGCGCCGAAGGTGCGCGGCTCGCCGCATGGCTGTGCTCCGCGGGCGGCTGCGGACAGGCGGGTGATCGGGGGCGCGGAAACGATTCAGCCCCCGGCGGCCGGAGCCGCGGGGGGCTGATGCATGAACTGCTGCGGTCGCAGCGGACGGCTTCCGCCGCGCGCCGCGCGCCGCTCAGCGATAGCCGGCGCGATCGAAGATGCGCTGGGCTTCGGCCACCGTGGCCGCCAGTTCGCCGATCGGCAGGGTGTCGGCCTTGAATTCGCCGAGCTTGGCCAGCGCGGCATTGTCGACCTTCACCGAGGGTACGACCGGCCATTCGTTGTTGCCGTTGGCGAAGTAGGCCTGGGCCTCGTCCGAGGCCAGGTACTCCAGGAACTTGACCGCGGCTTCCTTGTTCGGCGCGTGCTTGAGCATGCCCGCGCCCGAGACGTTGATGTGGGTGCCCCAGCTCGACTGATTGGGCCACACGGCCTTGATCTTCGCCACCGCGGCCTGGTCCTCGCGCTTGTCCGAATTCATAAGGCGCGCCAGGTAGTAGCTGTTGGCGATCGCCACGCCGCACTCGCCGGCCGCGACCGCGCGGATCTGGTCGGTGTCGCCGCCCTTGGGATCACGCGCGAAGTTGGCGACGATGCCCTTGGCCCAGTTCTCGGTCGCTTCCGCACCGTTGTGCTTGATCATGGCCGCGCCCAGCGACAGGTTGTAGGGGTGGCTGCCCGAGCGGGTGCACACCTGGCCCTTCAGGGCGGGGTCGGCCAGTTGCTCGTAGGTCTGGACCTGTTCGGCCTTGACGAGCTCGGGGTTGTAGACGATCACGCGGGCGCGGGTCGAATACGAGAACCAGTTGGCGGTGCGCAGGTGGGCCGGAATGCGCGCCTCCAGTTCGGCCGACTTCACCGGCGCGAAGATGCCCATCTCGTCGGCCTTGGCCAGGCGCGAGGCGTCCACGGTGACGAAGATGTCCGCCGGGCTGTTGGCGCCCTCGGTGCGGATGCGCTCGAGCAGCTCGTCTTCCTTGGCTTCGATGCGGTTGATCTTGATCCCGGTCTGCTTGGTGAAGTTGCCGTACAGCTGCTCATCGGTCTGGTAGTGACGGGCGGAGTAGACGTTGAGTTCGGCCGCAGCAGCGGTGCCGGACAGGCCGAAGGCGGAAACCAGGGCGGTCAGCAGGACTTTTTTCATCATGTTGGTGAGAGCTCGCGGTGTTGTGACGGTGCAGGAATAATAACGATAAGAGTTCGCAGTTGCAAACAATTCGCATTGGTAGCATCATGGATGAGAATTGTTCTTAACAGGAAGGGAAGCATGAATGCTCTGCTCGTCGGCGCCGATCGCCTCGGCAACATTCCGGATGTGCTGGACAGCTTCGGCATCCGCATCGCGGCACACGTCAGCGGGCGCGACACGACGCATCAGCGCCGGTCCGCGCCGCTGCCGAGCGGAATCGGCATGGTGATCCTGTTCACCGACTTCCTCGGCCACAACGTGATGCAGCGTTTCCGCGATGCGGCGAGCCGCGAAGGGGTGATGTTCGTGTGCTGCCGACGCTCGACCTGCGCCTTGCAGCAGGCGCTGGGCCGGCGGATGGGCGATCCCTGCGCCGCATGTCCGGACCGCTGCAAGACAGCCGGCGGCGGCCGCAAATGAACAAAGCCCGGCGTGTAGCCGGGCTTTCTCGTGTGCGCCCAGCATGGGCGCACTCCTGCGGGTGCAAGTCCCGCCGTAAGTTGATCACAGCAAGCGAAGTGAAGCGCAACTGCGTGAGGGCGACCGA
>JARRBR010000075.1 GCA_029982755.1 Rhodocyclaceae bacterium
GAGCCGGCGGCCGGCGCCTCGTCCTGGGCCGGCGCGGTCGGGACGGCCGGCTCGGCGACCGGCGCCGGCGCCGGCTGCATGGAAGACTGCGGCGGCACGATCGGCTGGCTCGGCGCCGGGGCGAAGCTCGGCGCCGGCTCGACCACGGTCTCGGCCGACGGAGCGCTCTCGGTGCGGAACCAGTCGAAATACCAGCCCGTCGCCAGCATCGCCAGCAGGATCAGCACGACCAGACCCGCAGGAAAACTCCCGCTGCGCCGCCTGCCGCCCACCGGCAGGTCGCCGTCGGCATTGCGGATCGGCGACAGGTCGGGCGAGCCCGGACCGGCCAGGCGCTGCACCGCATCGAGCAGCGGTGCCGCATCGAGCCCGAGGTAGCGGGCGTAGTTGCGCATGAAGCCACGCACGAAGGCCATGCCCGGCAGCGCGCCGAAGTCGTCATGCTCGAGCGCCTCGACCTGGCGCGGGCTCAGCTTGAGGGCGAAGGCGACCTCATTCACCGATTCGCCGCGCGCCTCGCGGGCGCGGCGCAGTCGCGTGCCCGGCGAGGACGTCGCCTCGGTGACGGCAGCAAGGTTTTCGGACGACGTGCCGCTCACTCGTACTTCCCTTCATTGAACAATTTGAATTCCTCCGATTCGGCGAACCGCGAGCGCAGCTGCGACGCGTAGCTCGCCTCGGCGTCGTGGTTGCCCAGACGGCGCTCGGTCCGCAGTCCGAGCCACACCGAGGCGGCGCTCGGTTCGAGCTGCTGATGCAGGCGGACGAGGTGGCTGCGGGCCTGCTCGTACCGTCCGCCGCGGTAGGCGATGTCCGCGAGCTGGTACAGCGCCTGGCCATTGGCCGGATCGGCCTGCACCGCGCGCAGGAACTGGACCTCGGCCGCGGCATCGTCCTTGAGGCGCTGATAGCACAGGCCGGCATTGGTCAGCGGGCGCCCCGGATGACGGTAATAGGGGTTGCGGGCGGCGAGCGCGAGCCGCTCCAGCCCCTGCTGTTCCTCGCCCTGGGTGCACAGGAACCAGCCATAGCTGTTGTTGAAGTCAGGGTCGCCCGGCGCCCCGCGCAGCGCGCGCTCGAAGTTCTCGCGCGCAGCCGCGTTCTCCCCGATCAGCATGTAGGCCAGCCCGAGCAGGTGGTAGGCCGGCGGATAGTCGGGGCTGTCGTTGAGGGCGATCTTCGCCTCGTCGAGCGCCACGTCGTAGCGGCCGATCTCGAAGTAGGCCATGCCGAGATCGACGTGCACGCGGGCGCGCGCATCGGCCGGCGTGGCCGGCGTGATGTCCGACATCGGGCGGCTGACGGCGGCCCCGTCCCCCGCGGTGCTCGCCGGATTGGTCGCGCAGCCGGCCAGCACGGCCGCCAGCGCGCATGCGAGCAGCGTCGGTTTCAGACTCATGAGCGTTCCTCCGTGATCCGGCGCAGCTGTACCGTGCGCCGGGTCTTGTCCTGGACCTGGCCCGCGAGCTGGCCGCAGGCCGCGTCGACGTCGTCGCCGCGCGTCTTGCGCGTGGTGGTGACGATGCCGGCGTCGATCAGGATACCGGCAAAACGCCGGATGCGTTCCGCGGGCGAGCGCAGGAAACCCGAATTCGGGAAGGGGTTGAACGGGATCAGGTTGAACTTGCACGGCGTGTCGCGCACCAGCGCGACCAGCTCGCGCGCATGGGCGTCGCTGTCGTTCACCCCGTCGAGCATCACGTACTCGAAGGTGACGAAGTCGCGCGGCGCACGCTCGAGATAGCGCTGGCAGGCGGCCATCAGCTCGCGCAGCGGGTATTTCTGGTTGATCGGCACCAGGCGGTCGCGCAGCGTGTCGTTGGACGCATGCAGCGACACCGCCAGCGCCACCGGGCACTCCTCGCGCAGGCGGTCCATCGCCGGCACGATGCCCGAGGTGGACACCGTGACGCGGCGGCGCGACAGGCCATAGGCGTGGTCGTCGAGCATCAGGCGCAGCGCGGTGACGACGTTGTCGAAGTTGGCGAGCGGCTCGCCCATCCCCATCATCACCACGTTGCTGATGATGCGGCCGTTGTCCTTCTCGCCGGCTTCCAGATCCGTGGCCGCATCGCGGGCGGCGCCGAGCAGCTTGTTGGCCAGCCACAGCTGGCCGATGATTTCTGCGGCCGTCAGGTTACGGTTGAAGCCCTGCTTGCCGGTGGAGCAGAACGCGCAGTCGAGCGCGCAGCCGGCCTGCGAGGACACGCACAGCGTGCCGCGGTTGGTCTCAGGGATGAACACGGTCTCGACCGCGTTGGCGTTGCCCACGTCGAGCAGCCACTTGCGCGTGCCGTCGGCCGAGATCGAATCGCGCACCGGCACCGGCGGGCGGATCACGGCGATGTCCTTCAGCTTCGCGCGCAGCGACTTGGCGACGTCGGTCATGGCGTCGAAGTCGTCGCAACCCTCGTGATGCATCCAGCGCATCACCTGGCGGGCGCGGAAGGGCTTCTCGCCCAGCCCGGCGAACCAGGCGACGAGGCCGTCGACATCGAAGTCGAGCAGATTGACCTGATCGGATGTGCTCATGCCTGAAACTTCACTCATCTGAAGCGGGATCCGCTGGCGGGAAACGGATCGACCGTAATGCAAACGGCCCGACCACGCCGCGCGCGGTGCGGGAAGCACCGCGAAGCGTGCGCGACGGGCCGCTGGAACGGACCGCTCAGCGCGAGTAAACGTTCATGCCCGGGAAGAAGAAAGCCACTTCCACGGCCGCGGTCTCGGGGGCGTCGGAGCCGTGCACGGCGTTGGCGTCGATCGACTCGGCGAAGTCGGCGCGGATGGTGCCCTTGTCGGCCTTCTTCGGGTCGGTGGCGCCCATCAGCTCGCGGTTCTTGGCGATGGCGTTCTCGCCTTCCAGGCACTGGATCATCACCGGGCCGGAGGTCATGAAGGACACCAGATCCTTGAAGAAGGGACGCTCCTTGTGCACGGCGTAGAACTCGCCGGCTTCGCGCTCGGACAGGTGAGCCATCTTGGCGGCGATGATCTTCAGGCCGGCGGCTTCGAAGCGGGCGTAGATCTGGCCGATCACGTTCTTGGCGACGGCGTCGGGCTTGATGATGGACAGGGTGCGTTCGATTGCCATGGAAAAACTCCGGGACGGTGTTTGGAAAAAAGCGCGAAATTCTAGCAGGTTTCGGGTGACGGGCACGCGTTCGAGCATCGGCCGGGGTCCGGCGGCCCGCCCACCGGTGCACGAAAAAGCCCCGGCACACGGCCGGGGCTGCTTGCACCGACGAACCGGCGCAGGCCTTACATGATCCCCATCGCCTTGGGCAGGAAGGTCGAGACGCTCGGGATGTAGGTGATGATCATCAGGAAGGCGAGCATGGTCCACAGCCAGGGCATGACCGCCTTGCTCATCTCGGTGAGACCCGCCTTGGTGATGCCGCTCGCCACGAACAGGTTCAGCCCCACCGGCGGCGTGATCATGCCGATCTCCATGTTCACCACGATCATCACCCCGAAGTGGATCGGGTCGATGCCCAGCGCCACCGCCACCGGGAACAGGATCGGGGCGAGGATCAGGATGATCGAGGACGGCTCCATCAGCGCACCGGCCACCAGCAGCAGCAGGTTCACCACGATCAGGAAGCCGATCGGACCCATGCCGCTGGCGACGATGGCGTCGGCCATGCGCTGCGGGATCTGCTCGCTGGTCAGGATGAAGGAGAACAGCACCGCGCTGGCAATGATGAACAGCAGCATCGCGCTCATGTTGGCCGAATCGAGCAGCACGCGCGGGATCTGCTTGAAGGTCAGGTCCTTGTACACGAACACCGCAATGAAGAACGCATACACCGCGCTCATCGCCGCAGCCTCGGTCGGGGTGAACATGCCCGAGTAGATGCCGCCCATCACCACCACGATCAGCATCAGCCCCCAGAAGGCCTTGCGGAAGTGCTTGATGCGGTCGGCCCAGCTCGTGCGCGGCAGCGTCGGGTAGTTGTTCTTGCGGGCCACGTACCAGGTGCACAGGCCGAGCATGAAGGCCAGCAGCAGGCCGGGGATCACGCCCGCCATGAACAGCGCACCGACCGAGGTGTTGGTCGTCACCGAGTACATCACCATGACGATCGAGGGCGGGATCAGGATGCCGAGGCCACCGGCCGAAGCCACCACGCCGGCGCCGAAGCGCAGCGGATAACCCTGCTTGATCATCGCCGGGATCAGGATCGAGCCGATCGCCACCACCGTCGCCGGGCTGGAGCCCGACACCGCCGCGAACAGCGCGCACGCCAGCACCGCCGACATGCCCAGGCCGCCACGCAGGTGGCCGACCATGGAGGTGGCGAAGTTGATCATGCGCCGCGCCACCCCGCCGTGGGTCAGGAAGTTGCCGGCGAGGATGAAGAACGGGATCGCCATGATCTCGAACTTCTCGATGCCGGTGAACATCTTGAGCGCCACCGACTCAAGCGGCACGTCGGTGAAGATGAACATGAAGCTCAGCACCGTGAGGCCGAGCGCCACGCCCACCGGCATGCCGATCGCCATGAGGACGACGAGCAGGCCGAAGATTGCAATCGTGTTGGTCATGATGTCGTCTCCCTCACTTTCCCGAGCCCGGACGCTTGGCGTCGGCCTCGCGGCGGGCGTGCTCGATGTCCTCGGCGATCGAGAACGCCTCGCCCTCGAGCAGCACGTTCTCGTCGTCTTCCTCGTCCAGGCCTTCGACGTGGCCGTGGTCGTGGGTGGGCAGCTCGCCGGTGCGGGCGAAGCTCACCATGACCTGCAGGAAGCGGTAGCACATCAGGAAGGAGCCCAGCGGCACGGCCGAATACACGATCCAGGTCGGCCACTCGAGGTCGGGCGTGGTCGGTCCCTCGAAGAAGTCGCCGGTGTCGGCCCCGAACAGGCTCAGGGTCTCGTAGGCCATGCCGTTCTCCCACACGAACAGCGCGCCGAAGATCCCGATCAGGCCGGTGAAGATGACGCCGCACACCAGGCCGATCTGGATCATCGCGGAGCGCGTGCTGCCGGAGAGCTTGTTGATCAGGATGTCGACACCGACGTGGATGCCGGTGCGCACGCCGTAAGCGGCGCCGAACTTCGCCATCCACACGAAGAGGATGATGCAGAACTCCTGCGCCCAGCCGAAGTTCATGTCGAGCAGCCAGTCCTGCACCACGGGAATCTCATAACCCGAGGCGTAGCGATGCACCACCGAGACGAAGATCACCACGGTCGCCACGGCCATCAGCGCGGCGATGATGAACTCCTCGAGGCGGTCGAGAAGCTTGTTCATGATTGTTTTCCCCCGAAAAAACGCCCGTCGGGTCTGCGTGGCCTGACGGGCGCTGCTGGGTGTGAAGCGGTTGGATTACAGCTTGGCCGGATCGAAGCCGGTTTCCTTGTAGATCGACTGGATCAGGTCCTTGCCGATGCGCGACTCCATCTTCTTGTGCACCGGCACCAGGGCCTTCTTGAAGGCCGCCCTCTCCTCGGCGGTCGGGGTGTGGATCTCGGTCTTGCCCGAGGCGCGCACCGCTTCCAGCGACTTGTCGTTCTCTTCCTTGGCGATCTGGTTGGCGTAGACGGTCGATTCGGCGATCGCCTTGTCGAGTTGCGTGCGCACTTCGGCCGGCAGGCCGTCCCAGAACTTCTTGTTGGTGATCACCGCATAGCCCAGGTAGCCGTGGTCGGTCAGCGTCATGTGCTTCTGCACTTCATGCATCTTCTGGGTGTAGAGGTTCGAGTGCGGGTTCTCCGTGCCATCCACGACGCCGGTCTGCAGCGCCTGGTACACCTCGGAGAAGGCCATCACCTGCGGCAGCGACTTCACCTCGCGCATCTGCTCCTCGAGCACCTTGGACGACTGGATGCGCATCTTCTTGCCCTTCAGGTCCTCGGGCATGCGGATCGGGCTGTTGGCGGAGAAGGACTTGAAGCCGTTGTCCCAGAAGGCCAGGCCCTTGATGCCCTTGGGCTCGAGCTTGGCGAGCAGCTGCTGGCCGACCGGGCCCTGGGTGACCTTGTTCAACGCCTCGTAGCCGTCGAAGATGTAGGGCAGGTCGAAGACCTCGAACTCGCGCACGCCGAGCGGGCCGAACTTGGCCAGCGACGGGGCGAGCAACTGGACGGCGCCGAGCTGCAGCGCTTCCATCTCTTCCTTGTCCTTGTACAGCGTGCTGTTGGCGTAGACCTCGACCTTGACGGCACCGCTGGTGTATTTCTCCGCGAGTTCCTTGAACTTTTCCGCGGCCTTGCCCTTGGGCGTGTCCTGGGCCACGACGTGGCTGAACTTGATCACGATGGGCTCCGCTGCGGCCGCAGCGGCAGACAGACCGACGGCAACCAGACCGACCAGAAGCGCACGAATCTTCATGAAAGCATCTCCTCCTAGAGAACCGCATCAAGGTAGTTTTGGCCCACCCGGACCCGGCCGGGCAATGCACTCGCACTGCGATAAGTTTCGCTGTGTCGGGTATCAGTATCGTTTCGCCCCAAAGGGACTGCTATTGTGGATGTCCGCATTCGTGACAACCGCAAGCGCATGAGCCTCCCTCGCGCCCCCGAGCGGCAAGCCGAACCATGAGCCCGACCGAACCACCGATCCCCGTGCCGCCGGGCCGCAAGCGCTGGATCCAGCACCTGCCCTACCTGAGCCTGGCGCTGTTCCTCGCCGCCATCGCCGCCCTGGTGTGGCTGACCCGCGAGTACGACGCCGACGAGCAGCGCACCACGCTGATCAACGACGTGCTGTGGATGGAGCAGAACCTGCGTTTCCATCTCGACCGCAACGAGATCCACTTGCAGGAGATCGGCCGCGAGCTGTTCATCGACCGTCCGCTTGCGCCCGAGACCGAGGCCCGCCTGTCCAGCCTGCTGAACCAGGAGCGCGGACTGGTGCAGATCCTGTGGCTGTCGGCGGAAGGCCGGCTGCTCGGCGCCATGCCGCCGCGCCCGGAGGCGAGCACGCCCGCCGCGGAGAGCCCCACCCTCATGCACGAGCAGACGACCTTCCAGCTCGCCCGCAGCATCGGCCGCCCGGTGTATGGCCCCACCTATCCCGGCATGGACAACACCCACCACTTCCAGGTGCATGTGCCGATCTGGTCGGAGGACGCGCCGCCCGGCGTGATCGTCGGCGTGTATTCGCTGACCGACCTCGTCGTGCGCGAGCTGCCATGGTGGTTCTCCGAGCGCTACCGCGTGGCCGTGCTCGACGCCGACGGGCGCGAGATCGCCGCCAAGTCCAAGGTCGCGCCGGTGTCGTCGCAGCTCGCCTACAGCATGCCCTTCGATCCGCCCGGCCACGGGCTGACGCTGCAGATCACCGCCTACAAGTCCGACACGCGCTGGATCCCGGTCCTGCTCGCCGCCTCGATCGTGCTGCTCGCCGGCATCATCGTGTGGAGCGTGATGCAGCTGCGCCGCCAGCTCGCCCGCCGCCAGCAGGCCGAGATCGCGCTGCGCGCGGAGTCGGCGTTCCGCAAGGCGATGGAGGACTCGATGCTGACCGGCATGCGCGCGCGTGACCGCGAGGGGCGCCTCACCTATGTCAACTCCGCGTTCTGCCGCATGACCGGCTTCAGCGCGGAGGAGCTGATCGGCAAGAAGCCGCCGATGCCGTACTGGGATCCCGAGCACCTGGAGCAGACCTTCGAGGTCCACCACCGGATCATGGCCGGCGGCAGCGCCGCCGAAGGCACCGAGGTGCGCCTGCGGCGCAAGAACGGCGAGGCGCTCGACGCCCTGGTGTTCGAGGCGCCGCTGATCGACGCCCGCGGCCAGCATGCCGGCTGGATGGGTTCGGTGCTCGACATCACCGAGCAGAAACGCGCCCGCGAGCACGCGCGGCAGCAGGAGGAACGCCTGCAGCAGAGCTCGCGCCTGATCACCATGGGCGAGATGGCGTCCACCCTGGCCCACGAACTGAACCAGCCGCTGGCCGCGATCGCCAGCTACACCTCCGGCTGCATGAACCGACTGCACGGCGACCAGCCGCTCGACCGCGGCGAGCTGCTCGACATCCACGAGCGCATCGCGCGCCAGGCCCGGCGCGCGGGCGAGATCATCCGGCGCGTGCATGACTTCGTCCGCCGCTCCGAACCGAAGCGCGAGCCGCTCGAGCTCAACGCCGTGATCCGCGACGCCGTCGGCCTGATCGAGGCCGATGCGCGCAAGCGCCAAGTCCAGCTGCGCGTCGAGCTGTTCGAGCCGATGCCGGCGGTCGAGGCCGATGCGGTGATGATCGAGCAGATCGTGGTGAACCTGGTGCGCAACGCGATGGATGCGATGCGCGAGTTGCCACCCGCGACGCGCATCGTCGAGGTGAACTCGGCGCTCAACGGGCGCTTCGCCACCGTGTCGGTGGCCGACCGCGGCCACGGCATCCCGGCCGAGATCGCCGCCCGCCTGTTCGAGCCCTTCTTCACCACCAAGGCCGAGGGCATGGGCATGGGCCTCAACATCTGCCGCTCGATCGCCGAACTCCATCACGGCCGCCTGGGTTTCGAACTCAGGCCCGGCGGCGGTACCATCTTCACCCTGTCGCTGCCCCTGGACGCCGAATCCGCATGAATGCCGCCTGCACCCACATCATCGACGACGACGAAGCCATCCGCGACGCGCTCGAGTGGCTGTTCAAGACCCGCGGCGTGAGCTGCCGCACGTGGTCGTCGGGCGAGAGCTTCCTCGACGCCTGGCAGCCGGACTGGCGCGGCTGCATCGTGCTCGACATCCGCATGCAGGGCATGAGCGGGCTGGAATGCTTCGACACCCTGCTCGCGCGCGGCTGCCAGCTGCCGGTGATCTTCATCACCGGCCACGGCGACGTGCCGATGGCGGTGTCGGCGCTGAAGAAGGGCGCCTTCCACTTCATCGAGAAGCCCTTCAACGACCACGACCTGGTCGATCTGGTCGAGAAGGCGCTCGCCACCGACCGCGACCGCCAACAGGTCGCCGCCAGCCGCGAGACCATCGAGTCGCGCCTGGCCACGCTGACCCAGCGCGAGCGCGAGGTCATGGAGCTGATCCTCGAGGGCAAGTACAACAAGGTGATCGCCGACGAACTGTCGATCTCGATGCGCACCGTGGAAGCGCACCGCTCGCGCATCTTCGACAAGATGGAGGTGCGCTCGGCGGTCGAACTGGCGCAGCTGCTGACCGTGCTTCGCACCTGATCCCCAGGCGCGCACGGGCTCAGCGCACGCGTGCGGCTGGCTGGCCTGCCCCTAGCCAGCGGGCTCGGCGCCGCCCGTACCGTTCTCGCCGACCGACCACCGCGGCAGCACGCCCGGCTCGCCCGGCACCGCGGCGAACTCCGCGGCGATGCCGATACCGCCCACCCAGGCCGGCTCGCCATCCACCCACAGCACCGGCAGGCGTGCGCGCAACCACGCCGGGATGCCGACCTCCTGGCACAGCTTGCGCAATTCGCGCCGCGGACGCTGCGGCGCAAGACGCAGGCTCATGCCGGGCGTGCGCGGCGCCAGCTCGCGTCGCGTCGCTGCCGCCAGGCGCGCCGCGCTCAGGCCCTCGCCGCACGCGGCCTCGAAGCGCACACACCCGCCCGCCCACGGCAACGCAGGCTCGCCGCGCCAGACGAGCGCCTCGACCACGGGCTCCGCGCTGGGCTCCAGCCACACCCGGTCGCGATACGCGCGCAGCGCCCACGCCCCCAGGGACAGGTCCAGTGCGCGCGCGGCCGGCAGCGCGCCGAGCTGGCGCAGCGCCTCGGCAAGCCGTCGCGCGGACGGGGCCTGCGCGCCCGCGCGCTGCAGCAGCCAGCGCAGCAGATTCGCCTGACGCGCCGCGCCGAGGGCGAGAAAGGCCTGGCGCGACAGCGGCGGCCCGCCGCAGGCGCGGGCGTCGAGCGCGGCCAGTTCGCCGAGCAGATCGTCGGCCTCGGCGAACCGCGCCGCGGCGCGGGCCAGCGCCGGCACGGCGGCGGGAAACAGCGCCTCCGCCGCCGGCAGCAGCCGATGACGGATCGCGTTGCGGGTGTGATGGAGGGCGGCGTTGCTCTCGTCCTCGACCCAGTCCAGGCCCTGGCACCGGGCCCAGCCCTCGATGTCCGCCCGGCGCAGCTCGAGCAGGGGTCGCAGGCGGCCCGGCCGGCCGCGCAGGGGCGGGCTCGCCGCCCGCATCGCCGCCGCACCACGCACGCCGCTGCCGCGCAGCAGGCGGAACAGCACGGTCTCGGCCTGGTCGTCCTGATGGTGGCCGAAGGCCAGCCAGTCGCAGGCCACGGTGTCGAGCGCCGCATGCCGAGCGGCGCGGGCCGCAGCCTCGAGGCCGTCGGGATGGTCCTGCTCGACCGCGACCCGGAACACCTGCACGGGCACGCCGGCCCGCGCACAGCGCGCCACGCAGGCCGCCGCCCACGCGTCGGCATTGGGACTCAGCCCGTGATGGACGTGCGCCGCCGACAGGCGATAGGCGAAGCGCGGCTGCAGGCGGCGCAGCGCCTCGAACAGCACGACCGAGTCCACGCCGCCCGACAGCGCGCAGCAGATGCGCGCACCGGCTGCGACACCGGCCGATGCCAGTACCGCAGCGATCCGCTCGAGGAATTCGTCAGGCGCGCTCATCCACCGTGCGCTCCGGCGCATGCGGACGACAGGCTTGCCGCCGATGCGCCCGCGGACGGCTGCGTCCCCTTCGCACCCGGCGCGCGAGGCGCCCGCTCAGGCCGCCCTGGATCAGGCCGCCTTTTCCTTGAAACGCCCGTAGCTCATCAGCTTCTCGTAGCGCTGGGCGACGAGTTCGGACGGCGTCAGCACCTCGAGCTCGCGCAGCGCGTCGGCGAGCGCGCGCTTGAGCGACGCCGCCATCGCGCGATGGTCGCGGTGCGCGCCGCCGATCGGCTCAGGCACGACCGCATCGACCAGGTTCAGAGACTTCAGGCGTGCCGCGGTGATGCCCATGGTTTCGGCGGCATCGGCGGCCTTCTCCGCGCTCTTCCACAGGATGGAGGCGCAGCCCTCGGGCGAGATGACCGAGTAGGTGGAGTACTGCAGCATCAGCACCTGGTCGGCGACCGCGATCGCCAGCGCGCCGCCGGAGCCGCCCTCGCCGATGATGGTGCTGATGATCGGCGTCCTGAGCTCGGCCATCAGGTAGATGCTGTGGCCGATCGCCTCCGACTGGCCGCGCTCCTCGGCGCCGATGCCGGGATAGGCACCCGGGGTGTCGACGAAGGTGAACACCGGCAGCGCGAACTTCTCGGCCAGCTTCATCAGCCGCATCGCCTTGCGGTAGCCCTCGGGCCGCGGCATGCCGAAGTTGCGTGCGATCTTCTCCTTGGTGTCGCGGCCCTTCTGGTGGCCGATGACCACGCAGGCCTGGCCGTTGAAGCGCGCCAGGCCGCCGACGATGGCCTTGTCGTCGGCGTAGCTGCGGTCGCCGTGCAGCTCCTGGAAGTCGGTAAAGATCAGGCTGGCGTAGTCCAGCGTGTACGGGCGCTGCGGATGGCGCGCGACCTGGGCGATCTGCCACGGGCTGAGCTTGGCGTAGAGGTCCTTGGTCAGCGACTGGCTCTTGGCCTCGAGCCGCTTGATCTCGTCGGAAATGTCGACCGCCGGGTCGTCCTGCACGAAGCGGAGCTGGTCGATCTTCTCCTCGAGTTCGGAGATCGCCGTTTCGAAATCAAGAAAGGTGGTTTTCATCCCGGCCTGTCCAAGTCAAAAATGTGCGCCATTGTAACGCCAGCCGCCGCGCGGCGCGTGCCCCGGGTGCTGCGCCGCAAAAGCGGCCGCGTAAACGACGCCGGGGTGGCGCCTTGCGGCGACCACCCCGGCGTCACGCACAGCCCCGCCGGCGCGGGGCGCCCGCTCACTCGTTGCTGGCGAAGCCCAGCAGGTGCAGCAGGCTGGTGAAGAGGTTGAAGATCGACACGAACAGCGACACCGTGGCCATGATGTAGTTGGTCTCGCCGCCGTGGATGATGTTGCTGGTCTCGAACAGGATCAGGCCCGACATCAGCAGCACGAAGGCGGCGGAGACGGTCAGCGACAGCGCCGGGATCTCGAAGAAGATCGCGCCCAGGCCGGCCAGGAAGGCCACCAGGATGCCGACCATCAGGAAGCCGCCCATGAACGAGAAGTCCTTCTTGGTCGTGACCGCGTACGCCGACAGGCCCAGGAAGATCGCCGCGGTGCCGGCCATCGCCTGCATCACGATCGAACTGCCGTTGGGCAGCGACAGGTAGGCGGAGATGATCGGGCCGAGCGTGAAGCCCATGAAGCCGGTCAGCGCGAACACGAACACGATGCCCAGGCTGCTGTTGCGGAACTTGCTGGTGGCGAACAGCAGGCCGAAGTAGCCGAGCAGGGTCACGATGATGCCCAGGCGCGGCGCGCCCATCGCCATCGACAGGCCGGCGGTCAGCGCCGAGAAGGCCAGCGTCAGCGACAGCAGCATGTAGGTGTTGCGGATGACCTTGTTGGTCTGCAGCACCGAGGCTTCGGCGCGCTGCATCGTTGCGATACGGTTTTCCATGGTCGGATGTCCTCCAGTGGGGAATCGATGAGTTGTTTTGGGTCGGGACGATCGGTCAGGCAGCTTCAGGCCGGCAACGCGGCGATGGGTGGCGCCACGCGTGCAGGACGCTGGTTGCGGCGGACGCGCTGGGCGAGCACGCGGGCGACACGGTCGGCAGCCTCATCGACCGCGGCACGAACTTCGAACTGGTTGATCGCGAACACCACGTCGGGCAGGTTGCGCAGCCGCAGCTGCACCACGCAGCGCTTGTCCGCGCCGCCCTTGGGTCCGTTGACGTCCGCCACCTTCACGCGCGCCCATTGGATATGGTCGCGGAAGCGACCGATCGCGAACCGCATCCGGCGGGCCACATAGTCACGCAGCCCCGGGGGCGCTTCCACACCATCGCAATGCAGGTCGATACGCATGTCCAGTCTCCTTCTGTTATTGCACGGTCACCGTCGGGCCCTGTGCTTCGACGGATACTAACCCTCAGACTGTTCGATAAAATCTCAGTTCAACAGAATTTCGATCCGGTTTTTACGAAGTATCGCCACTGCCTGCCGAGGAACTGCCCGCCATGCTCAATTACAAGCAGCTTCACCACTTCTGGACGGTGGCACGTGCCGGTGGGATCGTGCGCGCGGCCGAACGTTCCGGACTGGCGCCGCAGACCCTGTCCGGCCAGATCGCCACGCTGGAGACCGACCTCGGCGTCAGCCTGTTCAAGCGCCAGGGCCGCGGCCTGGTGCTGACCGAGACCGGACGCATGGTGCTGGACTATGCGGAGGAGATCTTCCGTCTCGGCAGCGAACTCGAGGAGGCGCTGCAGAGCCGCGCCACCGGACGCGCGGTGCCGTTCCGGGTCGGCATCGCCGACGTCGTGCCGAAGGCGATCGCCTGGCTGCTGCTGGCGCCGTCGATGGACCTGCCCGAGCCGATGCGTATCGTGTGCCGCGAGGGCAAGTTCGACGCCCTGCTCGGCGAACTGGCGATCCACAAGCTCGACGTGGTGCTCGCCGACAGCCCGCTGCCGCCCAACATGGACGTGCGCGGCTACAGCCATGCGCTGGGGGAGTCGACGATCGGCTTCTACGCCGCACCCGCGCTCGCCGCGCGCCTGAACGGCCCCTTCCCGGCCCGCCTCGACGGCGCGCCCCTGCTGCTGCCCGGAACGGAAGCCAGCGTGCGCGGCCCGCTGCTGCGCTGGTTCGAGGCCGCCGGCCTGCGCCCGCGCATCGTCGGCGAATTCGACGACGGCGCGCTGATGCGCGCCTTCGCCGAAGCCGGCGCCGGCATCCTTCCGAGCGCGTCCATGGTCGGCGAGCAGCTGTGCCGGCAGGCGGGGATGATCCACCTCGGCGACGCCGACGGCGTCACCGAAACCTATTACGCGATCTCGGTCGAGCGCAGGCTGACGCATCCGGCCGTGCGCGCGATCAGCGAGGCAGCGACGGCGAAGCAGAAATTCGGGTGATTTGATTTTCGGCCACGGTCGATCCAGAATCGCGGGCCTGAGCGGCGGCGGATCGACAGGAGGCGTGCGCAGCACACGGCCGATCCACAACAAGAAACTGCTGGTGCCGAGAGTGGGACTCGAACCCACACACCTTGCGGCGGCGGATTTTGAATCCGCTGCGTCTACCGATTCCGCCATCCCGGCACGGGAGCGGCATTATCCACGAACACGCCACGGCCCGGCAAGCCGGCCGGGCCCCCGGGTGCGTAACCGCTCGCCCGCCACCGGCAAGGCTACAGATCCGCCGATCGCCCCCCGAGAAACCCGATGTCCCTCAAACTCAACGATTTCGACTACGCCCTTCCCGCGGAACTGATCGCGCAGGCGCCGCTCGCCGAGCGCAGCGCGAGCCGGCTGCTCGTGCTCACCCCGAACCCCGGCGCGCAACCGACCCTGGCCGACGCCAGCTTCGCCGCCCTGGCGGACCTCGTCCGTCCGGGCGACCTGTTCGTGTTCAACGATACGCGCGTGATCCATGCCCGCCTGCATGGGGTCAAGGACAGCGGCGGCCAGGTCGAGGTGCTGATCGAACGTGCGGTCGGCCCGCACGAGGCGCTGGCCCAGGTGCGCGCGAGCAAGTCGCCGAAAACCGGCAGCCGGCTGCGCCTTGCAGAGGCCTTCGAGGTCGAGGTGCTCGGCCGCGTCGGCGAGTTCTTCCACCTGCGCTTTCCCGCCGGCGAAGAGCTGATTGCGCTGCTCGAGCGCCACGGCAAGCTGCCGCTGCCGCCCTACATCCAGCGCGCTGCCGGCGAAGCCGACGAAGCGCGCTACCAGACGGTCTATGCACGCGAACCCGGCTCCGTCGCGGCCCCCACCGCCGGCCTGCATTTCGACGAGGCGCTGCTCGAGCACATCGCGGCGCGCGGCGCGAAATGCGCCTGGCTGACCCTGCACGTCGGCGCCGGCACCTTCCAGCCGGTGCGCGTCGACGACCTCGGCGAACACCGCATGCACCGCGAGCGCTACGTGATCCCGCAGGAGACCGTGGACGCGATCGCCGCCACCCGCGCCGCCGGCGGCCGGGTGATCGCGGTGGGCACCACCAGCATGCGCGCGCTCGAGGCCGCCGCGCAGGACGGCCCGCTCGAGGCCGGCAGCGGCGAGACCGAGATCTTCATCCTCCCCGGCTTCCGCTTCAAGGTCGTCGATGCGCTGGTCACCAACTTCCACCTGCCCAAATCCACGCTGCTGATGCTGGTCTCCGCCTTCGCCGGCATGGACGGCATCCGCCGCGCCTACAGCCATGCGGTCGAGCAGCGCTACCGCTTCTTCAGCTACGGCGACGCGATGTTCATCACCCGCCGCAACGACGCCGACAACGACAACAACGACGATGCAGTTTGAACTCCTCACCACCGACGGCGGCGCCCGCCGCGGCCGCCTGACCCTCGCCCACGGCGTGGTCGAAACCCCGGTCTTCATGCCGGTCGGCACCTACGGCACGGTCAAGGCGATGACGCCGGCCATGCTCGCCGACATCGGGGCGCAGATCTGTCTCGGCAACACCTTCCACCTGTGGCTGCGCCCGGGGCTGGACATCATCGCCGCGCACCAGGGCCTGCACCGCTTCATGGCCTGGGACAAGCCCATCCTGACCGACTCGGGCGGCTTCCAGGTCTTCAGCCTCGGCGCGCTGCGCAAGATCAGCGAGGAAGGGGTCAAGTTCGCCAGCCCGATCGACGGCGCGAAACTGTTCCTGACGCCCGAGATCTCGATGCAGATCCAGACCGTGCTGAACTCGGACATCGTGATGATCTTCGACGAATGCACGCCCTACCCCGCCACCCGCGAC
>JARRBR010000076.1 GCA_029982755.1 Rhodocyclaceae bacterium
GTTGCCGAGCATGATCAGGATGCGCTCGCCGCGCTTGACGCCCTGCTTGCGCAGCCAGTTGGCGACGCGGTTCGAGCGCGCCGACATCTCGGCGAAGGACAGCTTCGACTCGCGGCCGTCCTCCTCGATGATCCACAGCGCCGGGTTGTCGTTGCCCTGGGCCATGGCGTCGAAGTAGTCCAGCGCCCAGTTGAACTCCTTGAGCTGCGGCCACTTGAAGCCGGCGTAGGCGGTGGCGTAGTCGCTGCGGTGCTGCAACAGGAAGTCGCGGGCGGCGAGAAATTCATTCAGGGCAGTCATGGGCTCTCCTCTCCATTACATCGTTGGCATCATTGACGAGTCGTCTGCGGCCGGCAGCACCGCGGTCGGCCGCCATTTTACGTTGACGTTAACGTAATGCATCGATCCGGATCAAAAAAACTCATCCGGACGAGCCGGGCGGCGACTCCCGGACGCTGCGCAACCGCCCCCGCGGCCGGTGAGGCGGCGCCTCGGGCACGGCTGGACGCGCTCCGGGCTGCGCATGTGCCGCACCGCAGCCAGCCGCTATACTGCTTGCCGACACCCCCTGTCCGACCCGAGGAATGTCCATGTCTTCGCCTCCGTCCCGCCTCAGCGCCCGCTACGGCGCCGGCGCCGCGCCGACCGCCGCACTGAGCCCGTTGATCGAACAGCTGCTCGACCACCGTTCGGTGCGCGCCTACCTGCCCGATCCGGTCAGCGACGAACAGCTCGCCGCCATCGTCGCCGCGGCACAGTCGGCCGCCAGTTCGTCCAACCTCAACGTCTGGAGTGTGGTCGCAGTCCGCGACGCCGGCAAGCGCGCCCGTCTCGCCGAGCTCGCCGGCAACCAGGCCCACGTGCGCGAGGCGCCACTGCAGCTGGTGTGGCTGGCCGACCTCGCCCGCCTGCGCCGCATCGCCGGCCAGCTCGGGCGCCCGTCGGCGGGCCTCGACTACACCGAGATGTTCCTGACCGCCGTCATCGACGCCGCGCTCGCCGCGCAGAACGCCGCCGCCGCGGCCGAATCGCTCGGCCTCGGCACCGTCTACATCGGCGGCATGCGCAACCATCCGGAACAGGTCGCCGCGCTGCTCGGGCTGCCGCCCGAAACGTTCGCGGTCTTCGGCATGTGCGTCGGCACACCCGACCCTGCCCGCCCGGCCGCGGTCAAGCCGCGCCCGCCGCAGGCGGTGGTGCTGCATCACGAACGCTACCGCCAGGACGTCCAGGACGAGGGCGTCGACGCCTACAACCAGGCCATGGCGCGCTTCTACGCGGAACAGAACATGAACGTGCATGGCACCTGGGCGGTGCACTCGGCCAAGCGCATCGCCGGCCCCGAGACCCTGTCGGGGCGCGATCGACTGGTCGAGGCCCTGCACGCGCTCGGCTTCCCGCTCAAGTGATCCATCCATCCGCCGCCGATCCAGCCGAGGACAGTCCATGCGCAAACGCGATACCACGCTGACCACCGACCAGAAGGCCCTCGCGGTCAACCTGGACAAGTACAAGTACGGGGCGATCGTCGAGATCGGCGCCGGCCAGGAGGTCGCGCGCCGCTTCTTCCAGGTCGGCGCCGCCGCCGGCACCGTCGCCAAGACCATGTCGGCCTACGACATGGCGGTCAGCGACGACATCTACGGCCATGTGGACCGCTACGTCAGCCGCGCCCGCCTGCTGCAGATGCTGGACAAGGAGTTCAGCCAGGTGGTCGCGCGGCTGGCCCACCTGCGGCCGAAGAACACCACCTTCTTCGCCTACGCCGCCACCGTCACCGCACGCAGCTTCAAGCAGAAGAACGAATGCCACGGCTGGGTCGGCATCCGCCTGCAACTTCATCCCGGCGCGGCGCCGAGCGACGTGATCATGCACGTGCGCATGCTCGACAACGACAACGCGCAGCAGTCGGAAGCGCTCGGCATCCTCGGCGTGAACCTGATCTACGGCGCCTTCTTCCACCACGACCAGCCCGAGTGGGTGATCGAGGGCCTCGCCGACGGACTGGGCTCGGACCGCATCGAGGTCGACCTGATCCACTTCTCCGGCCCCTACTTCGAGGAAGTCGAGAACCGGCTGATGAACCTGCACCTGATCCGCAGCTGGCTCACGCGCGCGGTGGTGTTCAACCCGGCCGGCGAAGTGGTGGTGCCGGGCGAGCTCTTCTACCGCAAGCCGGTGATGGTCATGCGCGGCAGCTTCAAGCCGGTGACGCTGGTCAATGTCGACATGATGGCGGCCGGCCGCAGGCAGTTCAGCCGGCTCGCCGCGGTGGACGAGAACGAGGTCCTGTCGCTGGCCGAGATCACGATGAACTCGCTGATCAGCGGCGACAACGTCGACGGCGCCGACTTCCTCGCCCGCATCGACCTGCTCGCCTCGCAGGGCTACACGGTGATGATCTCGGACTACGTGCGCTTCTTCCGCCTGCGCGCCTACCTGCGCCGCTACACGCAGAAGCCGATCGGCATCGTGCTGTCGGTGCGCGACTTCGCCTTCCTGTTCGACGAGAAGTACTACGAGGGCCTGGAGGGGGGCATCCTGGAAGCCTTCGGCAAGCTGTTCCCGGACAACACCCACGTCTATGTCTATCCCTCGCGCCCGCGCGGCACCGACGCCTCGGCCACGGTCACCCTCGACAACGTGCAGGTGCCCGCCAACCTGCGCCACCTGCTCGCGCACCTGAAGGAGAACGACAAGCTGGTCGCGGTGCAGCCGCTCGACGAGAGCCACCTGCACATCGACATCGCCGACGTGCTGGCGCGGCTGCGGCGCGGACGCGGCGACTGGGAGGCCGAGGTGCCCGAAGGTGTGGCGCAGCGCATCATCGAGTCGCGCCTGCTGGGCTACGACACGGAGTGAGTGGGCGCGCACCGGCACCCGCATTGCCGCATCCCGCCTCGAACAGGGTCTGTTATTGAACTTCGTGCGGCGGCATGGTCTTTGTATATGGCAGCGCAGCACGGCAAGTACGCGCTGGCGCGCTGATCATCCACACTCGCGACCACCGCCACGGTGAAGCGACAAGACACCGGCATGGAGCCGCGCCCATGAGCCCGCACGACAAGCAGACCGATTCCCCCGCGCCTCAGCCCCACCGCATCACGCCCGTCGACGCCGCCCACGCGCGCCCGGTCGACGCGGTACTCGAAGCGCTCGCCAGCAGCCCCGAGGGCCTGGACAGCGATGAGGCCGCGCGTCGCCTCGAAGAGTTCGGGCCCAACCGCCTGCCCGAAGCACGAAAGGAAGGGGTGCTCAAGCGCTTCTTCAAGCACTTCAACGACGTCCTGATCTACGTGCTGCTCGCTGCCGCAGCCATCACCGCGACGCTCGGCCACCTGATCGACACCGGGGTGATCCTCGGCGTCGTGGTCATCAACGCCATCATCGGCTTCATCCAGGAGGGCAAGGCCGAGCAGGCGCTCGAGGGCATCCGCAAGATGCTGTCGCTGCGCGCCGACCTTCGCCGCGACGGTCAGTGGTGCAGCGCCGACGCCGATGGCCTGGTGCCCGGCGACATCGTGCGCCTGCGCTCGGGCGCGCGCGTGCCCGCGGACCTGCGCCTGATCGAGACCAACAACCTGCGCATCGAGGAGTCCGCCCTCACCGGCGAGTCCGTGCCCGCGGACAAGACCACCGAGGCGGTCGCTGCCGACGCGGGGGTGGGCGACCGCCTGGGCATGGCCTACTCCGGCACGCTGGTCGCCGCCGGACGCGGCGTCGGGGTCGTGGTGGCCACCGGCGCGGACACCGAGCTCGGCCGCATCAACCGCCTGATCGCCGAGGTCGAGACCCTGCAGACCCCGCTCACCCGCCAGATGGCGCAGTTCAGCAAGCTGCTCTCGGTCGTCATCGTCGCGCTCGCGGTGCTGATGCTCGCGATCGGCGTGCTCCTTCACGAACAGGCGCCCGCCGACGTCTTCCTGGCCGCGATCGGCTTTGCCGTTGCGGCCATCCCCGAGGGCCTGCCGGCCATCCTCACCATCACGCTCGCGCTCGGCGTGCAGCGCATGGCGCAGCGCAACGCCATCACGCGCAAGCTCACCGCGGTCGAGACGCTGGGCTCGGTCACGGTGATCTGCTCGGACAAGACCGGCACGCTGACGAAGAACGAGATGACCGCACGCCATGTCGTCACCCGCGGCGGGCTCTATGACGTGAGCGGCACCGGCTACCGGCCCGAGGGCGAGATCACGCTCGACGGCGAAGCCGCGGACCTCGCCCGCCACGGCCACCTGCACGCAGTGATCGAAGTCGCCGCCGTCGCCAACGACACCCACGTCGCCGAGGAAGACGGCCAGTGGCGGGTGACCGGCGAGCCCACCGAGGGCGCGCTGCGCACGCTCGCCCACAAGGCCGGCTTCGAGGCCGGCGCCCACGAGCGCCATGACAGCATCCCCTTCGAGTCGGCCAACAAGTTCATGGCCACGCTCAACACCGCGCCCGACGGCCAGCGCCGGATCCTGCTGAAAGGCGCACCCGACCGCCTGCTCGACCGCTGCCACCTCGAACTCGGCGCCAGCGGCGAGCACGAGGCGCTCGACCGCGCCTTCTGGGAAGAACAGATCGAGATGCTGAGCGCCGAAGGCCTGCGCGTGCTCGCGGCCGCCGCGCGCGAGGTACCCGACAGCAAGCGCGCGCTCGCCCCCGAGGACCTGCACGAGGACATGGTCTTCCTCGGCCTGATCGGCATCATCGACCCGCCCCGCCCCGAGGCCATCGACGCCATCCGCTCCTGCCACGAGGCCGGCATCCGCGTGAAGATGATCACCGGCGACCACGCCGGCACCGCGCGCGCGATCGGCATCGAGATGGGCCTGGGGGCCGCGGGCGAGCTGAAGGTGATCTCCGGCGCCGAGATCGAGGCCGCCAGCGACGAGGAACTGCAGCAGATCGCCCACGACTGCGACATCTTTGCCCGCACCAGCCCCGAGCACAAGCTGCGCCTGGTCAAGGCGCTGCAGGCGCGCGGCGAGGTCGTGGCGATGACCGGCGACGGCGTCAACGACGCCCCCGCCCTCAAGCGCGCCGATGTCGGCGTGGCGATGGGCATCAAGGGTACCGAGGCCACCAAGGAGGCCGCCGAGATCGTGCTCGCCGACGACAACTTCTCCACCATCGAGCGCGCGGTCGAGGAAGGGCGCACCATATACGACAACCTGAGGAAGGCGATCCTCTTCATCCTGCCCACCAACGGCGCCCAGGGCTTCGTGATGCTGGCCGCGGTGGTGTTCGGCCTCACCCTGCCGCTGACCCCGGTGCAGATCCTCTGGGTCAACATGGTGGTGGCGGTCACCCTTGCGCTGGCGCTGGCCTTCGAGCCTGCCGAGCCCGGCGTCATGCAGCGCCCGCCGCGCAAACCGGGCACGCCGATCATCAACGGACTGATGCTGATGCGGGTGGGTTTCGTGTCGCTGCTGATCGGCGGCGCCACCATCGCCTGGTTCGAGTATTCGCTGCTGCAGGGCATGGAACTGAAGACGGCACGCACCATCGCGGTGAATACGCTGGTGGTGGCACAGGCCTGGTACCTGTTCAACAGCCGCTTCCTCACCGCCTCCAGCCTGGCGCCCTCACGCATGTTCACCAACCCGGGCGCGCTCGTGTCGGTCGCACTGCTCGGCCTGCTCCAGCTCGGCTTCGTCTATCTGCCCTTGCTGAACACCTGGTTCGGCACCACACCGCTGCCGATCGAGGCCTGGGGACCGCCGATGGTGATCGGCCTGCTCGTGTTCCTGATCATCGAGGGCGAGAAGGCGCTGCTGCGGGCACGCCAGCGCTGACCGGGCCCGAGCGGACGCCCAGCGCAGGGCTCAACCCGACACCTCCTTCCAGCCCAGGCTCAGCCAGGCTCCGAGCAGGCCCGCCCCGCCAAGCAGCGCCAGCGTGGCCTCCACCGACACGGTGGCGGCCACGCCGCCGATGACGCCCGAGACGAGCAGCAGCGCGCCGATCACCGAATTGCTCACGGCCACATAGTCGGTGCGCCGGTTGCCCTCGGCCATGTCGACCATGTAGGTCTTGCGCCCGAGACGCACGCCCGCGTGCGCCAGCCCCAACCCGAAGAAGGCCAGCGGATAGAACCACGTCGCCGCCCATGCCGGCATCGGCAGCCACGACCAGAGCGCCACGCCCAGGGTCAGCGCCCCCGCCAGCGCGCAGGCGGCGGCGAACACCTTGCGGCTGGGGCGGTCCGCCCAGCGCCCCCATAGCGGCGAGCTCAGCAGCCCGGCCAAGCCCTCCGCGGCGATGAAGACGCCAAGCAGGCTGAGCGCGTCGCCGAGCTCCTCACGCGCCAGTGCCACATAGAAAGGCGCGGCAAGGCCCGAGCCCATGGCGAGCGCGCGCGCGATCACGAACGCGCGGAACGGCCGGTCGTCACGCAGCAGGGCGAGCATGGCGAACGCCTCCACCACCCCGTTGGCGCCCCCTTCCGTGGCGCCGGGCGACTCGATGATGCGCCCGAACACCGCCGCTGCCGCAAGCCAGAGCAGCGCGGCAGCGGCCAGCAGCGCGGCGAACAGTGTGCTCGAGCCCTCACCGCGCAGCGCGCCCAGCGCGAGGCCGATCCCCAGCGCCGCCAGGCCCGACACCGCGCTGATCCAGCCCGACAGCCGCCCGCGCCGCGTCTTGGGAATGGTCTTGCCCTTCACGTCCTTGTAGGCCACCGAGCACGCACCACGCGCGAGGCTGAACAGCACCAGCAGCACGACCACGAGCCCGCCCGCGGCGGCACCCTCCAGAGCCATCGCCGCCCAGCCCATGCCGAACAGGCACAGTCCCTGCAGCACGCCGCCCCGCACCCATACCCACTTGCGCACCGGCTGGCGGCGCACGACGGCGCCGATCAGCATCTGCGGCAGCATCGAACCCGACTCGCGAATCGGCACCAGCAGACTCAGCATCCACCCGGGTGCGCCCAGTTGTAGCAGCAGCCAAGGGAGCGTGGTCTTGGCGCTGGCGAGGCGATCGGCGAGGCTGGAGAGCGTGTTGGCGACGAGGGTGCGGAAGAAGTTGCCGGGCGACTCGCGGCAGGCGGCCTCGGAGATGGCCGTGCACACGCGGCCCTCGTCGTCCTCGGCGAGGCGCTCGTAGAGGCTTTCCATCCATGGGGGGGTGTCGGGACATCGGCTTGCTCCAGTGCTGATGGCGCTGCGCACCCGGTTTTACGCGCAGTCACCGGCGCGACGCAACGGCGCGGGTGCATTCCCGAATCATGCACGCACCGGCCACGCCATGGCCGGATCGCCTTAAACTGGCCGCTCAGCCGGCTCAGAATCCGTACCGGGCCCGTCCGCAGGCACCCTGCCCACGCACTTCGCGCAAGGCTCAGATGACCCAGGACCAACTGCTGATCCTCCTCATCCTGTCCGTCACCGTGGCGATGTTCCTCCACGGCCGCTGGCGGCACGACATGGTGGCGGCCGGCGCCCTGCTCGCCTGCGTGCTCGCCGGCCTGATCCCGCCCCAAGAAGCCTTCGCCGGCTTTGCCCACCCGGCGGTGGTCACCGTGGCCTGCGTGCTGGTGCTCTCGCGCGGCCTGCAGGTCTCGGGCGCGGTCGACGCGCTCGCCGCCAGACTGCTGCCGGCCAGGGCCGGCATCCTGCTCAGCCTCACCGCGCTGGTCGGCGTGGGTGCGCTGCTCTCGGGCTTCATGAACAACGTCGGCGCGATGGCCCTGCTCATGCCGGTGGCGATGCAACTGGCCGCGCGCCTCGCGCTACCGCCCGGCAGGGTACTGATGCCGCTCGCCTTCGGCACCATCCTCGGCGGCATGACGACCATGATCGGCACCCCGCCCAACCTGATCGTGTCCGGTTTCCGCGCACAGACGGGCGCGGGCAGCTTCGCCATGTTCGACTTCACGCCGATCGGCCTTGCGGTCGCGGTGACCGGCACCCTGTTCATCGTGCTGCTCGGCTGGCGTCTGGTGCCCGCACGCGAGAAGGCGAGCACCGAGGGCTTCGAGACCGGGGCCTACGTCACCGAAGTCCGCGTCGTGCCCGACAGCAAGGCCGCCGGCATGTACCTGCGCGAGATCGAGGTCAGGCTCGACGAGGCCGGCGCGCAGATCATCGGACTGATGCGCAACGAGGTGCGCATGACCGCTCCGCAGTCGAGCCGCAAGGTGCTCGCGGGCGACATCCTGGTCATCGAAGCCGATGTCGAGGCGCTGCCCGAGATGCTGTCCACGCTTGGCCTCAGGCTCGAGGAGGCCGGCTCATCGCGCGAGGACCCGGCGCAGCAGGACGGGGAAGATGCGCAGCCGCAGGGCGGTCATGATGAAGACGAAAACAAGGGTACGGGAGGCTCGCCTGACGAGGGTGAAAGCGGCGCACACCAAGCGCAGGAAGAACAGGAGAAGGACACGGCCCGCTCAACCGCCGACGCCGAGATCACGCTGATGGAACTGGTCGTTCGCCCCGAAGCCGTGCTGATCGGTCGCTCGGCCCGCGAGCTGTCGCTGCGCACCCGCTACGGACTGAACCTGCTTGCCGTGTCGCGCAGCGGCAACCGCTCGAAGTCCCGCCTGAGGACGCTGAAGATCCAGGCCGGCGACCTGCTGCTGATGCAGGGCCCGCTCGAGGCGCTCACCGAATTCGCCGCGGATTCGGGCTGCGTGCCGCTGGCCGAACGCGAGCTGCGCATTCCCGACCGGCGCAAGGCGTGGACGGCCGGCGCGATCATGCTGTTCGCGGTCGGCGGCGCGGCGCTGGGGCTGCTGCCCGCGGCCATCTCCTTCGCGCTCGGCGTGCTCGCCTCGATGGCGTTCCGCACCCTCCCGCTGCGCTCGGTCTACGAGAGCATCGACTGGCCGGTCATCGTGCTGCTCGCCGCGCTGATCCCGGTGGCGGGGGCGATGGAAGCCACCGGCACGGCCGAACTGATCGCGCATGCGCTGCTCGACGAAGTGGCGCAGGGCAACGCGATTGTCGCCCTCACCCTCGTGCTTCTCGTCACCATGTTCCTGTCCGACCTGATGAATAACGCAGCGACCGCCGCGGTCATGTGCCCGATCGCGATCGGCACCGCGACTGCGCTCGGGGTGAGCGCGGACGCCTTCCTGATGGCGGTCGCGATCGGCGCCTCGTGCGCCTTCCTGACCCCCATCGGGCATCAGAACAACACCCTCATCCTCGGCCCCGGCGGCTTCCGTTTCGGGGACTACTGGCGGCTGGGCCTGCCCCTCGAAGTGCTCGTGGTAGCGGTATCGATCCCGCTGCTCGTCCTCGTCTGGCCGCTCTGAGCCCCAAGCCCACGCGATGACCACGACCTCCGCACACGACAACCCGACCCCGATGCCGCTCCGCTGGCAAATCGTTGCGGCCAGGAACGTCGAAGTCCCCACCGATTCACAGCCGGCCACGCTGCAAAGACGCTGGCGGGCGCTCGGGCGTGTGCTGCCGGGCGCGGACGACGCCGACCCCCTGCGGGCCGGGGCCGACCAACGCCCGCTGCCACAGGTATCCTTGCGCGCATGAACGACGAAGCGAGAAGCGCCGGCGCCAGCGCGGACGGTCAACCGCGTTCGCTCAGCGACCAGATCGTCAAGGCGCTCGCGGAAGGGCGCAACAAGCGCGTGCGCAAGCTCGTGCCCCGCATGCATCCGGCCAAGATCGCCGCCCTCCTCGAGCGCCTGTCGCCAGCGCAGCGCCTCGCGCTGTGGCAGCAGATCGGCGACCCGCTCGAGCAGCGCGTGCTCGGCCACCTGAGCGCCGAGCTGCGCCCCACGCTGATGCGCGAAACCGGGGACGACACCGAGCACGCGGTCGACGAGGACGCAGGCAAGCCTTCGACGGCGGAGCAGGCCGGCACCCGGAGCGAGCTGCAGGCGCTGATGGACGCGCTTGACGCCGGCAAGCTCAAGCGCGTCGGCAAGCTGCTGCACCGCATGCATCCGGCCAAGGTCGCCGGCCTGCTCGAGGCCCTGCCGCCGACCGCGCGCAGCCAGGCCTGGAGCATGGTCGAGACCGAACGCGCGGGCCGCGTGCTCAGCTTCCTGCACGACGAGATCAGCACTGCGCTCGCCCAGGAGCTCGACCTCGACGATCTGATCGCTGCCGTCCAGCCCCTCGAACTCGACGACCTGGTCGACCTCATCCAGGCTTTACCCGCCGAGCTCGGCAGCCGGCTGGTGCTCGCCACCACCGGCGCGCGCCGCGAACAGCTCGAGTCGATGCTGTCCTATCCCGAGGAGTCCGCCGGCGGCCTGATGAACGCCGACGCGATCGAGGTGCGCGCCGAGGTCAAGGCCGGCACCGTGCTGCGCTACCTGCGCCTGCTCGAATCCCTGCCGCCACAGACCGACATGCTGATGGTGGTCGACCGCAAGGGCCAGTACCAGGGCGCGCTGCGCCTGTCCGCGCTCGTCACCGCCAGCCTCGACACCCCGGTCGCCGAGCTCATGCACACCGAGATCGCGGGCATTCCGGTGAGCACGGACAGCCGCGAGGTCGCGCGCCTGTTCCAGGATCTCGACCTGATGTCGGCACCTGTGGTCGATGACGCGGGACGGCTGATCGGCCGCATCACGGTCGACGACGTGGTCGACCTGATCCGCGAGGACTCCGACCGTGCGGTGATGCAGATGGCCGGCCTCGACGACGAGGCCGACATGTTCGCCCCGGTGCTGGTTAGCTCGCGCCGGCGCGCGGTGTGGCTGGGCATCAACCTGCTCACCGCCTTCCTCGCCGCCTGGGTGATCGGGCAGTTCCAGGGTACGCTCGAGCAGCTCGTCGCGCTCGCCGTGCTGATGCCCATCGTTGCCAGCATGGGCGGCATCGCCGGCAGCCAGACGCTCACCCTGGTCATCCGCGGCCTCGCGCTCGGCCAGGTGCAGAAGGGCAACGTGCGCGTGCTGCTCAACCGCGAGATCGGGGTCTCGATCCTGAACGGCCTGCTGTGGGCCGCGGTCGTCGCGGCGCTCGCGGTGGTCTGGTTCGGCGACTGGGGCATCGGCGGCGTGATCGCGGCGGCGATCCTGGTGAATCTGCTGTGCGCAGCGCTCGCCGGGCTGGCCATCCCCCTCCTCCTCGAGCGCATGGGCATCGACCCCGCGCTCGCCGGCAGCGTCATCCTGACCACCGTCACCGACGTGGTCGGCTTCTTCGCCTTCCTCGGGCTGGCCACCGTGCTGCTGCTTTGATCGAGCGACACGCCAGCCCCCCATCCCGTCTGTACAGCCCTCAACCCGACACCCAGCGGAGCGCACGATGAGCAAACACAAACCGATCGACATCGCGGATTTCCGCATCAAGGGCGGCAAGAAGCTGGATCTTGCGGACTGGCCGACGCGGGTCGCCCCTTTCTACGATTCGAAGGACGCCTACAAGGCCATGCTAGAGGCCGGCACCGAGCGCCTGGCCGAACTGCAGGAGATGCTCTACGCCCACGACCGCTACGCGCTGCTGGTGATCTTCCAGGCGATGGACGCGGCCGGCAAGGACGGCGCCATCCGCCACGTCATGTCGGGCGTCAACCCGCAGGGCTGCCAGGTGTTCAGCTTCAAGCACCCGAGCGCCACCGAGCTCGACCACGACTTCATGTGGCGCCCCCACTGCGCGCTGCCCGAGCGCGGGCGCATCGGCATCTTCAACCGCTCGTACTACGAGGAGGTGCTGATCGTGCGCGTGCTGCCCGAGATCCTGCGCAGCCAGAAGCTGCCCGACGAGACCCTCGGTGCCAAGGACTTCTGGGGCGACCGCTTCCGCTCGATCGTCGACGCCGAGGCCCACCTGCACCGCAACGGCACCCGCATCGTCAAGATCTTCCTGCACCTGTCGAAGGACGAGCAGCGCGACCGCCTGATCGCGCGCATCGACGAGGAGGACAAGAACTGGAAGTTCGACGAGGGCGACATCGAGCAGCGCCGGCACTGGGACAAGTACATGGCGGCCTACGCCGACTGCCTCGCCGCCACCAGCACACCCGACTGCCCGTGGTACGTGGTGCCGGCCGACGACAAGAAGAACGCCCGCCTGATCGTGTCGCAGATCCTGGTCGACACCCTGGCCGCGCTCGACATGCGCTATCCGGAGACCAGCCCGGCGCAGCGCGCACGGCTGCGCGAGATCCGCCGCCAGCTCGCCGCCGGCGAGGTCTGACCGGCGCTCATCGCTCCGCCGAAGGCGCGCAGGCGGCCACGCCCGCCCGGCGCCGGCGCGCCGGACGCGCTCCAGGCGGGTCCGAATGCGACCCTAGCGGGGCCCGCCGGCCTGCCCCGCGCCCTCGCGCACGGTCCACTCGACCACTTCCGCCGCCAGGCGGTCGCCGGCGCTGCCGAAGGCCTGCACCACTGCGGGCACGGCGGCGTCGGTCGCGGGCACGCGCTGCTCGAAGCTGTGGCTGGCGACGATGCGGCGCGTGGCCGTGTGCACCAGGCGGGCATCGAGGCGGAGCACGGCCTCGGGGTGGCCGTCGCGATACTCGCTGTGGAAGGCGCGCAGGTCGCTGTCGAGCTCGAGATCGGCCTGCAGCTGCCTGTCGTCGCTGCTCAGCGCGGCGATGCGGCCGTCGGCGCGGAAGGCCTCGAGCAGGCGATCGCGCACCAGTACCGGCGCCGGGTCACTCCAGCCGGCACCCTTGTAGACGCTGACCCGGTTGTCCCCGGGCACGACGACAATGCGCTGCCCGGAAAGGTGCACGCCGGCGGCCGGACGCGCGATGCGCAGCGACCAAGGCGCAGCCTGCGCGGCCTTGCCGACCGGGGCTGCCACCGACGCTGCCGACGGCAGCAGATAGACGTCGACCGGCTCGGCCTTGGGCAGGATGGTGCACGCAGGCAGCAGCAGCGCAGCGAGGGCGGCCCACCCGACCCGGCGCCCGATGCGTCCGGCGAGCGCGCTCGCCGCCCGGCTCACGGCGCGCACCCGCTCCCGTCCGTCCCCCGCGGACCTCGGCATGTCGTCGTTGCGGCCCGGCACGGCTTGCGGCGTTGTCATGGGGTGAACTCCTTGGTCGGTTCCAGGCCGAGCAGGTAGTCGGCGGGTCGGTCTTCGAGCTGGCGCGTGATCGCGCGCAGCGAGGCGAGCGTGGTGCGCAGCTCGGCCACCGCCGGGCCGATCTCGGCCAGCCCGCGCATGCCGTCGTCGAGCGGTACGCGATTGTCGGCGATCAGTCTGTCGACCGAGCCCATCGCGCGCTCGAAGGCCAGCATCGCGTCGCGCGCGCTGCCCAGGGTCTGGGCGCCCTGCGTCTCCACCAGGCGATTGGCGGTGCCGAGCACCCGGGTGGCCTCGGCCAGGGCGACGCCGGCCTGCGCGCTGGCGGCGGTGAGCTGCTTGAGCGCCGCTCCCACGTCGTCACGCTGCGCCGCCAGGGCAGCGGTGATCTGCTCGAGGTTGTCGAGCGTGCGCCCGATCGCGGCAACGTTGTCCGCCGAGAACAGCGCGCGCGCCTGCACCATCAGCTCGTTGACGTTGGTGATCGCATCCTCGCCGTCGGCGAGCAGGCGGCTGAACGGCGACGGCGCGGCGACGATGCGCGGCACCTCGCCGTCCACGGCCGCCAGCGGCTGGCTGGCGGGATCGTTGCCGGTGGTGAGGCGGATCATCGTCAACCCGGTGATGCCCGCCGGCACCAGCCGCGCCTGGGTGTCGGTACGCACCGGCGCGGTGCTGTCGACGCGCACGCGGGCGATCACCCGGCGCGCGTCCTCCGGGTCCAGGCGCAGGCTGACGACGTCGCCGATGCGGATGCCGTTGAACTCCACCGTGCCGCCCTTGGACAGGCCCGACACCGCCTCCTGGAACACGATGTCGTAGGTCTCGAACTGACGGTCGGCGTCGCTCTTGCCGAGCCACAGCGTGAACATCAGCGCGGCGCCGACGACGAGCACGGTGAAGAGGCCGATCAGCACGTGATGGGCGCGGGTTTCCATGTCAGGGGGTCTCCGTTGCAGCGGGCACGGCGTGGGCGGCCGCCACCGCAGCGGCGGCGGCGCGGCCGCGCGGGCCGTGGAAGTAGTCGCGGATCCAGTCGTCGTCGGTGGCGGCGACTTCGTCCAGGCCGGCATTGACCAGCACCTTCTTCCGCGCCAGCACGGCGACGCGGTCGGTGATGGTGTAGATGGTGTCGAGGTCGTGGGTGACGATGAACACGGTCAGGCCGAGCGCATCCCTCAGCGTGAGGATGAGCTGGTCGAAGGCCGCGGCGCCGATCGGATCGAGGCCGGCGGTGGGCTCGTCGAGGAACAGGATGTCGGGGTCGAGGGCGAGCGCACGGGCGAGCGCGGCGCGCTTGACCATGCCGCCGGAGAGGTCTGCCGGATACTTGTCGCCGGCAAGGGCCGGCAGCCCGGCGAGGGCGATCTTGAGCGCGGCGAGCTCCGCCGCCTCGCGCTTGGACAGGCCCGCATGCTCGATCAGCGGCAGCGCCACGTTCTCGCTCACGGTCAGCGAGGAGAACAGCGCGCCCTTCTGGAACAGCACCCCGAAGCGGCGCTCGACCGCCTTGCGGCGGGGGTCGGGGAGGCTCAGCAGGTCCTCGCCGAACACGCGCACGCTGCCCGCGCGCGGCCGGTTCAGGCCGACGATGGTGCGCAACAGCACCGACTTGCCGGTCCCCGAGCCGCCCACCACGCTGAGGATCTCGCCGCGGCGCACGTCGAGATCGAGCTGCTCGTGCACCACCTGGGCGCCGAACTGGTTGCGCACGCCGCGCACCTCGATGACGTTCTCGACCCGATCGGATGCGGCGCTCACCACCCCATCTCCATGCAGAACAACGCGGCGATCGCATCGACGACGATGACCACGAAGATCGACTGCACCACCGCGGACGTGGTGTGCTCGCCCACCGACTGTGCGCTGCCCTCGACGCGGAAGCCCTCGAGGCAGCCGATCACCGCCACCAGGAAAGCGAACACCGGCGCCTTGGCCATGCCGACCCAGAAGTGGATCAGGCCGACGTTGTCCTGGATGCGCGACAGGAACAGCGTCGGCGAGATGTCGAGCGACAGCGCCGACACCAGCATGCCGCCGACGATGCCCGAGACCATGGCGACGAAGCTCAGGATCGGCAGCGCGATCAACAGCGCATACACCCGCGGCAGCACCAGCAGCTCGATCGGGTCGAGGCCGAGCACGCGGATGGCGTCGATCTCCTCGTTGGCGCGCATGGAGCCGATCTGCGCGGTAAAAGCGCTCGCGGTGCGGCCGGCGACGATGATCGCCGCCAGCATCACGCCGAACTCGCGCAGGAAGGAGTAGGCCACCAGGTCGACGGTGAAGATGCTGGCGCCGAAGTTGGCGAGCACGGTGGCGCCGAGGAAGGCGACCACCGCGCCGACCAGGAAGGTCAGCAGGGCGATGATCGGCACCGCGTCGAGCCCGGTGCGCTCGAGGTTGGCGACGAGCGCTGTCATCCGCCAGCGCCGCGGCTGCACCGCAACCCGCAGGGCGGTCTCGAGGATCAGGCCGATGAAGCCGGAGAGGCCGATGACGTGGCGCCAGAACACTACCATGGCATGGCCGATATGGGCGAGCACGTCGCCGAGCGCGTAGCCCTCGGCGCCGGCTGCCGGCACCGCGGGTGCGGCGAGCGCGTCGGCGACCGCCTTCAGCAGCGCACGCCGCTCGCGCGGCAGCGCCCCGTCGTCGGCGAGCAG
>JARRBR010000077.1 GCA_029982755.1 Rhodocyclaceae bacterium
CGAACATTTCGAGGCCCTCCTGCCTTGGAATCTCAAGACTGAGCAGTTGATCACAGCGTAGCGGGCTCGGGGAAGATGGGATTCATGGAGCGCTTACGACAAAGTGAATGGGCAGACGATCGGTGCCACGCCCTTCTGGTCCGAAGGTCGCAAGGGTGAAGTCTTCGCCATCGGCCCGACGGTGAGCTACACCACCAAGGGCGGCGTGCATTTCACCGGTCAGTGGAACCACGAGACCAGCGCCGAGAACCGCTTCGAAGGCGACAAGTTCATCCTCAAGCTGATCATGCCGCTGTAAGGCCTGCTGCCGGTGGGCAATCACCGCTCCCGTTCGGGACCCCGGTTCGACCTTTCAGGCGGCCGGGGTCTTCGTCTTTGCGGGCCGGCCTGCGCGTCCGGATAAGCGCAGCCAACCCGGTCCTGCATTTAATTGATGAAAATCTCGAGATTTTTAGGTTAGAGTGTTGGTCATGCGTGACGAAGCTCGCCCTGGCTTCGTCGACGAATCGCCACTGGAGACCCGACCATGAACGCACCCAGCGCATCCACACCCGCCCGCATCACCCGCATCGCCCGTCGCCGCGCGCGCCCCGGGCGCGAGGCCGAGTACGAAGTCATGCTGCGCGAGATGCTCGCCAGCATGCGCAAGCACAAGGGCTTCCAGGGCGGCGACATGATTCCGCCCGAGGTGCCGGGCGAGGAGTATCAGCTGGTGGTGCGCTTCGCCTCCGAGGCCGAGCTGCAGGCCTGGGACATGAGCGAGGACCGCCTCGAACTGCTCGAGCGCATGAAGGAAGTGGCCGAGGGCGAGCCCGAATTCCGCAAGATGAGCGGCCTCGAGGCCTGGTTCGAGCCCGCCGTGGTGCCCGCCAGCATGCATCCGCCGCGCGCGCGGATGGCGCTGGTGACCTGGCTGGGGATCTTCCCGACGGTGTCCTTCTTCCTGTGGTTCGTCGCGCCCTGGCTCCAGTCCATCCCCTTCCTGCCGCGTACTGCGTTGCTGACCGCGCTGATCGTGATCACGATGACCTGGGTGGTGATGCCGCGCCTGACCCGGCTGCTGCGCGGTTTCCTGAACCCTGGTCACAAGCCCTGAACTGCGGTGCCCTCCGTCGCAGATCCCCGCGTGCCGGGGCCTGCGACGTGAAGATCACTTCGCGGCGGCGACGAAGTCGCCCTTTTCCATCAGCCAGGACACCACGAAGCCCGCCAGCAGGCCCCAGAATGCCGCGCCGATGTTGAGCAGGCTGATGTCGGCCACGGTGACCAGCATGCTGATCAGCGCGCCGAGCGAGAACCTGCCGCCGAAGGACGACAGGAAGGCGCCCTGCAGCACGCGCAGCATCGCCAGCCCGCCCAGCACCATGATGAATTCGGGTGGCGCGGCGAGCATCAGCCCGGTGAAGGTGGGCGCCATCAGGCCGAACAGCACACCGAAGGCGCCGAAGCACAGGGCGCCGATGTAGTGACGCTCGCGCTCGCCCGAGGAGGTCAGCAGCGCATTGGTCGGGCCGGTCAGGCAGGTGCTCACCGCGCCCACCGCCGCGCTGAAGGCGGCGCCGATGCCGCACACCGCAGCGATGGTGTTCACCGGCGGCTCGTGCCCGGCCGCCTTCAGCACCGCCACGCCCTGGCCGTTCTGCACCACCAGCACGGTGATCGCCAGCGGCACGACGAGCTCCACCAGGGCCGCCACCGACCACACCGGGGCCTGCAGCAGCGGCTGGGCGAAGGTGAAGCTGCCCAGGGTGCCGGCGTCGATCCGACCGAGCAGCGCGATCGCCAGCGCACCGGCGAGCAGGGCGCCGATCACCGGGGGCATGCGTCGTCCCAGGGCGGGGTGGGCCGACAGCAGCAGGAAGGCGATCACCATCGGCCCGGCGATCGCGACGTCGGCGTGCAGCGCGCGCACCAGGTCGAGGCCGAAGCGCAGGAACACGCCCGCCACCATGCCCATCACGATCGGCATCGGCAGGGCCTGCATGAAGCGCTTGACCCAGCCGCTCAGGCCCATCAGCAGCACCACCAGGCTGGTGGCGTAGAACGCGCCAATGACTTCGGCGAAGCTCAGATGCTGCAGCGCCGGCCCCACCAGCACGGTGCCGGGAATGGTCCATGCGAAGCCGAGCGGCATCCGGTAGCGCCAGCTCATAGCCAGGGTCAGCAGGCCGTTCACGAAGAAGACGCCGAACACCCAGGACGCCAGCTCCGCCTGCGACAGGCCCCCGCGCGAACCCACGGCGAGAATGATCGCCACTGGGCCGGTGGCGGAGAAGATGAAGCCGATCAGGCCGTTGGCGAGGTAACCGGGGCCGATGTCGGCAAGCACGCGGCGCCAGCCCGGGGGCAGACGCCGGGGGACGTTCCAGGTGGGTGATCATCGATATAGGCTCTTAAAATCGAGAATGAATTATCGTTGTTTTGTGTTTTGATATAAGCCGCGCGTACTTGAAAATACTGTTTGGATCGGAAAAACAATAAGGGTCGCCCCATGGATCGCTTCGAGGCCATGCGCCTCTTCACCCGCATCGTCGAACTGGGCAGTTTCAGCCGCGCAGCGGAGCAGCTCGGACTCGGGCGCGCCTCGGCCACCCAGGTCATCAAGCAGCTCGAGCAGCGACTCGACCTCTACGGCAGCATCGGCGCCGGCCTCGCGGTCGCGGCGGCGCGGCGTTACGGCTGAGCGCCCGGGGCGGTCGGCGCGTCGTCGTCGTGCGCCATCCCCGCCTCGCTGTCGGGGGCGCGGCGTTCGGCCAGCACCAGCAGGTTGCGCGGCGTCAGCGCGCGGGTACAGAAGCGGCCGATCTCGACCGCGAAGCCGCGCTCTTCCAGCCCGAGGGCGATGTCCAGCACCAGCCAGAGTTCGAGCGGGCGGCGGAAGGCGTGGCGCACCAGCTCGAAGCGGCGTACCTCGGCGCGACGTTGCCAGCCGATGTCTTCCCACTGCGTCCATGCGACGTCGGCGGGGAGCACCAGCTGCTCGCGCGCGGCGAGGCGGTGGCAGAAGGTCTCGAAGCCTTCCGCCAGCCAGGACGCCGGCACCGGGCGGAACGGGCGCTGCGCCTCACCCTCGAGCGCGTTGCGCAGTGCGATGAAGCCGAGCTTCCAGGCCTGGTCGCGGGCGAGGCGGAGGCGGTCGTGGCGCGGTGCGGTCACGGTTTCGGTCACCGCCAGGCGCAGCGCGGAGGCATCGAGCTCGAGCCGGGCGTCGCGGCTCAAGGGCCGATAGAGGCCGTCGGTGCCGAGGTGATAGCAGCAGGGGGCGATGCGGTAGGCCTGGGCGCCGTCCCGATTCGCGCGGCGTACCAGGCTGCGGTGGAGCTCGCCGCAGGCATGCAGCGCGAGCACCGAACGTCCGCGCACGTGGATGCGCGCGTCCTCGTCCAGCGCGTCGGCGCACACCACCTGCTGATCGACGCCCTGCCGTGCGGCCAGGCGGACGGCGTCGGCACACAGCGCGGGGTCGATCTCGAGCGAGCTCACCGGGACGCGGTCGGCGAGCGCCAGGCGCCGCCCGAGGTGGCCCTTGCCCGCGCACCATTCGAGCACCGGCGTGGCGGCGGGCGGAATGTGGCGGGCGAAGGCCTCGATCTGTAGGCGCTTGCGGCCCGGTATGCCGTCGTCGAAGCGCGCGCCGCAGTCTGGCAGTTCGCGCGCGGGCAGGTCCGGCACCCTGCACGCCTCGGTCAGGTGGGCGAGTTCGGGCACCCGGGTGGCGAGCCAGGCCTTGCAGGCCTCGGCGTCATCGCCGAAGTGCTCGACGGTGGCGTCGTCGAGCCCCTCCAGTGCCGCGGCGAGCGCCGGCCGCTCGTCGCACCACGGCGGACGCCCGAGGTGAAACGGCGACGGCCGCCATAATGCGGCGTGCGCGGTCAGCAGCGACTGCAGGTCGTGAAAGCGGGCGCGGAGATTCATCGGCGCGATGGTACCCGCTGCGCGCCGCGCCTAGGTCATCGCCTGCGTGGCGATCAGGTGCGGGCAGACCGAGACCGTGAGCACCGATCCCGCCGTGGTGAGCAGGATCACGCGCGACACCAGCGCGCACGGCGTGGCGGCCGCGCCGAGCAGCGACACGAATTGCCCGCCGGGCGCGGGCATCACCGCCGCTGGGCGGCATTGCCATGATCAGGCGCTGCGTGTGCTCGACGGGCTGGACGCCGCCGTGCGCACCACCCAGGCTAACGCGCGCGGCGAACGCGGGGTGCTGCGCGTGGGGTTCACGATGAGTGCGGCGTGGAACGTCCTGCCCGCCCTGATCAAGCGCTACGGCGACGCCTACCCGGACGCGGAGATCCGGCTCAGCGAGGTGCTGCCGCGCGAACTGAACCGCCGGCAACGCCAATCCCTGTCTCGCGCGCTTCTTCGAATGCGCGCGCGTTCGCGCAGCGCAGCCTGGGCGAGTCCCGCCAGTCCAGACCGTGAGCGCGGAGGCGGGCGCTCAGTCTTCCTCGTCCTCGTCGTCGTCACCGACGACGGCATCCACGCCGGCCGCGGCGACATCGACGGTGGTCTCGACCACGGTGGCCGTCACGCTGACCGCGGTCGCGGCGACCGTCACCGCGGCACCGGCCACGGCGACTACCGCGCAGCCGTGCAGGCCGAGTACCGCGAGGAGGACGAGGAAAAGGGGGCGGGACATGAGGGCAGGGGGCAGACGGGCAAGAGGACTTGTAGCACAGGCGGCCTGGCTGCGCATCGGCTGGCTGCGTGGCGGCATGTGATCGCTGGTGCGCACGGGTTGTCCCCAGCGGATGGGGAAAGAGCTGTGCATCAGTGTGTGGATAAGTGCCGCAAGGCCGGCGCGGGGAAGGCCTGTGGGAGATTGCTCAAGGATGAGGCAAGTACCGGGCTGGCGGCCTTTGTGGCGCATGTTGCACGTGGCGATCCGGGCCGAGTGCACAAACAAAAAGGGCTGTGGATAAAGATCCACAGCCCTTGCTGTTCTTGGGGCGACATACCGGTTTCGAACCGGTGACCTTTGGAGCCACAATCCAACGCTCTACCAACTGAGCTAATGCCGCCACTACAGGACCCCGGCAACACCGAAGCCCTCGAAACCTGTCCTGGCCTGCCCGGCAGGGATCGAACCTGCAACCCCCGGCTTAGAAGGCCGGTGCTCTATCCAATTGAGCTACGGGCAGATTCCCGCGGGCAATCGGGGTGTGAGCTGGTCGGGGTGGAGGGATTCGAACCCCCGACATCTTGCTCCCAAAGCAAGCGCGCTACCGGACTGCGCTACACCCCGAGAGCCGCGAACTATCATGCGCCTTTCAGGCGTTGGCCGCCTGATGCCATGCACGTACCGCGCGCAGCAGGTTGGCGAGCAGCCAGCCGAATTCCACCGCGACCAGCAGGCCGGCGAGGGGGGTGGTGACCGGCAGCAGGACGGCCACGATCAGCGCGGCGAGGGCCGCGGCATGCAGCCGCAGCTGCTTGCGGACCGGCGCATCCGGCAGCAGTTTCTTCATGTTCGGTGCGCGGATCCGGGCCTGGGTCAGGTGGAGCCAGGTCAGGAAGGGCACGATCTTGTACAGCATCGCGCTGATGGCGCCGGCGAAGGTGCCGTGGAGCACCAGCACGCCGGCCAGGATCGGCCATTGCGGCGCGTCGCTGACCAGCGACACGAGCAGCGCGACGAGGCTGCCGAGGAGGGCGAGCATCGACAGGCGGAAGGCGCGGAAGGGCGCGTCCGGCGTGCTGCGCCGCGAGTTGCGCTGCAGCTTGATGGTCTGCAGCGCGAAGCCGCTGGCCAGCGCGAGCAGCAGCGCGGAGAGCACGAGCTTGAGCCAGCCGATGTCGGCGACGAGGCTCGCCGACCACGACACCAGCACGACCAGCGTGGCCGGGGCCCAGAAGCGGGTGAAACCGGCCGGGTAGGCAGGGGTGATCTGGAACATCGGCACCACCACCCAGCTCGTCGCCGCGAGCAGGAGTCCGCCCCAGCCCATCCAGGCCCAGACGGCGTGCAGATCGACCAGGGTCGGCAGTGCGACCGGCAGCGCCAGGCCCCGGCCCAGCGCGACGGCGAGCACGACGCCGAGCACGGTGGTGAGCGCGAGCGCGCCGAGGGCGAGGCGCAGGTCGCGGGGTGTCCGGCTGGCGCCCTGAGCGGGGGCCGCCCGCGCCAGGCCGAGCAGGCTCGCGGCGAGGAAGAGGCCCAGGCCGGCCGCGAGCAGGACGGCCCCGGCGATGATCGCGGACGGCGTGCCGCTGCCCAGGCCGAAGGCCAGGCCCGCGGCGCCGAGGCCGAGCAGCACGTGGGTCACCCCGGCGATGCGCAGCGGGGCAGGGAAGGCGGCGCCGGCCACCACCGGCAGGATCTGCAACAGGGCGCCCAGCATCACGTGCAGCATGAAGCCGGCAGCGAACAGATGGACGACCGCGAGTGCGCCCGGCGTCCACCGGGAGGCGAGCAAGTCGCCGTCGAACAGCAGCACCAGACCGGCGACCAGGCCGAACAGGGGCGCGGTCAGGAAGAAACGCAGCGGCGCGGAGAGCGGAGGCGTGTCCTCGTATGCCAGGCCAGGATTCGCACTGCTCATGGTCTGCCGATGAGGATCGCGACCGTGCCGTCGTCGCGGAAGCTGGCCTCGTGACGGTAGCCGTCGCGATCCAACATGCGCAGCAGCGGGTGCGGCATGCGGTCGATCAGTAAGGTGAATTCCTCGCCGGCCTGCAGGTCGGCGAGCGCCTCCATGGCGCGCTCGAAGGGTTCCGGCGGTTCGAGGCCGCGGGCATCGACGGTCCTGGTATTCATGCTGCGTGCTCCGGAGCGAGTCGGATGGCGAGCGTATTCACCAGGGCGTCGCGTTCGCCGCCGAGGCGCATGTCGCACATCGGATAGAGGATGTTCTCTTCCTTCATGTTGTGCTGCTGCATCATGATCAGCAGGGTTTCGGCCTCGCCCGCGAACTCGTCGAGGTCGCGGTTGGCCAGCGCCGCGCGCAGCTGCATCAGCGATGCGCGCATCTCGACGTGTTCGCCGCGCATGACCTGGGTCGGCCCCTGGGTCATGCCGGTCACCGCCTCGAAGCGCGGGAAGAGGTCCTCTTCCTCGGCCTGGAAATGGGCCTCCAGGCCGTTGGCGAAGGCTTCGAACGCAAGCGTCGCGGCCTCCCAGTCCTTCCGGTTGGCCAGGGTTTCGGCACGTGCGAAATCGTGGTCGCAACTGCGGTGGTCGTGCGTCATCAGTTCGGCGATCGAGGCCATGTTTCGCTCCGGGGGGAATTCGTCGAACGCATTCTCCGCGCGCCCGACCGGACGGCATTGATACGAGTCAAGTCGACGATCGGCACGGTCGGAGCGGCGACGGACGGCGGGCGGTGCGCGCTCGCCGGGGCGGCGCCCGGCAGGCACAATGCGCTTTTGCTCGTCATTGGATACGCGCGGATGCATTCGAGCGAAGCGCCCGGCCGGTGGGGACGGATCTTCCTTCCGTTCGCGCTCGGCTATTACCTCTCCTACCTGCTGCGCACGGTCAATGCGGTGATCTCGCCCGCGCTGACGGCCGAGCTCGATCTCTCCGCAGCGCACCTGGGCCTGCTCACCAGCACCTATTTCCTCGCCTTCGGCCTGGCGCAGATACCGGTGGGGATGGCGCTCGACCGCTTCGGGCCGCGGCGGGTCGAAGCGCTGCTGCTGCTGGTGACCGCGATCGGCGCGGTGATGTTCGCGCTCGGCGACGGCCTGCAGGCGCTCGGCCTCGGTCGGGCGCTGATCGGCCTCGGCGTGTCCGCCTGCCTGATGGCTGCCTTGAAGGGTTTCGCGCTGTGGTACCCGCGCGAGCGCCAGAGCTCGATGACCGGCTTCATCATGGCCGCCGGCGCACTCGGCGCGCTGACCGCGAGCACGCCGCTGGAGGCGGCGCTGCCCGTGATGGGCTGGCGTGGTGCGTTCTGGCTCATCGCCGGCGTGGCGCTGCTGGCCGCGTTCACCATCTTCCGCAGCCTGCCGGATACGCCGGTCGACCCGCCGCGCGGCACCCTGCGCGACGCCCTGCGGGTGGTCGGCGGCATCTATGCGTCGCCCATCTTCCTGCGTTACGCGGCATCGTCGGCCACCTTCATCGGCGGCTTCATGGCGCTGCAGAGCCTGTGGGCGGTGCCCTGGCTGATGAACGTGAATGGCTTCGAGCTGTCGCAGGCGGCGGGTATGCTGGTGGTGCTGAACCTGGGCACCCTGGTCGGGCAGCTTTCGATCGGGATGCTGGGCGTGCGCCTGGCGCGGCGCGGCATCGAGCCGTTGTCCCTGCTGCGCGCAGGCTACGTCTGCCTGGTATTGATCCAGCTCGCGATCCTGTTCGCGCTCGGCCCGGTGATGGTCGTCTGGTTTCTGTTCGGCCTGTTCTCCGCGGTCAATTCGCAGAGCTATCTGGCGGCCTCGCGCGCTTTTCCGCCGGCGCTGTTCGGCCGGGTCGCCACCGCACTGAACCTGATGGCCTTCGCCGGTGCCTTCGCGGTGCAGTGGGGGCTCGGCCACGCGCTCGACGCCCTGCGTGCCCACGGCCACGACATGGTCGGCGCGCTGCAGTACGCCTTCGGCGGCCTGATCCTGCTGCAGGTGGCGGGGCTGCTGCCGCTGCTGTGGCGGCGCCGCGACCCCGGCGCGGTGGCCTGACGGCGCGCGAGTGTGGTGCGGGACAGCGCTCGCCGCGCTCAGGCCGTCAGGCCGCAGGCGACGCCCGACGACCACGCCCACTGGAAGTTGTAGCCGCCCAGGTGGCCGGTGACGTCCATGACCTCGCCGACGAAGTGCAGGCCGGGCACGCTGCGCGCCTCCATGGTCTTCGACGACAGCGCCCGCGTATCGACCCCGCCGAGGGTGACCTCGGCCTTGGCGTAGCCCTGGGTGCCCGACGGGGTCAGCGCCCAGTCGGCCAGGCTGGCGGCGATGGCGCGCAGTTCGGCGTGGCGGAACTGGTTCACCGGCTTCGTCCACCCGTGCAGTTCGCACCAGGCATGGGCGAAGCGGCGCGGCAGGCGTTCGGCGAGCAGGTTGGGCAGCAGCGCCTTGTCGTGCGCATGTTCGAGCAGCCAGGCTTCGGCATCGATGCCGGGCAGCAGGTCGAGGTGCACCGGCTCCCAGTCCTTTTCCTCTTCCTTGTCGCGGTAGGCCTGCGCCTGCCAGTAGCTCGACACCTGCAGGATCGCCGGTCCGGAGAGGCCGCGGTGCGTGACCAGCGCCGCCTCGCGGAACACCGGCCCGCGGCAGTGCGCCTCCACTTCCAGCGAGATGCCGGCGAGCGGGGCGAGGCGCGCCAGCGTCTCGGGCGGCAGCGTGAGCGGGACCAGCGCCGGCCGCGGCGGGACGACCGGGATGCCGAACTGCTCGGCGACGCGGTAGCCGAAGGGCGTGGCGCCGATCTTCGGGATCGCCAGACCGCCGCTGGCAATCACCAGGCTCGATGCGGCGAAGTGGCCGCGGTCGGTCTCGATCGCGAAGCGCTCGCCCTCACCGTCGCCGGGGCGATGGCGGACCTGATGCACGGTGGCCGGCATCGCCCACTGCACGCCGCCGTCCTCGCATTCGGCGCGCAGCATGTCGATGATGCGTTGCGCGGAATCGTCGCAGAACAGCTGTCCCCAATCCCTTTCGTGGAAATCGATGCCGTGGCGCTGCACGAGCTCGATAAAATCGCGCGCCGTGTAGCGCGACAGCGCCGAGCGCACGAAATGCGGATTGAGGCCGAGGTAGTTCTCGGGGCCGACGCGCCGGTTGGTGAAGTTGCAGCGCCCGCCGCCCGAGATGCGGATCTTCTCGGCCAGGCGGGTGGCGTGATCCACCAGCAGCACGCTGCGTCCGCGCTGGCCGGCGGTGGCGGCGCACATCATCCCGGCGGCGCCGGCGCCGATGATCACGACATCGAAACGACGGCCGCCGGTCGGCGCGGCAGGCGCGAAGGCGTGCATCACGTGCTTACCTGTGCGGGGAAAGCGGCGCAGAATACGCGCTATGCCGCAACGCGGCAATCCACGCGCCCATGCGCATCCGGACGCGCGTGGGCCCGAATGGGATAATAAGAATGAATCTTCTCCTTGGAGTTTCCTATGTCTGATACCACGACCGACTCGACCACAGTGCCGCCGCGGCGCAAGGGGGTCCGTCGGGCACTGTGGACCGCGGGAACGCTGCTGGCGCTGTCGGCAGTGAGCTACCTCGCGACGCCGCCTGTGGCGCGGCACTATGCGCAGAAGTACCTCGGCGAGATCCTCGGTCGCGAAGTCAGCATCGAGCGGGTTCTCATCAACCCGTTCCGGCTGACCGCCGAGGTCGGCGGCCTGCGGGTCATGGCGGCGGACGGCAGCGGCGAGGCGCTGTCCTTCGACGCGCTGCGTGCCAACCTCGAGATCGAGTCGGTCGTGCGCAAGGGCATCGTGCTCCACGAGCTCGCGCTGGAAGCGCCGCGCGTCAAGCTGGCGCTCGAGGAGGGCGGCCGGCACAACTGGAGCGACGTGGTCGAGCGCATCAAGGCGCTCGGTGGCGACGCACCGGCCGAGGAATCGGCGCCGCTGCCGTTCTCGGTGGGCAACATCCGCATCAGTGGCGGCCATGTCGAGGTCGAGGACAGGCCGCGCGGCCTGCGCCACGAGCTCAGCGAGATCGGCCTCGGTGTGCCCTTCATCTCCAACCTGCCGGTCAAGGTCGACGTCTTCGTGCAGCCCTCGCTGAGCGCGAAGCTCAATGGCGACCCGCTGCTGCTCAATGCGCGCACCAAGCCCTTCGCCGAGACGCACGAGACCATCCTCGACGTCGCCCTCAAGCAGTTCGACCTCGCGCCATGGGTGGCCTACCTGCCGATCGAGCCGCGCTTCAAGCTGCCCTCGGCGCTGCTGACCACCAATCTCGAGCTGTCCTTCAGCCAGCCGGCCGATGCGCCGCCGGTGGTCGCCCTGCGCGGTCCACTACAGATCGACCAGCTCGAGCTGCAGGATCGCGCGGGCGCCCCGGTCGCGAAGATCGCCGAGCTCGAACTCGAGTTCGCCGACGTGCAGCCGCTGATCGGGCGCTGGCACTTCACCCGCCTGCGCCTGGCGAAGCCGGAAGTGGACGTGGTGGTGCTAAAGGACGGCGGACTCAACCTCATGGACCTGCTGCCGCCGCCGGGCAAGGCCGCGGCGGCGAAGGCGCCCGCGGCGAAGCCGGCAGCCGCAGCGGCAGCAGCCGCACCGAAGGCCGATGGCGCCGCGGCCGGGGACGTCGCGCCCGCCGCCGCCGGCTCGGCACCTGCCGCGACCGCTTCGGCCCCGGCGACGTCCGCGGCCAGCCCTGCCCAGCCCGACTTCCTGCTGGCGCTGACGCGCATTCGCGACGGCGTGATCCGCTTCGAGGACCGCACGCTGGCCGAGCCCTTCCGCACCCGCATCGAGGCGATCAACCTCGACATGCGCGACCTCGCCAATTCGGGCGAGCTTCCGGCCGAGATCCGGCTCGATTACGTGAGCGACGTCGGCGAGAAGTTCGTCCATGAGGACGTGCTGCGCCTGGCGCCCTTCCAGTTCTCGGGCAGCCTGCAGTTCGAAGCGATCAGGCTCGCGCGCTATGCGCCCTATCTGGCCCAGGCCCTGCCGGGTGGCAGGATCAGCGATGGCGCGCTGACCGGCGCGCTGCAGTACCGCATCACGCTCGGCGACAAGGGCGAACCGAAGGTCGAACTCGGCGCCGAGACCCTCGCGCTGCGCGATTTTGCGCTCACGCTCAAGGGCGCCAAGGCGCCGGCGATCAAGGTGCCCGCGCTCGACGTGCGTTCGGCGATGGTGGATGTCGTAGGCCGCAACGTCCGCCTCGGCGGGCTGGATCTCCAGGGCGCCGAGGTTTCCGCGGTGCGCCTCAAGGATGGCGGCTTCGATCTGGTGGAGGCGCTCGTGCCGTCCCCGACCCCCGCGGCCAAGGGCGCGCGCGGTGCCAAGGCGGCGAGCGAGGGGGCCGACTGGGTGGTCGTGGTCGACAAGCTGGCGCTGAAGGGCGCCTCGGTGCGCCTCGAGGACCGCGGGGTCAGGCGCCCGGTGGTCACGACCGTGGACAACATCGATTTCGAGCTCGACGGCTTCTCCACCGCCAAGGGGGCCCCGCTGCAGTTCAAGCTCGATTCGCGCTTCAACAAGCGCGGCAAGATCGCGGCCAGTGGGCCGCTGACGCTCCAGCCGCTGAAGGCGGACCTGCGCCTCGACCTGCGCAACGTCGACCTGCTGCCGCTGCAGCCCTACGTGCTCGAACAGACGAAGATCGCGATCTCGCGCGGCAACCTCACCACCCAGGGGCGCCTGAACCTGCAGACTGGTCGTCGCGGCCAGGTGCTCGCGCGCTTCAACGGTGACGTCGGCGTGGCGAACTTCGCCTCCGTAGACCGTCTCAACGCGACCGACTTCCTGCGCTGGCGGACCCTTCGCGTGGGCGGCATCGACGCCCGCCTGGAGCCGTTCTCGCTCGCCATCAAGCGCGTCGCGCTCGATGACTTCTATACCCGGCTGATCCTCGACGACCAGGGCCGCCTGAACCTGCGCGAGATCGGCGGCCTCAGCGGCGACGAGCCGCCCCCGCCGTCCAAGGCTGCAGCCTCGGTGACGCCCGGCGGCGAAGCCAACCCGGTCGGCGAGCCGGCGGCGCCGGTCGAGGGCAAGCGCACCGTCGAGGTCGCGCCGCCGACCACGCCGCCGCCGCCGATCCGCATCGACCGGGTCGAGATCAAGCGTGGCAACGTCGCCTTCAGCGACCGCTTCATCCGCCCGAACTACGACGCCAACCTCACCGACCTGGCGGGTACGCTGACCGGCTTCTCGACCTCGCCGGACACGATCGCCAAGCTCGACCTCACCGGCAAGGTGGACAAGGCCGCGCCGCTCAGCATCGTCGGCGAGTTCAACCCCTTCCGCCAGGATGCGCACCTCGACATCGTCGCCAAGGTGACCGACTTCGAGCTCACCGGCCTGTCGAGCTATTCGGGCAAGTACGTCGGCTACGGCATCGCCAAGGGCAAGCTGTCGGCCGAGCTGAACTACAAGATCGAGGACCGCAAGCTCACCGCGACCAACCAGATCTTCCTCGACCAGCTCACCTTCGGCGACAAGGTCGACAGTCCGGACGCGGTGAACCTGCCGGTGCAGCTCGCAGTGTCGCTGCTCAAGAACAGCCGCGGCGAGATCGACCTCCACCTGCCGGTCAGCGGCACGCTCGACGACCCCGAGTTCAGCATCTTCGGCCTGGTCCTGAAGATGTTCTTCAACCTGATCGGCAAGGCCATCACCTCGCCATTCACGCTGCTCGCCTCCGCGCTCGGCGGCAGCGGCGAGGAGCTGTCGCAACTCGAGCTCGGTGCGGGCAGCGCGCGTCCGGGCGAGGCGCAGCAAGCGAAACTGAAGACGCTCGCCCAGGCGCTGATCGACCGCCCGACGCTCAAGCTCGACATCATCGGCCGCGCCGACCCCGCGACCGACCTCGACGGCCTGCGCCAGGCCGCGCTCGACGATGCGGTGCGCGCGCAGAAGCTCAAGGCCATGATCGCCCGCGGCGAGGAGGCGCCCTCGCTGGAGGAGATCGAGGTCGGCGCGGAGGAATATCCCGCGCTGCTGGAGAAGGCCTACAAGGCCGCCGACTTCAAGAAGCCGCGCAACCTGATCGGCCTCACCAAGGACCTGCCGGTACCCGAGATGGAGGCGCTGATGCGCGCCAACGTCAAGGTCGGCGACGCCGAACTGCGCGCGCTCGCCCAGCGGCGCGCGCAGGCGGTGCGCGAGTGGCTGGCGGGCGAGGGCGGCGTGCCCGGCGAGCGCATCTTCGTGCTCGAGCCCAAGGTCGAAGCGCTCGGCGAGGGCGGGCAGGTGCAGTTCTCGCTGCGCTGAGCACCCTGCCGCAGGGAGTGGATCGACGGGGGCTGTGGCCCCCGTCGTGCTTTCGCCGGCTATGATTGAAGCGATCGGGATCGGCGAGCGCAGGGGAGGAGGCGGCCATGGGCAGTGTTTTCATCAGCTACCGGCGTGACGATGCGGCAGGTTATGCGCGTGCGATCTACGAGGAGCTGACCGAGCGCTTCGGCCCCGAGCGCGTGTTCATGGACGTCGATGCGATCGAGCCCGGCCTGCCCTTCGACGAGGTGATCCGCAATGCGGTCGGCCAGTGCGAGGTGCTGCTGGTGCTGATCGGGGCACGCTGGCTGGCGCCGCAGTCCGATGGCCGCAGCCGGCTAGAGGACGAGCGCGATTTCGTGCGCCTGGAGATCGCCGCGGCGCTGGCGCGCAAGATCCGCGTCATCCCGGTGCTGCTCGACGGTACGCCGATGCCGCAGGAAGCCGAGCTTCCAGAGGCGCTGCGCGGACTGGTGTGGCGCAACGCGCTCGAGCTCAGCAACACCCGCTTCGGCGCGGACATCGGCCGCCTGGTCGAGGTGTTGACCCGGGTGCTCGGCGGTGCCGACGAGGCGATGCGATCGCCAGGCGAGGGTATGAATGCACCGCCGTCCGGGCGGCCCGCGGTCGTTGCGCCTGCGCCGGCACCGCCCGTGGCGGCCAAGGCAGCCGGCGCAGCTGCGGGGAATGGCGGCGGGCGCCAGCGCACCGCCGTCGTCGCCGGCCTGGTCGTGCTCGCTGCCGCAAGTGCCGCGATCGCACTGTGGCCGCAGCGGACACCGCCGCCGCCCGTGGCCGACAAGGTCGTGGCGGGGAACGCGCCCCCGCGCCTGGCCCTGGCTCTGCCCGCTTACGGCGTCGTGTTCGGCAGCGACCGGACGCTCGCCGCCGCGCGCGACGAAATCGGGCGCGCGAGCCGCAGTGGTGTCGAAGGTGCCGAGGTGTATTTCCGCAATGGCTATTTCGCCAGCATCGCGCCCGCCGAGTCGCGGGCCGAAGCGGACCGCATCCTGGGCATCGTCCGTGCCTTCGGCACGGATCCCTACGCCACGCGGATGGAGGCGTGGTGCGCGCAGCCGCAGGCGCGCGACGGCTATGTGGAATGCGCCGGCACCGCCGCAACGCAATGAGACGCGGCCCGGTCGTCCAGGGGACTCGCCGTGGCAGCCGGGCCGCGTCCGTGTGGCGGTGTCACTTACGGATCGGTTCGCCCAGGTTCAGGTTGCCGACGCCGTCCTTGCCCTTGATCAGGAACTTGCCTTCGGGCAGGTCAGCGCGGCAGGGCGCGAGCCGGCGCCCGTCGATCTCGGCCTTCACCGACGCAACGCCATCGACGGCGGGCGCGTAGGTGGTCGCAACTTCGCCGTGGAAGTTGTACTTGAAGTCGCCGGTGAAGCGGGCCTCGACGGTGGCGGTGCTGCCCTTGGCGTCGCACACCGCACGGTAGTAGGTGTAGTAGGCGTCCTTGGTCCACTGCTGGTCGCGGCAGTTCGACAGCGTGCTGTCCGGATGGGCGAGCACGTCGTCGCTGGCGACCTTGCCGATGCACATGTGGAAGCTGGAGGTCATGGCCGCGGCACCGCCGGGTCCCGTGTTCATCAGCCACAGGCCAGGCATGCGGATGGGCGGATCGGCCGGCGCGGTCGAGGCGTGGGCGGTGACGGTCGCGGCGACGAGGAGGAGCGGGAGCAGGAGGCGCATGGGCAGGTCCGGGCAGGGGGTGAGCAGGAGTCGAAACGGGGCGGGGTCACGGAGCGGCGCGGCGCCGGCACGGTACGCCGGGCAATCGTCGCTGCACCCGTGTCGGACACCGCACGCTGCGCGCATCCGTCACCGCCGTCTCCATCGAGCCCCGATTCGGTCGCAAGCTTATCGGTCGCCGGCAGCGCCGCAATTGAGCCAGCGCAAAAACCGGGACAGCTTCTGTATAGCCGTCACAGCATGCCCATTTCAAGCCGCGCCGACTCGCTCATCATCTCGCGGCTCCAGGGCGGATCCCACACCAGTTTCACCTCGGCTTCGGCGACGCCGGGGATGGTCAGCAGCTTCTCCCGCGCCTCGTCGGCGATCAGCGTGCCCATGCCGCAGCCGGGGGCGGTCAGGGTCATGCTGACGGCGAGGCGGAAGCGCCCGTCCGGCAATGCTTCGGCCGTGCAGGCGTAGATCAGGCCGAGATTGACGATGTCGATCGGGATCTCCGGGTCGTAGCAGGTGGCCAGCTGCTCCCAGGCCGCCTGCTCGACACGCTCGGCGGTCTGCTCGCCGTCCTGCGCCGCCGGCGGCGCGGCGGCGAGCTGAGGCTCGAGGCCGAGCGCGTCGGCGTTGCGCTCGTCGATGCGGTAGAGGTTGCCGCCGCTCATCACGGTGATCGAGCCGCCGAGGCGCTGGGTGACGAGGGCGTAGCTGCCTTCCTCCAGCGTCTCCGGCCGGCCCCAGGGTACGCTCACCGCCGCGCAGTCGCGCTGCAGCACGCGGGATTCGGTTTCGCCGTAGTGGTCGCCCATGGTGGTCTTCTCCTCGATGGCTGTGCTATTCGGTGTGGGCGGTCTCGTGCTCGCCGGTCAGCGCGTTGTGCAGGGTGTGCCAGGCGAGCGTCGCGCACTTCACTCGCACCGGGAATTCCTTCACCCCGGCGAGCACCTGCAGCTTGCCGAAGTCGCGCACAGGCGCCTCGGCGTCCTGGGTGCCGGTGAGCAGCGCGTGCACGTCGCGGAACAGGGCCTCGACGTCCTCGACCCGCTTGCCCTTGACCGCCTCGGTCATCAGCGAGGCCGAGGCGGTTGAGATCGCGCAGCCGTGGCCGACGAAGCTCGCCTCGCGCACGATGCCGTCCTCGACCTGCAGGTACACGGTGAGCTGGTCGCCGCACAGCGGGTTGTGGCCATCGGCGTGGTGGCTGGCGGCGGGCAGCGGGCGGTAGTTCCGCGGGTTGCGGTTGTGATCGAAGATCACCTCCTGGTACAGCTCGCGCAGCGAATCCTGCATGTCGCTCATGTGCGCCTCCCGCTATCGTGGCGGGTGCCGAACAGGTCCTGCGCCTTGTGGATGGCCGCGACCAGCGCGTCGAGGTCGGCCTCGCCGTTGTACAGCGCGAGCGAGGCGCGCGCGGTGCCCGGGATGCCGAAGCGCGTCATCAGCGGCATCGCGCAGTGGTGGCCGGCGCGGATCGCCACGCCCTCGGCGTCGAGAATGGTGCCGAGGTCGTGCGGGTGGATGCCCTCGACCAGGAAGGACAGGATCCCGGCCTTGTCGCGCGCAGTGCCGACCAGGCGCACGCCGGGGATGTCCTGCAGCGCCCGGGTGCCGTATGCGAGCAGGGCCTGCTCGTGGGCATGGATGTGCTCCATGCCCACGCCCTGCACGTAGTCGATCGCCGCCGCCAGGCCGATGGCGCCGGCGATGTTGGGCGTGCCAGCCTCGAAGCGCTGCGGCGGCGGGGCGAAGGTGGTCTTGTCGAAGGCCACGGTGCGGATCATGTCGCCGCCGCCCTGCCAGGGCGGCATGTGGCGCAGCAGCTCGGCGCGCCCGTAGAGCGCGCCGATGCCGGTCGGGGCGTAGAGCTTGTGGCCGGAAAAGGCATAGAAGTCGCAGCCGATAGCCTGCACGTCCACCGCCTGGTGGGCGACCGCCTGGGCACCGTCGACCAGCACCACCGCGCCGACCTCGTGTGCACGCCGGGTCATCGCCGCCACCGGATTGACCGTGCCAAGCGCGTTCGACACATGGGTGATCGCCAGCAGCCGGGTGCGCTCGCCGAGCAGGCCTTCGAAGGCCTCCATGTCGAGCTCGCCGTCGTCGCTCACCGGGATGACCTTGAGCACGGCGCCGGTCTGCTCGCACACCAGCTGCCAGGGCACGATGTTGGAGTGGTGCTCCATCGTGCTCAGCAGGATCTCGTCGCCCGCGGTGAGCCGCGGCCGGCCCCAGCTCTGCGCGACCAGGTTTATCGCCTCGGTGGTGCCGCGGGTGAACACGATCTCGTCGGCGCTCGCGGCATTGATGAAGCGCTGCACGGTGGCGCGCGCGGCGTCGTAGAGCGCGGTGGCGTGCTGCGACAGCCAGTGCACGCCGCGGTGGATGTTGGCGTTGGACTCGCGGTAGAAGCGCGCCTCGGCGTCGATCACCGCCGCCGGCTTCTGCGTGGTGGCGCCGTTGTCCAGGTAGGCCAGGCGGCGGCCGTTGACCCGCCGCGCCAGGATCGGGAAGTCGGCGGCGAGGTCGAGGACGGGGGCAGTCATGGCGGGTTCGCGCGGAGCGTTCACGACAGTTCCTCCAGTCGGGCGCCGCCAGGCAGGCGTTCGAGCAGCGCGGCGCGGCCGAGCGCACGCAGCGGGGCGTGGGCGATGCGCTCGAGCACCTCGGCGGCGAAGGCGTAGGTCAGCAGCTGGCGCGCGTGTGCGCTGTCGATGCCGCGGCTGCGCAGGTAGAACAGGGCGTCCTCGTCGAGCTGGCCGACGGTGGCACCGTGGGCGCACTTGACGTCGTCGGCGTAGATCTCGAGCTCGGGGCGGGCGTCGGCCTCGGCCAGCCGTGACAGCAGCAGGTTGTCGCAGCGCTGCATCGCGTCGGTGCGTTGCGCGTCCTGGGCCACCAGGATGCGGCCGGTGAACACGCCGCGCGCGCTGCCGTCGAGCAGCCCGCGGTAGAACTCGCGGCTGGTGCCCTGCGGGCGGGCGTGGTCGATGCGGGTGTGGTGGTCCACGTGGCGGCGGCCGTCGGCGTGGTAGAGGCCGTTCAGCAGGGCCTCGGCACCTTCGCCGGCCAGCCGGGTGCGGATGTCGTTGCGTGCCAGGCGGGCGCCGAAGGACAGCGAATGCGAGGCGAACACCGCGCCGCGCGCCTGCTCTGCCGACAGGGCGGCGAGATGGATCGCTTCGGGGGCTTCCTGCTGCAGCTTCAGGTGCCCGAGGTGGCTGTCCTGCGCGGCGTGGATGCGGGTGACCGCGGTGGTCAGCGTGCTGCCGGCCGCGCCGGCCGGGTAGTGCTCGACGATCGTTGCCTGCGCGCCGGCCTCGGCGACGACGAGGTTGCGCAGGTGCTGGTCGGCAGTGCGCGCCGCGATGAAGACGAGGTGGATGGGTTCGTCCACCAGGCTGCCGCGCGCCAGTCGGATCCAGGCGCCGTCGGCGGCGAGCGCGGCGTTCAGGGCCTCGGGGGCTTCGCCTTCTTCGGCCCGGCCGAAGGCCGCCTCGACGGCTTCGGGGGTCTGCGCCAGCGCGTCGGCGAGACTGCCGACCCGCACGCCGGAGGGCAGGCTGCCGATTGACGAGAGCGCCGGAGCAAGGCGGCCGTCGACGAAGACGAGCCAGTGGCCGTCGGCTGCGCAGGCGACCTCGTTCTCCGGCCCCTGCACCGTCCGGTAGCGCGCACGCAGGTCGGCCACGATGGCCTCGGTCGCTGCCGCCTCGCGTACCGCCAGTGCCTGCTGCGCCATGAAGGCGAGCGAGGTGTGGCGCCAGTTCTCGCGCCGCATCGTGGGCCAGCCTTCGTCGGCGAAGCGGTCGATTGCCGTCTCGCGCAGGCGGGCGAGCCAGGGGAGCTCGGCGCCGGGCAGGTTGGCGGCCAGATCGCGATGGCGTCCGAGCCAGAAATCGACCGCGCTCATGACCGTGCTCCCGCGCTCGCGCCGGCGCCGCCTGTCTGGGCGACGCGGCCAGCCCCGCCGGACATTCCCTTGCCCGTGTCGTCGGCCTGCGCGGCGCCGATCCAGCCGTAGCCGTGTTCCTCCAACTCCAGCGCCAGCTCGCGTCCGCCCGAGCGCACGATGCGGCCCTGCGACAGCACGTGCACCTTGTCGGGCACGATGTAGTCGAGCAGGCGCTGGTAGTGGGTGATGACGATCATCGAGCGTTCGGGCGAGCGCAGGCGGTTGACACCTTCGGCGACGATCTTGAGCGCGTCGATGTCCAGGCCCGAGTCGGTCTCGTCGAGCACCGCGAGCCTGGGCTCGAGCAGCGCCATCTGCAGCACCTCGTTGCGCTTCTTCTCGCCGCCGGAGAAGCCCTCATTGACCGAGCGGTAGAGGAATTCCTCCTTCATGCCGACCGCCTTCATCTCGGCCTTCACCTTGGCGAGGAAGTCCATCGCGTCGTACTCGGACAGGCCGCGGTGACGGCGCACCGCGTTGACCGCGGCCTTCAGGAAGTAGGCGTTGGAGACGCCCGGGATCTCGACCGGGTACTGGAAGGCAAGGAACAGCCCGGCGCGGGCGCGCTCCTCGGCGGGCAGGGCGAGCAGGTCGGCGCCGTCCCAGTCGACGCCGCCGTCGGTCACGGTGAAGGTGTCGCGCCCGGCGAGGACCTGGGCGAGCGTGCTCTTGCCCGAGCCGTTGGGGCCCATGATGGCGTGCACCTCGCCGTCGGCAACCTCCAGGTCCAGGCCCTTGAGGATTTCCTTGCCGTCGATCGCGGCGTGCAGGTTGTTGATTTTCAGCATCTCGATTCTCCTGTGGGTCCTTAGCCGACGCTGCCTTCGAGGCTCACGCCCAGCAATTTCTGCGCTTCCACCGCGAACTCCATCGGCAGTTCCTTGAACACCTCGCGGCAGAAGCCATTGACGATCATCGACACCGCGTCCTCGGCACTGATGCCGCGCTGCATCGCGTAGAACAGCTGGTCCTCGCCGATGCGCGAGGTGGTGGCCTCGTGCTCGACGTGGGCGGTGGGATGGCGCACCTCGATCGTGGGGAAGGTGTGCGCCGCGCAGCGGTCGCCGATCAGCAGCGAGTCGCACTGCGTGTAGTTGCGCGCACCCTCGGCCTTGGGCGTGACCTTGACCAGGCCGCGGAAGGTGTTGCTGCCGCGCCCGGCCGAGATGCCCTTGCTGAGGATGGTGCTGCGGGTGTTGCGCCCCATGTGGATCATCTTGGTGCCGGTG
>JARRBR010000180.1 GCA_029982755.1 Rhodocyclaceae bacterium
GGGGCTTGCAAATTACCACACTTTTGCGGACTTTTCCGCGTCCGAAACACCTCCTTTATGTTTTCTCGTATCCTCAGTCGGGTCGGTCTGCTCGCCGCCCTCTCCCTGGCCTTCATCATGGCCGGTTGCTCCAAGGAAGAAATGACCGTCCGTCAGTCGACCATGGACCCCAAGGGTCCGGTCGCGCAGGTGCAGTTCGATGTCTTCATGGACACCGTCTGGCTGGTCGTGGTGCTCTTCACTCTGGTCGGCGGCCTGCTCGTCTACGCCGTCATCAAGTTCCGCTCCCGTCCGGGCGATGAGGACAAGCCCGCGATCGTCGAAGACGGCCACGGCAATCCCCTCGTCGAGATCGGCCTCATCACCGCGTCCATCGGCGCGCTCGTCATCATCGCGATCCCGACCCTGAGCGCCATCTGGTACACCGATGACGTCCCGGCCGAATCCGTCCCGACCTCCAAGCTTTCCGTCTGGTATCCGCGCGTCGAAGGCGGCCGCGAGAACTACGCCCAGTCCGTCGAAGAGCAGGTGCTCGAAGTCGACGTCATCGGCAAGCAGTGGTGGTTCCGATTCGAATACCCGCAGCTCGGCCTCACCAACGACGCCAAGCATTCCGTCCCGAACGAGCTCGTGATCCCGAAGGGCAAGGCCGTGCGCATCAACCTGCGCTCCGAGGACGTCATCCACTCCTTCTGGGTGCCCAAGATCGCCGGCAAGGTCGACCTCATGCCCGGCCGCAAGAACCACATGTGGATCCAGGCGGACCAGACCGGCCACTATTACGGCCAGTGCGCCGAGTTCTGCGGCGACTCGCACGCCTACATGCTCTTCCGCGTGGAAGTCGTCGAGCCCGCCGAATTCGCCAAGTGGGTGCAGAAGCAGAAGACCGAGGCCGCTCCGGTGGCCGCCGGTTCCAAGGCCGAGAAGGGCAAGGCCCTCTTCGCCGCCAAGAGCTGCGTCATGTGCCACAACGTCGGCGGCCACTTCGGCGCCGGCGCCTTCGGTCCGGACCTCACGCACGTCGCCTCGCGCAAGTCCCTCGCCGGCGCCTGGCTCGACAACCGCGATCCGGCCAAGCAGCTCGCGCTCGAGCGTTCGACCGGCAACACCGAGGACTCCGTGCCCGTCGATCCGGCCACGCTGAAGGCCAACCTCATCAAGTGGATCGGTTCTTCCGGCGTCGCGCACGGCGCCGACGGCAAGCCGACCAAGGACGTCAAGCCCGGCAACCGCATGCACTTCTACAAGATGTTCAACGTCGCGGGCCTCCGCGAGACGAACCAGCAGTTCACCGCCGAGGAGCTCGACCACCTCGCGGAGTACCTCCTCACCCTCAAGTAAGCCCTCACCCGAATTTCCCCGACCATGTCCCACGACACCCATCACGCCCCCGTCGCCTGCAAGACGGAGCTGGCCCCTGAGCGCAGCGACCTCGGCCTCTACCGCCCGGATCGCGCCACCGGCTGGACCGACTGGCTGACCACCGTCGACCACAAGAAGATCGGCATCCTCTACGGAGCCTTCGCCATGCTGTACTTCCTCATCGGCGGCGTGGAGGCCCTCGCCATCCGCACGCAGCTGGCCCGCCCGGACAACGACTTCGTCACGGCGCGCATGTACAACCAGCTGTTCACCATGCACGGCACCACGATGATCTTCCTCGGGGTCATGCCGTTCAGCTACGCGCCGCTCTCCGGCACCTTCGGCGCCAACGGCCAGGCCCTGCGCTTCACCGGCGTCGGCACCGACTTCTGGATCATCGGCATCCAGATCCTGGGCATCGCCTCGCTCGCGGCCTCCTTCAACTTCATCTGCACGATCATCAACATGCGCGCCAAGGGCATGACCATGATGCGCCTGCCGGTCTTCACCTGGATGACCCTCGTGACCGCCGTGCTGATCATCCTCGCCTTCCCGGCGATCACCGTCGCCCTCATCGAGCTCATGTTCGACCGCTCCTTCGGCGCGAACTTCTTCAACCCGTCCGCCGGCGGCCAGCCCGTCCTCTGGCAGCACCTCTTCTGGATCTTCGGCCACCCCGAGGTGTACATCCTCGTCCTCCCGGCGATGGGCATCGTCTCGGAAGTCCTGCCGACCTTCACCGGCAAGTCGCTCTTCGGCTACCCGATCATCGTGTTCTCCGGCGCCGTCATCGGCTTCCTCGGCTTCGCCGTCTGGAGCCACCACATGTTCACCACCGGCCTCGGACCCGTGCCGACCGCGGCGTTCTCGCTCCTCACGATGGCCATCGCCGTCCCGACGGGCGTGAAGATCTTCAACTGGCTCGGCACGATCTGGGGCGGCCGCATCCGCTTCACCCCGCCCATGGTCCTCGCCCTCGGCTTCATCTGGATGTTCATGTGCGGCGGCTTCTCCGGCGTCATGCACTCCTCGGCCCCCGCCGACTCCCAGCAGCAGGACAGCTACTTCGTCATCGCGCACTTCCACTACGTGCTCGTGGGCGGCGTCCTGCTCGGCCTGCTCTCCGGCCTCTACTTCTGGTTCCCCAAGATCTTCGGCCGCATGCCCAACGCCCCGCTCGGCTACCTCGGCTCCGCGCTCGTGATCCTCGGCTTCAACCTCGCCTTCGGTCCGATGCACTACCTCGGCCTCGCCGGCCAGCCGCGCCGCACGCACACCTACCACGCCGGCAACGGCTGGGAGACCTGGAACCTGGTCGCGACCTACGGCGCCTACATGCTCGGCATCGGCATCGTGATCATCTTCGGCAACCTCGCCTGGACCGCGTTCCGCGGCAAGAAGTGCGGCAACGATCCGTGGGACGGCCGCACCCTCGAGTGGTCCCTGCCTTCCCCGGTGCCGGAGTATAACTTCGCCCAGGCCCCGGTGATCGCCACGCGCGACGCCTACTTCGAGCACAAGCACGGCTCCAAGAAGATCGGCGCCGAGAGCGACGGCGGCGAAGCCGGCGTCCACATGCCCAGCCAGTCCTGGATGCCGTTGCTGGCTTCCACGGGCTTCCTCTTCGCCGGTTTCGGCATGCCGATGATGGCCATGGGCGTCCCGCACGCCGGTTGGGTCGTCATCGCCGGTCTGGCCGTCCTCTTCCTCGGCATCTGGCTCTGGGCCCTCGAAGGTCCGGGCGGCTACATGCTCAAGACCCCGGCCCCGTCCGGCGCCCCGGCTCCGGCCGAGACCGCCGCCCACTGAGCCGTCCGCCTTCCTCCTTCTCCTTAAACTCTGACCTCCATGTCTGACACCGCCGCCGCGCACGAAGCGCCCACCTCCACCGGGATCGACCACAAGAAGCTCATCATGTGGCTCTTCCTGGCTTCGGACTGCATGTTCTTCGGCACGCTGATCTCGACCCACCTGCTGTACCGCAAGCTCTTCCCCGCCGGCTTCACCGACGCCGAAGGCCACCAGCGCTTCATCCAGGACCTGTTCTCGATCGAGCTGACCTCGTTCTCGACGTTCATCCTGCTGATGTCCTCGTTCCTGATGGCGCTCGCCGTCTCGGCGATGCACAAGGGCCAGATCAAGTCGTTCCGCCGCAACGTCCTCGGCGTGATCATCTTCGGCCTGATCTTCCTGGGCTGCCAGGTCTTCGAGTTCACGCACTTCTACCACAAGGGCCTGACCATCCAGAACAGCGTCCTCGGCTCGACGTTCTACGTGCTCACCGGCACGCACGGCACGCACGTGGCCATCGGCGTCCTCTGGCTCATCCTGCTCTACTTCTACAGCTTCACCGGCAAGCTCGGCGGCCACATGGGCGCCCTCGACGTCGAAGTCGCGGGCCTCTACTGGCACTTCGTCGACATCGTGTGGATCATCATCTTCACGGCCGTCTACCTCGTCGAATACCTCGGACCCTACGGCATCTGGGGTTCGGGACTGCCCGCCGTCGTCAAATAACCCGCCTTCCCGACCATGTCCTCTTCCCACGAAGCCGCTCCGAGCAAGGCCTTCCTCGCCGAGGAAGTCCGCCGCTACCACCACTTCATCGTGCTGGCCCTCTGGCTGGCCGTCGTCACCGGCGCCGAGATCGTCCTGATCTACCTGCCGCTGCCGACCGCCGTCATCTTCACGATCCTGACCCTGATGTCCGCCGGCAAGTTCTTCGCGGTCATCATGTGGTTCATGCACCTGATCTACGACAAGCGCCTGCTCTTCTGGTGCTTCCTCGCCGGCCTGGTCCTGGCCTTCGCCACCTTCGCCGCGGTGCTCTGCCTGTTCAGCGCCGACCGTATCGATACGCGCTGGTTCGCCTGAGCGGGACTTCCCGGCGACCGACGAAGGCCTCCGCGCGAGCGGGGGCCTTTTTCGTGCCCACGCTTGCGGGTCCGCCGTCCCGCGATTCATATCATCGTCGATGAACATCCCCCTGCACTGGCACACGGAGCCGCTCCTGCTGCTCCTGGTCGTCGGGGCCTCCTGGGCCCACGCCCTGGCCTGCGGTCCGTACCGCGCGCGTTGGATGCCGGGCCGGGCGGAGTATCCCGTCTGGCATGCCGTGCGTTTCCATCTCGGCGTGCTCGTCGGCTATGTCGCGGTGGGTTCGCCGCTGGACCAGCTCGGCGAAAGCTTCCTGTTCTGGGCCCACATGCTGCAGCACATGCTGCTCATCTACGTCTCCGCCCCGCTCATCGTCACCGGCCTGCCGCCCGAGCTCGTCGACGGCTTCCTGAAGGACTCACCCACCCGGTCACGGGCGGCGTGATCTTCACCCTGTGCTTCTCGATGTGGCACTTCCCGGAGCTCTACGAAGCCGCCCTGCGCAGCCGTCCGCTCCACGTGATCGAACACTGGTCGATGTTCCTGCCGGCCATCCTGATGGTGTGGCCGCTCTTCTCGCTCTCGACCCGCCTGCCCCGCATCGGCTACGGGATGGCGATCTTCTACTCCTTCGGTCTGATGATCGCCGACCTGCCGCTCTGGGCGGTGCTGATCTTCGGTGACCATCCGATCTACGAGACCTACCGCCTGGCCCCGCGCGTGAGCGAACTCTCCGCCGCCGCCGACATGATCCTCGGCGCGGTGGTGATGAAGGGCTTCAACGAGATCTTCGCCCTATGTTGCATGGGCTACGCGTTCTTCGCCTGGTATCAGCAGGAGAAGTGAGCGGCCTCAGTGGCGCGACGCGCGTCGTAGCAGCCACCAGGCGGCGGCGACCACGACCACGTTGGGCAGCCAGACGAGCAGGTCGGGCCGCAGGGCCGGGTCCTTCACGTAGGCGGCCATCGAGCTCAGCAGGTAATAGCTCAGCGCGATCGCGAGGGCGACGGTCGCGTTGACGAACGTCTCCGCGCGGCCGACCCGGACGGCGAGGGGGACGGCGAGGAACGCGAGCGAGAAGACCGAGAACGCGCTCGCGAGGTGCGCCATGAGCTGGGTCTTCGCGAGCATGCGACCGCGCTCGAGGGTCGCGGCGTCGGCGCCGGCCGGGACCTCCCAGCCTTTGTCGATCGCGACAAGCAGTTCCTCCGTCGTGAGCCAGCGCAGTTTGCGCTGGAAGTTGTCGCCGTCCTTGAAGACGCCGGCGGCGGGGAACTCGAGCGTCGACGTGGTCGCGGTGGCGAAAGACGAAGGCTGCAGGAAGGCTTGGTCGCCGGCCGGACGGGAATCGAGGCGCGCGTCGGTGAGCGTGATGCGTAGGACGCCTTCACCGGCCTTGGAGACCGCGCGCGCCAGCCGCGCTTCGCGGGCGTGGACCGTCTGCACCAGCCGGCCGCGGTCGTCGACGCGCCAGAGCCAGAAATCGCGGAGCACTTCGCCGTCGCGCGCGTTGGCGCGGATGACCATGCCGGGGAACTGGCGGTTGAGCTGGCCCGGCACGATGACCGAGGCGGGATTGTCCTTGGCGGAACCCACGAGCAGGCGGCGGTATTCCTGGTTGGCGGCGGGCGCCACCTCGAGGTTGAGCCAGGCCGAGAGCAGGGCGCACGCGCCCGCCAGGAGCAGGGCCGGCCGCGCGATGCGGCCGAGGCTGAGGCCGCCCGCCTTCATCGCGGTGATCTCGTGCTGCGAGCCCATGCGGCCGAAGGCCAGCAGCACGCCGGTGAGGAGTCCCAGCGGCATCGCGTAAGGGAGCACGCCGGGGAT
>JARRBR010000078.1 GCA_029982755.1 Rhodocyclaceae bacterium
CGGGCTGCGCGCGGGGGAGCGGCGGGATTCGGCGCTGGCCTTGGCGAGCGCGGCGCGGCGCGCAGCGGCGGCGAATGCCGAGGCGGACTTGGCGGTGGCGGCGCGCACCGCTTTCTTCTCCGGCGCCGCAGCGGGCTTGTCCTCTTCGCGGCGTTCGCGCCAGACGACCAGGATGTTGCCGATGTGCTGGACCGGGGCGGCGCCGAGCGCGGCGCACAGTTCCTGCATCAGGGCGTCGCGCTGTTCGCGCTCGGCGCCCTGGACCTTGACCTTGATGAGCTCGTGGGCCTGCAGCGAGCGGTCGATCTCGGCGACGACGTTCGGCGCGAGGCCGTTGCCGGCGATCGTGACCACGGGGTTGAGGTGATGGGCGCGGGCGCGCAGGTCGCGGCGCTGGGCCGGGGTAAGCTCGGTCATTGAAATTCTCTGGATACTTGAAGCCTGGGACGCGGATTCTAACCCGTGCGCAGGGGCGGGTGTCCGTTTAAGGAAAGGCGGACGAGCGGATGAAGAAGAACAAGACCAGTCGTGCCTGGGTGCACGATCATGTGAACGACCCCTGGGTGCAGCGCGCCCAGGCGGAGGGCTATCGCGCGCGCGCGGCATACAAGCTGCTCGAGGTCGACGAGCGCGACCATCTGCTCAAGCCCGGTGCGGTCGTGGTCGACCTCGGCGCGGCGCCGGGCTCGTGGTGCCAGGTGGCGGTCAAGCGCTGCGGGCCGAAGGGGCGGGTGTTCGCGCTCGACCTTCTGCCGATGGAAGCGGTGGCCGGGGTCGATTTCCTGCTCGGCGACTTCACCGAGGACAGCGTGCTCGAGGCGCTCGAGGCGCGCCTCGAGGGTGCGCGCGTGGACGTGGTGCTCTCCGACATGGCGCCGAACCTGACCGGGGTTGCGACGGTCGACCAGGCGCGCTCCATCCACCTGTGCGAGCTGGCGCTGGATTTCGCCGTCCGCCACCTGAAGCCGGGCGGGCAGTTCCTGATCAAGGTCTTCCAGGGCGAGGGCTTCATGGAATACAGGAAGCAGCTCGATGCCGCCTTCACCTCGGTGCAGGTGCGCAAGCCCAAGGCCTCGCGCGACCGCAGCGCGGAGGTCTATCTCCTGGCCAAGGGCCCGCGCCGCGCCTGACCGGGCGCAGGGCGCCGCGATTGCCTGCGCCAATCCGGCCCATTGGTTTGCCCGTGGGAACGTTCACCACTAGAATCGGTCAGTCGCGTACAGGCCACAAAGGCTTTCGAGGAACAGACAGTTGAACAATCTCTTCAAGAATCTCGCGATCTGGATGGTGATCGGCGTCGTGCTGATGACCGTATTCAACCAGTTCAATGCGCGACAGGCCCCTGCCAACACCATGGAGTACTCCCAGTTCCTGGAGGAGGCCAAGGCCGGCAAGATCGCGCGCGCGACCATCGACGGCCGGGTGCTGAAGGCGACCACCCAGGAAGGGCGCTCGATCACGGTGTATACGCCCGGCGTGCAGGATATCTGGATGGTGTCCGACCTGATGCGCTACGGCGTTCAGATCAATGCCAGCAAGCCGGAGGAGGAGCAGTCCTTCCTCGCCAGCGTGTTCGTGTCCTGGTTCCCGATGCTGCTGCTGATCGGCGTGTGGATCTTCTTCATGCGCCAGATGCAGGGCGGTGGCAAGGGCGGGGCGTTCTCGTTCGGCAAGAGCAAGGCGCGCATGCTGGACGAGTCGGCCAATTCGGTGACCTTTGCCGACGTCGCCGGCTGCGACGAGGCCAAGGAAGAGGTCGCGGAGCTGGTCGAGTTCCTGCGTGATCCCTCCAAGTTCCAGAAGCTCGGCGGCCGCATCCCGAAGGGCGTGCTGATGGTCGGCTCGCCGGGTACCGGCAAGACCCTGCTCGCCAAGGCGATCGCCGGCGAGGCCAAGGTGCCGTTCTTCTCGATCTCCGGTTCCGACTTCGTCGAGATGTTCGTCGGCGTCGGCGCCGCACGCGTGCGCGACATGTTCGAGCAGGCCAAGAAGCAGGCGCCGTGCATCATCTTCATCGACGAGATCGACGCGGTCGGCCGCCAGCGTGGCGCCGGCCTCGGCGGCGGCAACGACGAACGCGAGCAGACGCTGAACCAGCTGCTGGTCGAGATGGACGGCTTCGAGGGCCAGACCGGCGTGATCGTGATCGCCGCGACCAACCGCCCCGACGTGCTCGACCCCGCGCTGCTGCGTCCGGGCCGCTTCGACCGCCAGGTCGTGGTGGCGCTGCCTGACATCCGCGGCCGCGAGCAGATCCTCAAGGTGCACATGCGCAAGGTGCCGATCGCGCCCGACGTCGATCCGCAGGTGCTGGCCCGCGGCACGCCCGGCTTCGCCGGTGCCGACCTCGCCAACCTGGTCAACGAGGCCGCGCTGTTCGCCGCGCGCGCCAACAAGCGCCTGGTGGACATGGACGACTTCGAGCGCGCCAAGGACAAGATCATGATGGGCGCCGAGCGCCGCTCGGTGGTCATGCCCGAGGAGGAGCGCCGCAACACCGCCTACCACGAGTCCGGCCATGCGGTGGTAGCGCGCCTGCTCGACAAGACCGACCCGGTGCACAAGGTCACCATCATCCCGCGCGGTCGTGCGCTGGGCGTGACCATGCAGCTGCCGACCGAGGATCGCTACAGCCAGGACCGCGATCGCCTGCTGCAGACCATCGCGGTGCTGTTCGGCGGCCGCATCGCCGAAGAGCTGTTCATGAAGCAGATGACCACCGGCGCCTCCAACGACTTCGCCCGCGCCACCGACCTCGCGCGGCGCATGGTCACGCAGTGGGGCATGTCGGACTCGCTCGGCCCGATGGTGTATGGCGAGGAGGAGGGCGAGATCTTCCTCGGCCGCCAGGTCACCACCCACCGCAACGTGTCCGAGGCGACGATGCAGAAGGTGGATGCGGAGATCCGCCGCATCATCGACCAGCAGTACTCGCTGGCTCGTCGCCTGCTCGAGGAGAACCGCGACAAGGTCGAGGCCATGACCAAGGCGCTGCTCGAGTGGGAAACCATCGATGCCGACCAGGTGAACGACATCATGGACGGCCGTCCTCCGCGTCCGCCCAAGCCGGCGGGCACGCCGAGCCCGCGTCCGAAGGACGACGCGCCCGGTGCGGCGCCGACCGCGGCGGCACCGGCCGCCTGAGGCGGGTCGCCGCTTCGCTTGCTGCCCGACGGGCCGGCCTCAGCCGGCCCGTTTCGTTCCCGGGCCGTGCTTTTTTGCGCGGTCCGTTTCTTCCCCTTGCATCCGCTGCCGGGCGCCGGCCTTGCGCGGGCGCGCTCCAACCGAGGTTTTCGAATGTCTGTTATCCGGTGCGGCCGTTTCCGTCTCGACCTCGCCCAGCCGCGGGTGATGGCGATCATCAACCTGACCGACGATTCCTTCTCCGGTGACGGTCTGCACGGCGACGTCCGTGCGGCGCTCGGCCGGGCCGAGAAGGCGCTGGAGCAGGGTGCGGACATGCTCGACATCGGCGCCGAGTCCTCGCGGCCCGGTTCCGACCCGGTGCCTGAGGCACAGGAGCTGGAGCGCGTGGTGCGTTTCGTCGAGCAGGCGCGCGCCTGGAACGTGCCGCTGTCGATCGACACGGTGAAGCCGGCGGTGATGCGCGCGGCGCTCGCGGCGGGCGCGGACATGATCAACGACATCAACGCCTTCCGCGCCCCGGGTGCGATCGAGGCGGTGGCGGCGGGCGAATCCGGGCTGTGCCTGATGCACATGCAGGGCGAGCCGCGCACGATGCAGCAGGATCCGCGCTACGACGACGTGGTCGGCGAGGTGATGGCCTTCCTCGACGAGCGCGTCGCGGCGCTGGAGGCCGCAGGGGTGGCGCGCGAGCGCCTGGTGCTCGATCCGGGCTTCGGCTTCGGCAAGCGCACCGTGCACAACTTCACCCTGCTGCGCGAGCTGGCGCGCTTCACCGAAGGCGGACTGCCGGTGCTGGCGGGGATGTCGCGGAAGTCGATGATCGGTGCGGTGACCGGGCGCGAGGTCGGCGAGCGCCTGGCGGGCAGCGTGGCCGCGGCGCTGATCGCGGTGCAGCGCGGCGCCGGCATCGTGCGCGTGCACGACGTGGCGGCCACGGTCGATGCGCTCAAGGTGTGGCAGGCGACGATCGCCGAGGGCTGAGCAGGGGGCGCGCCGCGGTGTCATAATCCGCGCTTTGTGAAGCTCGCGGAGTGATGATGGCGCGCAAGTATTTCGGCACCGATGGCGTTCGGGGAAAGGTCGGCGATGCGCCGATCACCCCCGAATTCGTGATGAAGCTCGGCTACGCGGCAGGCGTGACCCTGGTGGCGCGCGAGAAGCTGCCGGCAGGCGAGCACCCCACGGTGCTGATCGGCAAGGACACGCGGATCTCGGGCTACATGCTCGAGGCGGCGCTGGAGGCGGGTTTCGCTGCCGCCGGGGCGGACGTGATGCTGGCCGGGCCGATCCCGACCCCGGCGGTGGCCTACCTGACCCGCGCGCTGCGCCTGCAGGCGGGGGTGGTGATCTCCGCCTCGCACAACCCCTTCTACGACAACGGCATCAAGTTCTTCTCCGCCGGCGGCGCCAAGCTGCCGGATGCGGTCGAACTGGAGATCGAGGCACGCCTCGACGAGCCGATGGGCTGCGTCGAGGCCGCCCGCCTCGGCAAGGCGCGCCGCGTGAACGATGCGGCCGGGCGCTACATCGAGTTCTGCAAGAGCACCTTCCCCAACGAGCTCGACCTGCGCGGCCTTCGCATTGCGGTGGATTGTGCGCACGGCGCGGCCTACCAGATCGCGCCCAAGGTGCTGCACGAGCTCGGCGCCGAGGTGCTGCCGGTCGGCGTCGAGCCCAACGGCCTCAACATCAACGACGGGGTGGGGGCGACCCGGCCCGAGAACCTGAAGGCCGCGGTGCTGGCGCAGGGAGCGGACCTGGGCATCGCCCTGGACGGCGACGCCGACCGCCTGATCATGGTCGACCACCGCGGCGAGATCTACGACGGCGACAAGCTGCTTTACGTGATCGCCTGCGCCCGCCACGCCGAAGGCCGGCTCGACGGCGTGGTCGGCACGCTGATGAGCAATCTCGGCTTCGAGCACGCGATCGGTCGCCTTGGCGCCCCCTTCGCGCGCGCCAAGGTCGGCGACCGCTACGTGCTAGAGCAGTTGCACGAGCGCGGCTGGAAGCTGGGCGGCGAGAATTCCGGCCACATCATCTGCCTCGACCGCCACACCACCGGCGACGGCATCGTGTCCGCGCTGCAGGTACTGGCCGCGCTCAAGCAGCGCGGCCAGTCGCTGGCCGAGGCCTGCGCCGACCTGGTGTTCTACCCCCAGCGCCTGATCAATGTGCGCATGCCCGGCGGCTTCGACTGGCGGGCGGATGCCGGCATCGCCGGCGCGCAGCGTCGCGCCGAGCAGGTGCTGGGCGACGCCGGCCGCGTGCTGCTGCGTCCCTCGGGCACCGAGCCCCTGCTGCGGGTGATGGTGGAAGGTCGGGACGGCGCTCTGGTCGACCAGCTCGCGCGCGACATCGCCGACGCGGTGCAGCACGCCTTCGCCTGAGGACCGGGCGGGGCGGGACGCTGTCGGGCGTTCCGCCCCGCGCGCCGGAGCGGGAGAAATCTTCCGGTTCGATGACATGAAACGTTGCTGTAACACAGCGTTGCTAACTTACGGGCTCAGTTTTCCAACCCGAGGTAGTCCAACATGCGTTTCTCCACCAAGTTCGCTCTCGCCGCCTGCTCGACCGTGCTGTTCGCGGTCAATGCCCAAGCTGCCGACATCACTGGCGCCGGCGCCACCTTCCCCGCGCCGATCTACGCGAAGTGGGCCGACGCTTACCAGAAGGCGACCGGCAACCGCGTGAATTACCAGTCGATCGGCTCCGGTGGCGGCATCCGCCAGATCGGCGCCAAGACGGTCGATTTCGGCGCCTCGGACATGCCGCTGACCCCGGAGAAGCTGGCCGAGGGTGGCCTGCAACAGTTCCCGACGGTCATCGGTGCGGTCGTGCCGGTGGTGAACCTCGAAGGCGTCAAGCCGGGCGAGCTGAAGCTCACCGGTGAAGTGCTGGCCAACATCTATCACGGCAAGATCACGAAGTGGAACGATCCGGCCATCGTCGCGCTGAACCCGGGCGTCAAGCTCTCGGAGCAGGACATCGGTGTCGTGCGTCGCGCCGACGGTTCGGGCACCACCTTCGTGTTCACCAACTACCTGTCCAAGGTCTCGCCCGAGTGGAAGGAGAAGATCGGTGAAGGCACCGCGGTGCAGTGGCCGGTGGGTCTGGGCGGCAAGGGCAACGAGGGCGTGTCGGCCTTCGTGCAGCGCCTGCCGGGTTCGATCGGCTACGTCGAGTACGCCTACGCCAAGCAGAACAAGCTGGCTCACGCGATCATGCAGAACAAGGAAGGCCAGTTCGTCGAGCCGAGCGCCGAGTCCTTCGCCGCTGCGGCCGAAGGCGCCGACTGGTCGAAGTCCGCGTTCTACGAGATCCTGACCAACGAGCCGGGCGCCAAGTCGTGGCCGATCACCAGCGCCACCTTCATCCTGATGCACAAGGTGCAGGAAAAGCCGGCGCAGGCGGCGGAAGCGCTTAAGTTCTTCGAGTGGGCCTACGCCAACGGCGGCGACATGGCGCTGGAGCTGGAATACGTTCCGCTGCCGAAGGCCACCGTCGAGCTGATCCGTGCTTCCTGGGGCGAGATGAAGGACGCCGCCGGCAATCCGGTCTTCCCGGCCAAGTAATCCGGAGCCCGCTTCGTGGCTCGTTCCACCATCCAGCCGAAGGCCCGCGGGGCCTTTGGCGATGACCTTTCAGCGGGCGGCGGCAATGGTGCCGCCGCCCTTTCTGGTGTTTCCATGCAAACGACCGGATTCAAGTCGTCGGCTTCGAGCAAGCTCGTCGACCGGCTGTTCGGCGGCATGGCGAAGTCCTTCGCCTGGCTGACCCTGATCCTGCTGGCGGGCATCATCCTCGCCCTCATCTATGCGTCCTGGCCCAGCATCCAGGCCTTCGGCATCGGCTTCCTGTTCTCGGATGCCTGGAATCCGCCGATGGAAGAGTTCGGCGGCCTGATCCCGATCTACGGCACCCTCGTGACCTCCGCGATCGCCTTGCTGATCGCCGTGCCGGTGAGTTTCGGCATCGCCCTGTTCCTGACCGAGATGGCGCCCGCCTGGCTGCGCCGTCCGCTCGGCACCGCGATCGAGCTGCTCGCCGCGATCCCCTCGATCGTGTACGGCATGTGGGGTCTGCTGGTGTTCGCCCCGATCTTCGCCAAGTACATCCAGCCGGCGCTGCAATCGACGCTTGGCCAGCTGCCGCTGATCGGCAAGCTCTTCGCGGGTGCGCCGCTCGGCATCGGCCTGCTGTGCGCGGGCATCATCCTCGCGATCATGATCATCCCGTACATCGCCTCGGTGATGCGCGACGTGTTCGAAGTGACGCCGCCGATGCTCAAGGAGTCGGCCTATGGCGTCGGCTGCACGACCTGGGAGGTGATGTGGGGCGTGGTCCTGCCCTATACCAAGACCGGCGTGATCGGCGGCGTCATGCTCGGCCTCGGGCGCGCCCTCGGTGAAACCATGGCGGTGACCTTCGTGATCGGCAATACCAACTTCCTCGATTCGGCCTCGCTGTTCGCGCCGGGCAACAGCATCACCTCCGCGCTGGCGAACGAGTTCGCCGAAGCCGATCCGGGGCTGCACACCGCGGCGCTGATGGAACTGGGCCTGATCCTCTTCGTCATCACGCTGATCGTGCTCGTGGTGTCCAAACTTCTGCTGCAGCGTCTCGCCAGGGGCGAGGGTGCGAAGAGCTGAGCGAGAACGAACATGAACCTGCTTGCAAGACGCAAATTCATCAACCGGCTCGCGCTGACGCTGTCACTGTCGGCGATGGCGTTCGGCCTGTTCTGGCTGGCGTGGATCCTGTGGACGGTGCTCGAGCTGGGCCTGTCCGGCCTATCGGCCTCGCTCTTCACCGAGATGACGCCGCCGCCCGGTGCGGAGACCGGTGGCCTCGCCAACGCGATCGCCGGCAGTCTGATCATGGTGGTGCTCGCGACCCTGCTCGGAACGCCGATCGGCATCCTCGCCGGGGTGTATCTGGCCGAGTACGGCCGCCACCACTGGCTGGGGTCCGTCACCCGTTTCATCAACGACCTGCTGCTGTCGGCGCCGTCGATCGTGATCGGCCTCTTCGTGTATGCAGTCGTCGTGGCGCAGACGGGGAAGTTCTCGGCCTGGTCGGGCGTGCTCGCGCTGGCGCTGATCGTGCTGCCGGTGGTGGTGCGCACCACGGAGAACATGCTGCAGCTGATCCCCAACACGCTGCGCGAGGCGGCCTTCGCGCTGGGCGCGCCGAAGAGCGTGGTGATCTCGAAGGTGACGCTGCGCGCGGCCCGCGCCGGCGTGCTGACCGGCGTGCTGCTGGCGGTGGCGCGCATCGCCGGCGAGACTGCGCCGCTGCTGTTTACCGCGCTGTCCAACCAGTTCTGGACGCTGAACCTGAACGAGCCGATGGCCAACCTGCCGGTCACGATCTTCAAGTTCGCCATGAGCCCCTTCAGCAACTGGCAGGAGCTGGCCTGGGCCGGCGTGTTCCTGATCACGATGGGCGTGCTCGTACTCAACATCATTGCGCGCGTGTTCCTGCGCGCCGAGAAGATCAACTAAGGCATTCGCCGCATGCAATCCGCGCCCGCCGCGACGGCGGGCCGGGATTGGAGAAGAGAATGGATATCACCGACGCGCAAATCGAGTTCAAGGACTTCAACTTCTACTACGGCAAGTTCCACGCGCTCAAGAACATCAACTTCAAGATGGCGCGCCACAAGTGCACTGCCTTCATCGGCCCCTCGGGCTGCGGGAAGTCCACGCTGCTGCGCACGATCAACCGCATGTACGACCTGTATCCGGAGCAGCGCGCGGAAGGACAGTTGCTGTTCGACGGCCGCAACCTGCTCGCCTCGGACATCGACGTCAGCGTGCTGCGCGCGAAGATCGGCATGGTGTTCCAGAAGCCCACGCCGTTCCCGATGTCGATCTACGACAACATCGCCTTCGGCGTGAAGCTGCACGAGAAGCTCTCGTCCAAGGACATGGACGATCGCGTCGAGTGGGCGCTGCGCAAGGCGGCGCTGTGGGACGAGGTCAAGGACAAGCTCAAGCAGAGCGGCATGAGCCTGTCGGGCGGCCAGCAGCAGCGCCTGTGCATTGCGCGCGGCATCGCGGTGAAGCCCGAGGTGATCCTGCTCGACGAGCCCACCTCGGCGCTCGACCCGATCTCGACCGCGCGCATCGAGGAGCTGATCGACGAGCTGAAGGAGGAATTCACCATCGTCATCGTTACCCACAACATGCAACAGGCGGCGCGGATCTCCGACTACACCGCCTACATGTACCTGGGCGAGATGGTGGAGTTCGGGGTCACCGACGAGCTCTTCGTCAAACCGAAGAAGAAGGAAACCGAGGACTACATCACCGGCCGCTTCGGCTGACGGGGTGGCGCGGCCGCGTGTGCGGCAAGCCGGTCGACGGGCGCGGACGGGGGATCCCCGCACGCGCCCGTCGTGCATTCAGCTGCCGCGCAGGGCGGCGCTCAACTGGTCGACCAGTTCGGCCCAGTCGGCGTCCTCGCCCAGCTTCTCGCGCAGGAAGGCCGCCTGCGCGGGCGTCCAGAACGGGGCGTCGGCGATCTTGACCGTCTCGGCCAGAGGCGAATGCGTCCTGATGAAGGTCTCGATCGAGGCGGCGTCGCTCCGCAGTCCCAGCTGGGCGAACAGCTCGCTCAGGCCGTGTATCGGCTTGTCCATGGTCGTCTCCTTGCGTCGTCGAGGGCTGGCAGTCGCGGTACGGACTGACCGTTCGAGTATGGTTCGGGCCCCGCGTTCATGCAAAGTGGCGGCGCGGGCAGGTGTGGCGTCCGCGGCGATTTGCAGGTCGCGCGCTCGGCACCCTATAATCCTGCGGTTTATCCACAACGACGCGATTCGATACATGACCAGGCTCGTCGCCGGCAACTGGAAGATGAATGGCAGTCTGGCCGCCAATCGCAGGCTCCTCGACCAGCTCGAGGTTCCGGCCGGCGTGGAGATGGCGGTTTGCGTGCCTTTCCCTTACCTCGCGCAGCTGCAGGAGCGGCCAGCCGGTCTCGTTCTCGGGGCGCAGGATGTCAGCGAGTTCGAGGCGGGCGCGTATACGGGCGAGGTCAGTGCGGCGATGCTCGCCGAGTTCGGCTGTCGATACGTGATCGTCGGCCACTCCGAGCGCCGTGCGCTGTTCGCCGAGGACGATCTCCTCGTCGGCCGCAAGGCGCGCGCAGCGATGGCAGCGGCGCTCGCCCCGATCGTGTGCGTGGGCGAGACGCTGGTCGAGCGCGACGAGGGCAGGGCGATGGCGGTGATCGGCCGCCAGCTCGGCGCGGTGCTCGAAGTGCTCGGTCGTGAGGCGATGGCGCGCGTGGTGCTGGCCTACGAGCCGGTGTGGGCGATCGGCAGCGGGCGTTCGGCGACCGTCGCCCAGGTCGAGGACGTGCACGCGGGTATTCGTGGCTGGTTGCGGCAGCAGGGCGTGGCGGCCGATGCGGTGCGCATCCTCTATGGCGGCAGCGTCAAACCCGAGAATGCCGCCGGCTTGTTCGCGCTCGACGACGTCGACGGTGGGCTGATCGGCGGGGCTTCGCTCGTCGCTGCCGACTTCATGGCCATCTGCCGCGCAGCGGCCGGTGGCGTCTGAGTTTTCTATTTCTGGTCTTTTTCAGGATTCATGATGGGTGACTATCTCTTTTCTCTTGTGCTGACCGTGCATGTGCTGGTCGGTCTCGGCGTGATCGGTCTTGTGCTGGTGCAGCATGGCAAGGGGGCCGACATGGGTGCGGCCTTCGGCAGCGGCTCCTCGGGCAGCCTCTTCGGTGCGACGGGTTCGGCGAACTTCCTGAGTCGCACGACCGCGGTGCTCGCCACCGTGTTTTTCCTGACCAGCCTGGGGCTGAGTTTCCTCGCCAGCAACAAGCCCGCGGCACCCTCCAGCGTCATGGAAGGCGTGCAGACCGCGCCGGCCACGACCCCGGTTCCGGCGGCGCCGATCGACACCTCGCCGGCCCAGTCGATCCCGAAATAATTGGCAACGAGCTCTTTGCGCAGTGCGGGAAAACACTTATAATTACCGCGCTGTCAGAACGAAGCGCCGACGTGGTGAAATTGGTAGACACGCTATCTTGAGGGGGTAGTGGCGAAAGCCGTATGAGTTCGAGTCTCATCGTCGGCACCACATTCCGGGAACGCCCGCGGAAGCGGGCGTTCCCATGCAGAGCAGAGCAAAAACAATAATCGCGGCGCGTCATTGACGCCGATGACTTCAAATTAGGGGGTCTCCGGACATGCTGGAAAATTATTTTCCCGTCCTGATGTTCATGCTCGTCGGCCTGGGTTTCGGTCTTGCGCCCGTCATCCTCGGGCGCCTCATTGCCCCCTATCGTCCCGATTCGGAAAAGAATTCTCCCTACGAGTGCGGCTTCGAGGCGTTTGAAGACGCCCGCATGAAATTCGACGTCCGCTACTACCTGATCGCCATTCTGTTCATCCTGTTCGACCTCGAGATCGCCTTCCTCTTTCCGTGGGCGACGGTCTTCCAGGAATTCATCGCCGCCGGCGAGATTGCCTGGTTCGTGTTCGGCTCGGTGATGGTCTTTCTGGCGGTTCTGGTCATTGGCTATATCGTCGAGTGGAAAAACGGCGCACTCGACTGGGAGTAATGCATGAGCATTGAGGGCGTCTTCCGCGAGGGGTTCGTCACCACCTCGCTCGATGCGGTCATCAACTGGACGCGCACCGGCTCGTTGTGGCCGATGACCTTCGGTCTGGCCTGCTGTGCGGTGGAAATGATCCATGCGGGCTGTTCCCGCTACGACCTCGACCGTTTCGGCGTGGTCTTCCGTCCGAGTCCGCGCCAGTCCGATCTGATGATCGTCGCCGGCACGCTGTGCAACAAGATGGCGCCGGCGCTGCGCAAGGTCTACGACCAGATGTCCGAGCCGCGCTGGGTCATCTCGATGGGCTCCTGTGCCAACGGCGGCGGCTACTACCACTATTCCTACTCGGTCGTGCGCGGTTGCGACCGCATCGTGCCGGTCGACGTCTATGTGCCGGGCTGTCCGCCCACGGCCGAGGCGCTGATCTACGGCATTCTCCAGCTTCAGAACAAGATCAAGCGCACGAACACGATTGCGCGCTGACGGGTGTCCCAGACATGAGTGCCAAGCTTGAACGCCTGAGCCAGACCTTGCGCGACGTCTTCGGTGAGCGGATCACTTCGCTCGTGGTCGATCGCGGCGAGGTGACGATCGAGGTTCCGGCCTCCGATTATCTGAACGTCGCGCGCCAGCTGCGCGATCACGCCGATCTGCATTTCGAGCAGCTGATCGACGTTTCCGGTCTCGATTACTCCGCCTACGGCAATGCGCCCTGGGAAGGCAAGCGCTTCGCGTCGGCGGCGCACCTGACCTCGGTGAAGCACAACTGGCGTCTGCGCCTGAAGGTGTTCGCCGAGGACGACGAGTTCCCGGTGGTGGATTCGGTGGTCGATGTGTGGCCGAGCGCCAACTGGTACGAGCGCGAGTCTTTCGACCTGTACGGGATCATGTACTCGGGCCATCCCGACCTGCGCCGCATCCTGACCGACTACGGCTTCGTCGGTCACCCCTTCCGCAAGGATTTCCCGGTGTCCGGCTACGTCGAGATGCGTTACGACCCGGAGCAGGGCAGGGTTGTCTATCAGCCGGTCACCATCGAGCCGCGCGAGAACACGCCGCGCATCGTGCGCGAAGAGAACTACGGGGACGTCGGCCATGGCTGAAATCCGCAACTACACGATCAACTTCGGTCCGCAGCACCCATCGGCGCACGGCGTGCTCCGCCTGGTGCTCGAGCTCGACGGCGAAGTCGTCGAGCGCGCCGACCCGCACATCGGCCTGCTGCACCGCGGCACCGAGAAGCTCGCCGAGACCCGCACCTGGGTGCAGTCCGTGCCTTACATGGACCGCCTCGACTACGTGTCGATGATGTGCAACGAGCACGCCTACTGCATGGCGATCGAGAAGCTGCTCGGCGTGCAGGTTCCGGAGCGCGCGCAGTACATCCGGGTGATGTTCGACGAGATCACCCGCATCCTGAATCACCTGCTCAACATCGGCACCCACGCGCTCGACATCGGCGCGATGACGATGGTGCTGTACACCTTCCGCGAGCGCGAAGACCTGATGGACGTCTATGAGGCGGTCTCGGGTGCCCGCATGCACGCGGCGTACTACCGTCCGGGCGGCGTCTACCGCGACCTGCCGGACCGCATGCCGAAGTACGAGGTCAACAAGTTCAAGAACGAGAAGACGGTCCGCGAGCTCAATGCGGCCCGCGAAGGCTCGATGCTCGACTTCCTCGAGGACTTCACCAACCGCTTCCCGACCTACTGCGACGAATACGAGACCCTGCTGACCGACAACCGGATCTGGAAGCAGCGTACCGTCGGCATCGGCGTGGTGTCGCCGGAGCAGGCGCTGGCCTGGGGGTTCACCGGCCCGATGCTGCGCGGTTCGGGCATTGCCTGGGACCTGCGCAAGAAGCAGCCCTACGAAGTGTACGATCGGATGGATTTCGACATCCCCGTGGGCAAGAACGGCGACTGCTACGACCGTTACCTGTGCCGCATGGAAGAGATGCGCCAGTCCAACCGCATCGTCAAGCAGTGCATCGACTGGCTGCGCAAGAACCCGGGCCCGGTCATCACCGACAATCACAAGGTCGCGCCGCCCTCGCGCGAGGCGATGAAGACCAACATGGAAGAGCTGATCCACCACTTCAAGCTCTTCACCGAAGGCATGCACGTGCCCAAGGGCGAGGTCTATTCCGCGGTCGAGCATCCGAAGGGCGAGTTCGGCGTGTATGCGGTGTCTGACGGCGCGAACAAGCCCTACCGCCTGAAGCTGCGCGCACCGGGCTTCGCGCACCTCGCCGCGATGGACGACATCGCCCGCGGCCACATGATCGCCGACGTGGTCGCGATCATCGGCACGATGGACGTGGTGTTCGGCGAGATCGACCGCTGAGGCGGCGCCGGTTCGCCGGCGGCATCGAAGGGGCGCCTGGCGGCGCCGCTGAATCAAACAAGAATCGGCAGGCTATCCGGAAGATCAAGACGACATGCTGAGCCAGGAATCGCTGCAACAGATCGATCGAGAGATCGCCAAGTATCCGCCCGATCAGAAGCAGTCCGCGGTCATGGCCGCGCTGCGGATCGCGCAGGTCGAGAAGGGCTGGCTGCCCAAGGAACTCATCGAGTTCGTCGCCCGCTATCTCGGCATGCCGCCGATCGCTGCCTATGAGGTCGCGAGCTTCTACAACATGTACGACCTCGAGCCGGTCGGTCGCCACAAGATCACCGTGTGCACCAACCTGCCCTGTGCGCTGTCGGGCGGTGTGCACGCTGGCGACTACCTCAAGCACAAGCTCGGCATCGACTTCAACGAGACCACACCCGACGGCAAGTTCACGCTGAAGGAAGGCGAGTGCATGGGCGCCTGTGGCGACGCCCCGGTGCTGCTGGTGAACAATCATCACATGTGCAGCTGGATGACGACCGAGAAGATCGACCAGATGCTGGCCGAGCTGGACAAGAAATGAGCACGCAAGGAATGATCCTCGCCGGCTGTGACGGCGACCGCACCTGGCGGCTCCAGGACTACGTCGCCCGCGGCGGCTATTCGGCGCTGAGGAAGATCATCGCCGACAAGACCCCGCAGGACGCGATCATCGCCGAGCTCAAGACCTCGGTGCTGCGTGGCCGTGGCGGCGCAGGCTTCCCGACCGGCCTGAAGTGGAGCTTCATGCCGCGCTCCTTCCCGGGCGACAAGTACCTCGCGTGCAACTCGGACGAGGGCGAGCCGGGTACCTTCAAGGACCGCGACATCCTGCGCTACAACCCGCACAGCGTCATCGAGGGCATGGCCATCGCCGCCTACGCGATGGGTGCTGCGCGCGGTTACAACTACATCCACGGCGAGATCTTCGAGGTCTACCAGCGCTTCGAAGAGGCCTTGGCCGAAGCTCGTGCCGCCGGTTTGATCGGC
>JARRBR010000079.1 GCA_029982755.1 Rhodocyclaceae bacterium
GGCGGGCGCCGAGCGCGGGGCTGGCGATGATCATGGCCTGGCTGGCGATCTTCTCGTCCTGGCAGCGGCGCTTGATGTCGGCCAGCGTGCCGCGGACGACCTTCTCCGCGCCCGGCCAGCTCGCCTTCTGCACCACCACGATGGGCGCCTCCTCCGGCCAGCCGGCGGCGCGCAGCGCGCGCTGTACCTCGTGCAGCAGCGTGATCGACAGGAAGATGCACAGCGTCGTGCGGTGCGCGGCGAGCGCCGCCAGGTCCTCGCCCGGCGGCATCGGCGTGCGGCCGGCGACGCGGGTGAGGATTACGGTCTGCGTCACTTCCGGCAGGGTCAGGGTCTCACCGGCGGCGGCGGCCGAGGCCATCGCCGAGGACACGCCCGGCACCACCTGCCAGGCGATGCCCGCCGCATCGAGCGGGCGGGTCATCTCGACCAGCGCGCCATACAGGCCGGGGTCGCCGGTCTGCAGGCGCACCACGGTGCGATGGCGGGCGCAGGCGTCCAGCAGCCAGGCGCTCATGTCCTCGAGCGTCATGTCCTTCGAGTCGCGGATCTCGCAGCCGGGCGGCGCGAACTGCGTGGCCGCGCGGTCGACCAGCGAGCCCGCGAACAGGATCGCCCCCGCCTGCTCGAGCAGGCGGCGGCCCTTCACCGTGATCAGGTCGGGATCGCCGGGGCCTGCGCCGACGAACCAGACGGTGCCTCCGGCCTTGTTCGCCACGGCCGGCATCAACCGCGCGCCGGCACGGCGAAGCAGAGCTGCACGAGCGGGCGATGCGCATGCGACTGCAGCAGCCGAACCACCGCCACGGTCAGCACCGGCTCGATCAGCACCACCGGCAGGTAGGCCGCGGCGAAGGTCACCCATTCGCCGAAGGGCGTTGCAACCTCGCCCATCGCCAGCCAGAAGCCGACCATGGCGGCGACGCCGGCGTAGTAGGCGGCGTCGAGCTTCAGCACCGACTGCACCCGGGTGGCGGCGCCAGCCGCGAGCCTGCGGCCGAGCGTGGCGTGCAGCGCCACCAGCGGCACGGCCAGCGACAGGAAGTTGACGCCCAGGTGCAGCAGGTCGGTCGGCTCGAAGACCACGCCCTGCAGCAGCAGGCCTAGACCGAAGCCGAGCAGCGTGGGCGCGAAGCCGAGCGCGAGATAGATCGGCATGGCGCCGATGAAGTGCAGCTCCGACACGCCCGCAGGCATGTGGAAGCTCTGCATGAAGACCGAAAGGAACAGCGCCGCGAGCAGCGTGCGCAGGATCAGTTGCGGCTTCTTGAACAGTTGCGGCGCCTGCGCGGCGGCAAGCGCGGTGGCGGCGAGGTTGGCGGCGGCGATCTTGGCGCCGGAAAGGATGCCGGGTTCGATGTGCATGATGACTCCCCACGAGTGCTTGGAACGACGATGCGAACCACGCGGGCGGGGGGCGGCCTTGCGTCCTGCCCTGGCGCTGCCGAGGGGAGCTACGGACGCGGCGATACCGCGGACGCATTCCCGGCACGGCAGTGCCTGGAGACGAATGCACGACGAGTCGGCTGGAGCTTCCGGCGCACGCGGGCGGCCGGCGGGAAACCAGTCGGATCGAACCCACACCCCGGGGCTCACATCAACCTGGAACGCCACGGCCCTTGCGGGGCGCGGTGTTCCGTACTCGATCGGGCCGGTCTTCTGGCTCGCCGTCTTCCTCCTCCGCCGACCTTCCCGAGCGCGAGGCTCAGTGGCGTGTTGGCGGATTCGTCAGGCTCACAGCAGCGGGGGCTGCGCCGGACTGGCCGTTCGCGCGGGGCGAACGACGTCACCGGACTTCCCGTTTCACCCCGTCATACGGTTGTATGACGGGGCACCCGGATCGAATGCAGGCGGAGACTAATCGAAAGCGGACAACGTCCGCAAGTTGCCGTTACGGCAAGCGCATGCGGGGCGAGCCGCTCAACCCGCCGCCCGCCGCGACTGCACCAGCGACCACAGGCTGATCAGCGCCAGCGCGCCGACGATCAGCACCATGCCGGTGAATTCGACCGCGTTCGGCCGCTCGCCGAGTTCGATCCAGCCCGCGAGCGCGCCGATCAGCGGGACGCCCAGCGCCGACAGGCCGGCCATGCCGGTCGACAGCTTCTGCAGCACGTACAGCCACAGCAGCCAGGCCAGCCCGGTGGCGAGCACCGCATTGAAGGCGAGCGCGCCGAAGAAATACGGCGTGGGGTCGATCGGTCGCGAGGGGTGCAGCGCGGCGAGCACGCACAGCGCGATCGCGCCGAACAGCATCTGCCAGGCCGTCAGCGACAGCAGGTCGAAGGCGTGATCGCGACGCATGCGCTTGGCCACCACCGCGGAGGTCGCCCAGGTGATGCCGCCGGCCACCGCGAGCAGGTTGCCGAACGCGCTGCCGCCCATGGCCCACGGCTGCAGCACCAGCACCAGGCCGCAGCCGGCGATCGCGATCGCCGCCCACTGCAGGCCGCGCACGCGCTCGCCAAGCGCCCACCACGCCATCGGGATGACCCAGAACGGCATCGTATAGACCAGCACCGCGGTCTTGCCCGCACCGCCCGACACCAGCGCCCACTGGATCAGCGCGGTGAAGGCGGCGGTCTGCAGCACGCCGAGCAGGATCACCTGGCGCGCCGCCACCAGCGACAGCGGCCGGCGCAGCGCGAGCAGCACCAGGAACAGCGTGGCGGCACCGAGCAGGGTGCGGATGGCGGAGAAGTCGAAGGGATCGACGTACTGGATCACCTGCTTCATGACCACCCAGTTGTAACCCCAGATCAGGGACAGCGCGGCGAGCGCGACGAGCGCCAGGCGGGGCGTACCGGATGCGGACATCGGACCTCCAAAAGGAAAACGCCGCGGCGCCCCTGACGGGGGCCGCGGCCGAAGTGCTGCCGCCGTGGATGAGGGCGGCGAATGACAGTGCGGGACGGATTATGCACCGCCGCGCCGGCGGCGACATACGGCCGCGTCGATGGGGACTATCGGGATCTGCAGCGGACGCCGGCCAGGGGCGCCGCCCGCCGCAGTGCCCGGCGGCGGAACCGGACTCAGGCCGGCTGCGCCACCACGACCGGCGCCTTGCGGCTCATCAGCGCCAGGTGCAGCACCGCACCGAGGAGCGCACCGAACATCCACGAGAAGCCCGCCCAGGCGGAGAGCGCCGGCGTCCACACCGAGGCCACCGAGAACAGCGAGGCCACCGAGAAGGCGAACAGGGCGCGTTTGTTCCAGCCCTTGTCGAAGTAGTAGGTGGAGCCCGGCTCGGCCGAGAACAGGTCCTGCACGTTGAGCTTCTGCTTGCGCACCAGGTAGTAGTCGGCGACGACGATGCCGTACAGCGGCGCCAGCACCGCGCCCAGGGTATCGACGAAGCCGGCGATGCCGATGTGGCTGATCAGCGCCACCCACAGGCCGCCGATGAAGAACGAGATCACCGCGGTGATGATGCCGCCGGTGCGCGCGCTGATCTTCGCGGGGGCGAGGTTGGCAAGGCCGAAGGCCGCGGGGATGAAGTTGGCGACGAGGTTGATGCCGACGGTGGCGGCGAAGAAGGTGAGCGCGGCGATGATGGTCAGCGCCAGGTTGTCGACCTTGGCCACCATCTCGGCCGGGTTGGTGACGATCTCGCCGAACAGCACCGCGGTGCCGGCGGTGATGAACAGCGCCAGGAAGGAGAAGAAGGCCAGGCTCACCGGCAGGCCGAGGAAGTTGCCCCACTTCATCTGCGACTCGCCCTTCACGAAGCGCGAGAAGTCGCCGTAGTTGATCACCACCGCGGCGAAGTAGGCCACCATGGTGCCGACCACCGCGGCGAAGGCCGCCACCGGGCCGCCCGGGTGCTCGCCGCGACCGTCGAAGATGTTGCCGAGCTCGGTGACGAGGCCACCGCCGGCCTTGTACCAGATCACCCCGAGCAGCGCGATCATCACGAGGTAGACCAGCGGGCCGGCCCAGTTGAGGAAGTTGGTGATCCAGTCGAAGCCGCGCAGGAAGAGGCCGAGCTGGAACACGCACACGATCGCGTACGAGATCCAGTCGACCGCGTTCATGCCCAGGATCCTGGATCTTGCCCGCCTCGATGGCCGAGTTGTAGAACTCGTAGGCGATCAGCAGCAGCACCAGCGCCACCAGCGCGGACACCAGGCGCTGCCACCACGCCCAGCCCGGACGCAGCAGCCACTTGTCGAACAGATCGACGGTGAGGTGGCCGCGCGCGGCAGTGAGCAGGGGCAGGCCGCAGAACACCATGATCGCCATCAGGTGCTCGGTGGCGTCGTGCGCGCCATAGAGCGGCGCGCCGAACAGCCGGCGGCCGATGACGTCGATGAAAGTGAGCAGCACCATGCCCGACAGGGTGAGGATGAGCAGCGCCTCGACGAGCCTGCGGATGCGGGACAGATACGCGTCCATGTGTGTCTCCATGTCGGTGTGGCCGACTCGGGCCGGCCACCTCCGGGATCAGCCGGCGATCACTTGCCGGCGTGGGCCTTGTAGCGCTGCTCGAAGAACTCGAGCATCTCCAGCGGCTTGTCGACCCCGAAGCTCGGGCCTTCGGCCGCCCAGTCGGCGAGCATGCGCTCGCGCACCGCGCCGATGCGCTCGAACAGCGCCTTCGAGGGCTCGTTGAAGCTGTGCCCTTCGGCACGCAGCTTCGCCTCGCCGGCCTTGTTCTGCACGTCGAAGCGCTGGCCCCACAGGCGCGACAGCTTCTCGCCCGACACGCTCATGATCGCCTTGCGGTCGGCCTCGGAGAGCTTGTTCCACTTGCCCTCGTTGATGACGATGAAGAAGCTCGCGTCGTAGAAGCCGCCGGGGACGATGGTGTGGTGCTTGAGCTTGTCCTCGACGCGGAAGTTGATCACCGACTCGATCGAGTGCAGGGACGCATCGACCACGCCGCTCTCGAGCAGCTCGTAGGCTTTCGGGCCGGGGCCGGCGACCGCCACCGCGCCGAGGTCTTCGAGCAGGCGCTTCTGGATCGGGCCGCCCATGCGCACCTTCTGGTTCTTGAGGTCGTCGGGCTCGATGATCGACTTGCTGCCGTGGTGGATCTGGCCACCACCGAACAGGCCGACGCCGAGCATGACCACGCCTTCGAAGGCCGGCTTGCCGGCGAGGTACTTCTGGTAGGTCTCCCACAGCGCCACCGAGGACGCCTCGGCGTTGGTGCCGCTGAACGGCATCTCCGAGAACCACAGCGCCTTGAAGCGATCCGGCTCGTAGGTGAAGTTGCCCCAGGTGATGTCCGCCACGCCCTTGCGTGCCAGCTCCCAGTGCTGGGCCGGCCCGCCGACCGGCTTGGGCAGAATGCGGACATCTACGCGGCCTTCGGTGACGCGCTTGACGTCCTCGATCCAGGGCCGGAAGACCTCGGGCGTCAGGAAGTGGGTGGGCGACACCCAGCTCGACATGGTCAGGGTGGTTGCGGCCTGGGCGGCGGGAAGACCGGCACCGGTGGCGAGGACGAGGCCGGTCGACAGGGTGGCCAGAAGTTTGCCGAGTTTCATGGTGTCTCCTTGAAGGGTTTAGTTTTGAAGGTACTGCTCGACCAGGCCGACCCACAGCCGGGCGCCCACCGCGAGGCAGGCATCGTTGAAGTCGTAATGGGGGTTGTGAACCATGCATTCGCCCGACCATCTGCCCTCGGTGTGGCCGTTGTCGCCGTTGCCGACGAGCAGGTAGCAGCCCGGCACCCGCTCGAGCAGGAAGGCGAAGTCCTCGCTGCCGGTCAGCGGCTGGGCATCGGCGACCACCTGGGCGCTGCCGAAGGTCCTGCGCGCCACCTCGATCGCGAAGGCGGTGGGCTCGGCGGCGTTGATCAGCACCGGGTAGCCGCGCTCGTAGCGAATCTCGCTGCTGCAGCCATAGGCACGCGCCTGGTGGTCGGCAAGCTCGCGAATGCGGCGCTCGACGAGGTCGCGGACGTCGGGGTCCAGGGTGCGCACGCTGAGCTCGAGCTCGGCCGCCTCGCCGATCACGTTGTAGGCCGAGCCGGCCTGCATGCGCCCGACGCTGATCACCGCGGCGAGGTTGGGATTGACGTTGCGCCCGACGATGGACTGCAGCCCGAGCACGGTCGCCGCCGCCGGCAGGGTCGGATCCACAGCCAGGTGCGGCATGCCGCCGTGGCCGCCACGCCCGGTGAAGCGGATCCGCACCTTGTCGGAGGAGGCCATGAAGGCGCCCGGACGCACGTGAACCTCGCCGACCGGAATCCCCGGGAAGTTGTGCATGCCGAAGATCGCATCGCAGGGGAAGCGCTCGAAGAGGCCCTCCTCCAGCATGCGCCGCGCGCCGCCACCGCCACCGAGTTCCTCGGCGGGCTGGAAGATCAGCACCAGCGTGCCGTTGCCCTGCAGCTGCCCCTGGCGCGCCCGCGCGGCGAGCGCGCTGGCGGCCCCGAGCAGCATCGCGGTGTGGCCGTCGTGGCCGCAGCCGTGCATCTTGCCGGGATTGATGCTCGCCCACGGCAGGCCGGTCATCTCCTGGACCGGAATGGCGTCCATGTCGGCGCGCAGGCCGAGGGTGCGCCCGCTGCCGTCGCCGACGCGCAGCACGCCCACCACGCCGGTGACGGCGATGCCGGCATGGACCTCGTAGCCTCAGGCGCGCAGCTGCTCGGCGACCAGTGCACTGGTGGCGTGCTCCTCGAAACCGAGCTCCGGGTTGCGGTGAATGGCATGGCGCCAGGCCGTCATCTGTTCGGTATCGATCTCGGTCGCAGGTACGTCTCGGGTCGTCATCTGGCTCACCAATAGAGCTGCGCGAGCTCGAGGAGGACGTCGGCGCAGAGCTGCTGCAGCGCAGCTACAAGGGCATCGGTTTCACCCCGGAAGGCAGCGCGCTGCTGATTCGCGCCCGCCTGGTGCTGGCGACGATCGAGAAGGCGCGCGCGGAGATCCGCCTCATGCGTGGCGGTGCCGGCGCGCACGTGAAGGCGGCGATCACCCCGCTGCTGACGGCGACCGTGCTGCCGGCCGTGCTGAAGGCCTTCCGCAAGGCGCAGCCCGAAGCCGAACTGACCTTTCACGAAGGCCTGCTGGTGCAGGCGCTGCCCGGGTTGATCGAGGGCAGGATCGATTTCGCAATCGCGCTCGCCTCACCGCAGGATCTGCCCTACGAGATCGAATTCGAGCCGCTCGCCGATATCGACGCGGTGCCGATGGTGCGAACCAGCCATCCGCTGGCGGCTGCGCAGGACTGGAACCAGGTGGCGGACGCCGAGTGGGTGCTCAATCTCTCCGCCGGCAGCCAGAGCATGAACCTGGTCGAGTGGCTGCGCGCCCGGGGCTTCAGCGCCCCCAGCCGCATCCTGCATTGCTCCTCGCCCTACCTGATCCTCGACCTGGTCCGCCGCAACGACCTCATCGGCTACGGCCCGAAGGTGCTGGTGACCGATCCGCAGGTCGGCGTCGGCCTGCAGCCCCTCGCCCTGCGGCCGCTTCCTCCCACCATGCCGCTCGGCCTGCTGACCCTGCGTGGCGTGCCGCTCGGCAGCGCAGCGAAGAAACTCGCCAGCCTGTTCCGCCGCGAACTCGAGGCCCGCCTGCCCGCGCCACCGCATGCCTGAGCGTCGAACCAAGCGCCGGCTCACCCTTCCCAGTAGCCGTCGCGCTGATAGATCGCCCTCAGGTGGTCGATGAAATGTCGCACCTTGGCCGGCAGGTAGCGCTGCTGCGGATACACCGCCTGGATGTCGTAGCTGGGCACCGCGAACTCGTCGAGCACGGTGACCAGTTCGCCGCGCTTGAGCTCGGCCTGGATCTCCCAGGTCGAACGCCAGCCCACGCCCAGCCCCTGCTTCACCCAGCCGTAAAGCAGCTCGCCGTCGTTGCAGGCCAGGTCGCCCTCGACCCGCACCGCGAACAGCTTTCCGTCGCGCTGGAAGGTCCACCCGCGCTGCTGGCCGCCGGCCAGATTGAAGGCGAGGCAGTTGTGACCGGCGAGCTCCTCCGGCAGATGCGGGACGCCATGACGCTCGAAGTAGTCCGGCGTGCCGCACACCACGCGCCGGTTGGGGAACAGTCGCACGGCGACGTAGTTGGGATCGGTCACCTCGCCGATGCGGATCGCCATGTCGTAGCCCTCGCGCACCAGGTCGACGACGCTGTCGGTGAAGTTGAACGACATCCGCAGCTCCGGGTGCAGCGCCTTGAACGCCGCCGCGTGCGGGGCGACGTGACGGCGACCGAAGGCGGCCGGCGCCGAGACCACCAGGTGGCCGCGCACCACGTTGCGGCCGACGCTGACCGCACGCTCGATCTCGTCGAACTCGCGCAGCAGGCCGCGCCCCTGCTCCAGAAACTGCTCGCCGAGCTCGGTCAGCGCCAGGCCCCGTGTCGAGCGGTGCATCAGCTTGACGCCCAGGCGCTTCTCCAGCGCGTCGAGCCGCCGCCCCATGACCACCGGCGTCACCCCCTCGACCAGTGCAGCGCCGGCGAAGCTGCCCTTCTCGGCCACCAGCACGAAGCTGCGAATCTCGGTGTAGCGATCCATTCCTCGTCTCCCGCTTCCGGTTGGCGCACCGCCGGCGCATACCTGCACGTTATTCCGGATCCTGATAATGCCCATAAGCGCCCCGGAATAACCGCCTCCAAAGCCCAGCACTAACGCGACTCGATATAAAAAGTATCGACAGAACCGATTTATACACCCATTCATTCACCTCCGCGCCTTCCCTATCCTGCAGCCATCGATCTCAACGACATCCACCAGGAGACAGGAAATGGCCCGCATGAGAGCAGTCGATGCCGCAGCCGCGGTGATGCGCAAGGAAGGCGTGAGCACGGTGTTCGGCGTGCCCGGCGCCGCGATCAATCCGCTGTACTCGGCGATGAGGAAGGACGGCGGATTCAGGCACATCCTCGGCCGCCACGTCGAGGGCGCCTCGCACATGGCCGAGGGCTACACCCGCGCCAAGGCGGGCAACATCGGCGTGTGCATCGGCACCTCGGGCCCGGCCGGCACCGACATGATCACCGGCCTGTATTCGGCTTCCGCCGACTCCATCCCGATCCTGTGCATCACCGGCCAGGCGCCGCGCGCCCGCCTGTACAAGGAAGACTTCCAGGCGGTGGACATCGAGGCCATCGCCAAGCCGGTGACCAAGTGGGCGGTGACCGTGCGCGAGCCGGCGCTGGTGCCGCGCGTGTTCCAGCAGGCCTTCAGCATCATGCGCTCGGGCCGCCCTGGCCCGGTGCTGATCGATCTGCCCTTCGACGTGCAGATGGCCGAGATCGAGTTCGACACCGACACCTACGAGCCGCTGCCCGCCTACAAGCCCGCCGCCACCCGCGCCCAGGCCGAAAAGGCGATGGACATGCTCAACGCCGCCGAGCGGCCGCTGATCGTGTCCGGCGGCGGCGTGATCAATGCCGATGCGGCAGCGCGCCTGCAGGAATTCGCCGAGCTCACCGGCGTGCCGGTGATCCCGACCCTGATGGGCTGGGGCAGCATTCCCGACGACCACCCGCTGATGGCGGGCATGGTCGGCCTGCAGACCTCCCACCGCTACGGCAACGCGACCATGCTGGCGTCGGACTTCGTGTTCGGCATCGGCAACCGCTGGGCCAACCGCCACACCGGCTCGGTCGAGGTCTACACCCAGGGCCGCAAGTTCGTGCACATCGACATCGAGCCGACCCAGATCGGCCGCGTGTTCGGCCCCGACTACGGCATCGTGTCCGACGCCGGTGCGGCGCTCGACCGCCTGCTCGAGGTGGCGCGCGAGATGAAGGCTGCCGGCACCCTGCGCGACCGCAGCGCCTGGGTCGCCGAGTGCCAGCAGCGCAAGCGCACGCTGCAGCGCAAGACCCACTTCGACGCCACGCCGATGAAGCCGCAGCGGGTGTACGAGGAGATGAACCGCAGCTTCGGCAAGGACACCTGCTACGTCAGCACGATCGGCCTGTCGCAGATCGCCGCCGCGCAGTTCCTGCACGTCTACGAGCCGCGCCACTGGATCAACTGCGGCCAGGCCGGCCCGCTCGGATGGACCATCCCGGCGGCGCTGGGCGTGTGCGCGGCCGACCCGGAGCGCCGCGTGGTGGCGATCTCGGGCGACTACGACTTCCAGTTCATGATCGAGGAACTGGCGGTGGGTGCGCAGTTCAAGCTCCCCTACCTCCACGTGCTGGTCAACAATGCCTACCTCGGCCTGATCCGCCAGTCGCAGCGCGGCTTCGACATGGATTACTGCGTGCAGCTCGCGTTCGAGAACATCAACGCGCCGCAGACCGAGGGCTACGGCGTCGATCACGTCGCCGTGGTCGAAGGCCTGGGCTGCAAGGCGATCCGCGTGCGCCGGGCCGAAGACATCCAGCCCGCCTTCGCCCAGGCGCGGCAGTGGATGGAGGCGTTCCACGTGCCGGTGGTGGTCGAGATCATCCTCGAGCGCGTGACCAACATCGCGATGGGGACCGAGATCGACGCCATCAACGAGTTCGAGGAACTCGCCGAGCGCCGCGAGGACGCGCCGACCGCGATCGCCCTGCTCGACTGAACGCAGCGCCCCGAGGACGGGCCCCGAGAGGCCCGTTTCCAGCAGACAACCGGAGATGAAGCAATGCCCAAGTTCAATGCCAACCTGACCATGCTGTTCAATGAAGTGCCCTTCCTCGACCGCTTCCAGGCGGCGGCGGACGCCGGCTTCAAGGGCGTCGAGTTCCTCTTCCCCTACGCCTTCGACAAGGAGCAGCTCGCCGAGCGCCTGGTCAGGCACGGCCTGGTGCAGGTGCTGCACAACCTGCCGGCGGGCGACTGGGACGCCGGCGAGCGCGGCATCGCCTGCCATCCGGACCGCGTCGGCGAGTTCCAGGACGGCGTCGGGCGCGCGATCGAATACGCCACCGCGCTCGGCTGCAGGCAGCTCAACTGTCTGGCCGGCATCGCCCCGGCCGGCGTCGATCCCGACAAGGTTCGCGAAACCTTCGTCGCCAACCTGCGCTTCGCCGCCGCCAGGCTCAAGGAAGCCGGCATCCGCCTGCTGGTCGAGCCGATCAACACCTTCGACATCCCCGGCTTTTACCTCAACCGCACCGCGCAGGCGATCGCGCTCATCGAAGAGGTCGGTTCGCCCAACCTGTACCTGCAACACGACATCTACCACATGCAGCGCATGGAGGGCGAACTGGCCAACACGATCGCCAGGCACCTGCCGAAGATCGCCCACATGCAGATCGCCGACACCCCGGGCCGCCACGAACCGGGCACGGGCGAGATCAACTACGCCTGGCTGTTCCGCTTCATCGACCGGCTCGGCTACGACGGCTGGATCGGCTGCGAATACAAGCCCGCCGCCGGCACCCGCGAGGGCCTGGGCTGGATCAAGGCGCTGGCCGCCTGAGCACCCATCAAATCATCGACATCAGGAGACAAGGACATGGCAAACATCGGATTCATCGGCCTCGGCATCATGGGCGCCCCCATGGCGGGCCATCTGCTCAAGGGCGGCCACAGCGTGTTCACCTACACCCACGGCGACACCCCGGCCGCGCTGCTCGACGCCGGCGCCCGGCCCTGCGCCAACGGCGCCGAGGTGGCGCGCCAGGCCGACATCGTCATCACCATGGTGCCGGACACGCCGCACGTCGAGGACGCGCTGTTCAACCCCGAGGGGGTCGCCGCCGGGCTGTCGAAGGGCAAGATCGTGGTCGACATGAGCTCGATCTCGCCGGTCGCCACCAAGGACTTCGCCAGACGCATCAACGCGCTCGGCTGCGAGTACCTCGACGCGCCGGTGTCGGGCGGCGAGGTCGGTGCCAAGGCGGCGACGCTCACCATCATGGTCGGCGGCAGCGAGGCGGCCTTCGACAGGGTCAAGCCGATCTTCGAGCTGATGGGCAAGAACATCACCCTGGTCGGCGGCAACGGCGACGGCCAGATCACCAAGGTCGCCAACCAGATCATCGTCGCGCTCAACATCGAAGCCGTCGGCGAGGCCCTGCTGCTGGCCGCCAAGGCCGGCGCCGATCCGGCCAAGGTGCGCCAGGCGCTGATGGGCGGCTTCGCCAACTCGCGCATCCTCGAGGTGCACGGCGAGCGCATGGTCAAGCGCAGCTTCGATCCCGGCTTCCGCATCGAGCTGCACCAGAAGGACCTCAACCTCGCGCTGACCACCGCCCGCCAGCTCGGCGTGTCCCTGCCCAACACCGCCACCGCGCAGGAGCTGTTCAACGCCTGCGCCGCACACGGCGGCGCGAAGTGGGATCACTCGGGAATGGTGCGCGCGCTGGAGAAGATGGCCAACTTCGAGATCGGCCAGTAAGGCCGGAGCGCCGGGCCGCAACGCCCCCAGCCCCCCCCGCCGCAACAGAGCAGAAAGCGCCGGCATCGACCGGCGTGCCCCCGGGCGGCGCGTACTCCCCGACGCGCCGCCCACCCGTCAAAGGAGACCCCGATGCGCCACCTCGCCATCGACGTCGGTTCGTTCCGCTTCGTCGCCCGCATGGAGGAAGCCGCCGCGCCCAAGACCTGCGCCGCCTTCCTCGAGCTGCTGCCCTTCTCCAACCAGGTGATCCACTCGCGCTGGAGCGGCGAAGCGGTGTGGGTGCCGCTCGGCGAGTTCGACACCGGCCTCGGTTTCGAGAACCACACCAGCCACCCCTCGCGCGGCGACATCCTGCTCTATCCGGGCGGTTTCTCGGAGACCGAGATCCTGTTCGCCTACGGCAGCAGCTGCTTCGCCAGCAAGATGGGGCAGCTCGCCGGCAACCACTTCCTGACCGTGGTTGAAGGCGCCGAGCAGCTCCACGAGATGGGGCGGACCGTGCTGTGGAAGGGCGCGCAGTGGATCCGCTTCACCGACCTCAGCACGCGCTGAGCCCGCACCGAACGACCACCACGAGAACGACATGAAACCCACCCACGCATTGACGCTCGACGACGCCAGGCTCGCCGCCGCCGCCGCAGAAGCCGAGGCGCTCGCCAACGGCTGGGCGGTCAGCATCGCGGTCTGCGATGCCGGCGGCCACGCGCTGTGGCTGCAGCGCATGGACGGCGCGCCCCTGATGAGCGCCGCCGTCGCCCCGGAGAAGGCCCGCACCTGCGTGCTCAGCGGCAAGCCGAGCAAGACCCTCGAGGACATGGTCAACAACGGCCGCTTCGCTGCGCTGGCGATGCCGGTGGTGCCGCTCGAAGGCGGCGAGCCGGTCGTGGTCGCCGGCAACGTGGTCGGGGCGGTCGGCGTCTCCGGCGTCAAGGCCGGCGAGGACGCACGGGTGGCGCGCGCCGCCGTCTCCGCCCTGCTCGCCCGCATCGCCGCAACGAACCAGGAGATCGCAGCATGAAACGCGAACGCAGTGCCCGCATCCTCGCCACCCTCGGACCGGCGAGCTCAACCCGCGAACGCATCCGCGCCCTGGCCGAGGCCGGCGCCGACGTGTTCCGGCTCAACTTCAGCCACGGCAGCCACGAGGACCATGCGGAACGCTACCGCCTGATCCGCGAGCTCGAACGGGAAATCGGGCGTCCGATCGGCGTGCTGATGGACCTTCAGGGCCCCAAGCTGCGCGTGGGCCGCTTCGCCGACGGCAAGGTGATGCTCGCCCCCGGTGCCCGCTTCCGCCTCGACCTCGACCCCGCGGCGGGCGATGCCAGCCGTGCCAACCTGCCCCACCCCGAGATCTTCGCCGCGCTCGAGGCCGGCACCGAGCTGCTGCTCGACGACGGCAAGCTGCGCCTGCGCGTGGATGCCTTCGGTCCCGACTTCGCCGACACCACGGTGCTGGTGGGCGGGCCGCTGTCCGACCGCAAGGGCGTGAACGTCCCCGGCGTGGTGCTGCCGATCTCGCCGCTCACCGCCAAGGACCGCGCCGACCTCGACTTCGGCCTGGCGCTGGGCGTGGACTGGGTGGCGCTGTCCTTCGTGCAGCGTGCGGAGGACATCCGCGAGGCGCGCGAGTTCATCGGCGACCGCGCCTGGATCATGGCCAAGCTGGAAAAGCCGGCGGCGATCGACGCGCTGGAGCCGATCGTGGCGCTGGCCGACGGCGTCATGGTGGCGCGCGGCGACCTCGGCGTGGAGCTGCCACCGCAGCAGGTGCCGGTGCTTCAGCGCCGCATCGTGCGCGCCGCCCGCGCCGCCGGCAAGCCAGTGGTGGTCGCGACGCAGATGCTGGAGTCGATGATCACCGCTCCGGTGCCGACGCGCGCCGAGGCCTCGGACGTCGCCACCGCGATCTACGACGGCGCCGACGCGGTGATGCTGTCGGCCGAATCGGCCTCGGGCCAGTACCCGGTCGAGGCGGTGACCATCATGCACAGCATCATCTGCGAGGTGGAACGCGACCCCGCCTGGCGCAGCGCGCTGGAAGCCAGCCACACCGCGGCCGAGGCCAACACGCCGGATGCGATCTGCTGCGCCCTGCGCCGCGTCGCCGCGCTCCTGGAACCGGCGGCGACCGTGGCCTACACCAGCTCCGGCTTCAGCGCCCTGCGCGCCAGCCGTGAGCGCCCCGCCGCGCCGATCCTCGCACTGACCCCGCACGCGGCCACCGCGCGCCGGCTGGCGCTCGCCTGGGGCGTTCATCCCGTGCCCTTCGAGGAGGTGCACGATGTCGCCGAGATGGTCGAGCACGCCGCCAATGCAGCACTGAGCAACGGCTTTGCACGGCCGGGCGATGTTGTCGTGGTGATCGCCGGCCTGCCCTTCGGCACCAGCGGCAGCACCAACCTGCTGCACGTGGCGCGTATCCCGGGCTGAGGCGGGCACGGCCGGCACGGTCGCAGCACCCGGCGCATCAGGCCGTCACGCGCGAAAGCGTACGCCGTAAATCGGGATAGGGGCGGTCAGCTTACCTGACCGTTCCCCTCCCACACCACCCGGCATGCGGGTCCGCACCGGGCGGTTCGAGTTGTTGAGGTTATGAGA
>JARRBR010000004.1 GCA_029982755.1 Rhodocyclaceae bacterium
CGGCGACGTCGTCCGCCGCCGCCGTCGCTGCGTGAAGTGCGACAAGCGCTTCACCACCTACGAGCGCATCGACCTCAAGATGCCGCACATCGTCAAGCGTAACGGCAACCGCACCGAGTTCGACCACGCCAAGCTCGCCGGCAGCATGAAGCTGGCGCTGCGCAAGCGCCCGGTGACGATCGAGGCGATCGACGCCGCGGTGGACCGCATCGAGGCACGCCTGCTCGCCATGGGCGAGCAGGAGGTGCCGAGCGAGAAGATCGGCGAGCTGGTCATGAAGGAGCTCAAGAAGCTCGACAAGGTCGCCTACATCCGCTTTGCGTCGGTGTATCGCAACTTCGCCGACGTGGATGAGTTCTCGGAGGTGATCCGCGAGGTGCAGAGCCGTCCGCGGCGCAGCAAGGCCGGCAAGCCCGAGTCGGACCCCGAGCATGACCTTTTCGGCGGCTGATCATGCGGCGATGGCGCGCGCGCTGCAGCTGGCGGCCCGCGGCCTGACGACGACCGCGCCCAACCCACGGGTCGGATGCGTGCTGATGCGTGACGGTCGCATCGTCGGCGAAGGCTGGCACGCCCGCGCCGGCGAAGCCCACGCCGAGATCCACGCGCTGCGCGCCGCTGGCAACGCCGCCCGCGGCGCCACGGCCTACGTCACGCTGGAGCCCTGCTCCCACTTCGGCCGCACGCCGCCGTGCGCCGACGCACTGATCGAAGCCGGCGTGACCCGCGTGGTCAGCGCCATGGAAGACCCCAACCCGCTCGTCGCCGGGCGCGGCCTGGCGCGCCTGCGCGCCGCGGGCGTCGTCACCGAGCACGGCCTGCTCGAAGCTGAAGCGCAGGAACTCAACATCGGCTTCGTGGCGCGCATGCGCCGCGGCCGCCCATGGGTGCGGCTGAAGGCGGCCGCGACCCTCGACGGAAAGACCGCGCTCGCCAACGGCGTCAGCCAGTGGATCACCGGTCCCGCGGCGCGCGCCGACGGCCACCGCTGGCGCGCCCGCGCCTGCGCCATCCTCACCGGCATCGGCACGGTGCGCGAGGACGACCCGCAGCTGACGGTGCGCGACGTGCCCTGCTCGCGCCAGCCCCTGCGGGTGCTGGTCGACGCCGGGCTCGCCGTATCGCCCGCGGCCCGCATCCTGCAGGGCGAAGCGATCCTGATCGCCACCGCGACGGCCGATGCGGCGCGCGGCGATGTGCTGCGCGCGAGCGGGCACGAGGTGCTGGTACTGCCGAACGCCGCCGGCAAGGTGGATCTTGCGCGCCTGATGGCCGAGCTCGGCGCGCGCGGCCTCAACGAGGTGCATGTCGAGGCCGGCTTCAAGCTCAACGGCTCGCTGCTGCGCGAAGGCTGCGTGGACGAACTGCTGCTCTACCTGGCGCCGATGCTGGTGGGCGATGCCGCGCAGGGGCTGTTCAACCTGCCCGAGCTGCGCAGCCTGCAGGGCGCGATACGGCTCGACGTCCGTGACCTGCGCGCGATCGGCCCCGATCTGCGCCTGATCGCGCGCCTGCGCGCGGCGGGCTGATCCCGCCCTTCATCGCACTCAGGCGCGCGCGGCGCACACCAGGCAGCCCGGATCCCGCCCGAAGGACACGCTGCGCCAGTCCATCGCCAGGCCGTCGAGCAGCAGCAGGCGGCCATCGAGCGACTGTCCGCAGCCGATCAGCAGCTTCAGCGCCTCTGCCGCCTGGGTGGCACCGATGATGCCGACGATGGGCGCGAACACGCCCATGACCGCGCACCGCACCTCCTCGATGTCCTCGCCCTCGGGAAACAGGCAGTGGTAGCAGGCACCGTCCGGCCGACGCAGGTCGAACACCGCCGCCTGGCCGTCGAAGCGGATCGCCGCGCCCGACACCAGCGGCTTGCGATGGCGCACGCAGGCGCGGTTGATCGCATGGCGGGTGGCGAAGTTGTCGCTGCAGTCGAGCACCACGTCGGCGCGCGCCACCTCGGCTTCCAGATCCTCACCTTCCAGCCGGCGCTGGATCGGCTCGACGCGGGTCTGCGGATTGAGCCGGTGCAGGGTCGCCTGCGCCGAAGCCACCTTCGGCCGGCCGACCATCTCGGCCGAATGCATGATCTGGCGCTGCAGGTTGGTCAGGTCGACGCTGTCGTCGTCCGCGATCGCGATCGTGCCCACACCGGCAGCCGCCAGGTACATCGCCGCAGGCGAGCCCAGCCCGCCCGCGCCGATGATCAGCGCCCGCGCATCCAGCAGTCGCTGCTGGCCGCCCACATCGATCTCGGGCAGCAGGATGTGCCGGCTGTAACGCAGGAGCTGGTCGTCGTTCATCGGGTCGTTCGCGGGCCTACTTGTATTCGCGCAACTCGGGCGGGGTGTCGTCGTGGTCGCCGTGCACCTGGTGGTCCCAGGCCTGGATGTAGACCTCGTTGGACTGCTTGATCAGACGCTCGGGGGAGAGCAGATTGTGGCGCTGGGTTTCCTCGCTGAAATACACGATGGCGCGAACCAGCTTCACGTAGAGCGAATTCTCGAGCGCGAAGCCCGCATCGCGCAGTGCGTCCTCGAGCGACTCGAGCGAATAGTCGAGCACCGAATAGCGGACGACGATCGTCAGCGGGTCGTCGCTACGCTCGATACGCAGGCCCTTCAGCAGCTGAAGGGCCTTCCACGCGTTCTCGACCTGGCCGGGCGGCAGAGTCTTGAAGCGGATTTCGCGCTGCTTGTGGATGTCGGCCCCGGGCACAGGACGGTCATGATGCCTGCCGGCCAGCTTGTAGGCGGTCTCCCTGCGCATCACTCCCCTCCCGGCGACATGGTCTACTTGACCTGATTCTGGACGATCTGCTCACCCTTGAGAAGGCGCACGGCCTGCTGCAGCTGGTAGTCGTCCGCACCGCCGAACTCGAAGCGCGCCGGCTCGCCCTCCTCGGCCTCGACGCCCGGCACCGGGGCGCCCTTGGCATCCGCAGCCTCCTTCGCCGCCTCGCCCTCCTTGTCGTTGCCGAGGTGGCGCAGCAGGTCGGCCTCGCGCACGCGGCGGCTGGAGCCGTTGGCGGTTTCCTCGACCACGATGTCGGGCTCGATGCCCTTGGCCTGGATCGAGCGCCCGTTGGGAGTGTAATAGCGAGCCGTGGTCAGCTTGATCGCGGTGTTGTTGTTGAGCGGCAAGATGGTCTGCACCGAGCCCTTGCCGAAGGTCTGGGTGCCGATCACCTTCGCGCGCTTGTGGTCCTGCAACGCGCCGGCGACGATCTCGGAAGCAGAGGCCGAACCCGCGTTGACCAGCACGACCATCGGCACGTCCTTGGCCATCTCGGGCAGGCGACGCACGAAGTCGTCACGCGTACCACGCAGGTAGTCGGCCGGCGTCGCCCGGTACTCGCGCTTGGCGTCCTCGGTGCGACCGTCGGTCGACACCACCAGCGTGTCGGCGGGCAGGAAGGCGGCGGACACGCCCACCGCGCCATGCAGCAGCCCACCCGGGTCGTTGCGCAGGTCCAGCACCAGGCCCCGTACCGGACCCTGTTCGGCGAGCTTGTTCAGGTGATCGACCACCGACGCCGCGGTGTTCTCCTGGAACTGGGCGACGCGCAGGTAGCCGAAGCCGGGCTCGATCACCTTGGACTTCACGCTCTGCACCTTGATGACTTCGCGCGTGAGCTTGATCACGATCGGCTGCGGCTGTCCCTTGCGCATGATCGTCAGGGTGATGTCGGTCCTCGGCTTGCCACGCATGCGCTTGACCGCGTCGTTCAGGCTCATGCCCTTGACCGGGGTGTCGTCGAGCTTGACGATCAGGTCGCCGGCAAGCACGCCGGCACGGAAGGCCGGGGTGTCCTCGATCGGCGAGATCACCTTGACGAAGCCGTCTTCCATGCCGACCTCGATGCCCAGCCCGCCGAACTCGCCCTGGGTCCCGACCTGCAGGTCCTTGAAGGCCTCGGCGTCGAGATAGGCGGAATGGGGATCCAGCCCCGACAGCATGCCGCTGATCGAGTCGGTGATAAGCTTCTTGTCTTCCACCGGCTCGACGTAGCCCTGCTTGATCGCATTGAAGACGTCGGCGTAGGCACGCAACTCCTCGACCGGCAGCGGCACCTGCGTGCTGCGGTCGGCATTGGCGGAAAAATTGAGGCTGATCATGACCCCGGCCACCATGCCGGTCATCACGAGGCCGAACTGTTTCAGCTTGCTGCTGCGCATGAGAACTCCACTGGTGCGCCGGCCTCCATTGCCGGTCGGACCGCCATGACTAGTTGAGCCGCACCCATTGCATGGGATCGAGCGGCTGCCCCTGATGACGGATTTCGAAGTATAAACCCGATTCACTGCCCACCCCGCCGGCGCCCACGCTGGCGATGGCGTCCCCGCCGGTCACCCGATCGCCCACCTCCTTCAGCAGGGCATCGTTGTTACCGTAGATCGACAGGTAGTCGCTGCCGTGATCGACGATGATGAGGTTGCCGTAGCCCCGCAGCCAGTCGGAAAAAACCACCTCGCCGCCTGCCACCGCGCGCACATCCACGCCCTCTCCGGCACGGATGAACACGCCCTTCCACGTCGTTCCGCCTTCCGCCCTTGGAGCACCGAAACGGCCAACGAGTTCGCCGCGCACGGGGAAGCGCAACTGGCCGCGCAGCTGGCTGAAACGCACGCCGGTCGGCGTCGGTCCGGCCGCATCGCGTACCTCGCCGACCACCGGCTCGGGCGGACGCGGCGCGGGCGCGGGCGCCGCGGCACGGCTGACAGGCGGCGAGGTGCGCGCCTGCGCCGCACGCTCCTGGGAGGCACGCAGCTCGGCGGCTCGCGCCTCGGCCGCACGGCGTTCCGCTTCGCGCTGCGCCGCGAGCCGTCGCGCCGCCTCGCGCGCCGCGGCCTCGCGGGCGCGCTTGACCAGGGTGTCGATCACCACCGCGAGCCGCTGCTCGTCCTGCTGCAGGCTGCCGACCTGCTTCTTCTGTTCCTGCAGCTGGCGCGACGCTTCGGCCAGCGCCTGCTTGCGCCGCGCCTGCTCGGCCTGCAGCTCGCTGCGCCGGCTGCGCTGCTCGAGCTCGAGCGCGGCGAGCCGGTCGCGGCGCGACTGGATGTCCTGCGCGCGGCGCCGGGTCTGCTCGAGGTCGGCACGCAGGTCGTCGATCAGGGCGAGGCGCGCGCGTCCGAGGTGCTCGAGGTAATGCGCGTCGCGCGCGAGCTGATTGGGGTCGCGCGCCGAAAGCAGCGGCGCCATGCTGTCAGCGCCGCCATGGACATAGTGCCGGCGCAGCCACTCGGCGAGCTCGCCGCGCCGCGCATCGATGCGGGCGCCGGTCTCGCGCTGCTCGGCCTCGAGCTCGGCCAGCTTGTTCTCGGCATCGCGGCGCTCGCCGTCGAGCCGGGCCAGCTCGCGCATCACGCGCGAGACCGCACGCTCGGACTCGGCCACCGACTTCATGGCAGTGGAACGGTTGGCCTCGGTGCGCGCCATGTCCTCCTGCAGGTCGCGGATGCGCTTCTTGAGGTCGTCGAGGTCGGAGCGCTTCTCGGCGATCTCGCCCGCAGGCTGGGCCATCGCGGCGCCGCAGGCCGCGCCACCCAGCATCGCCGCCAGCACGACGAGCGCGGTCCCGGTGTGTCGATGCAGCATGTCGTGCGGCGTCCCCGTGTTCCCGGACACTCAGACGGACGACGCGCACTGCGCGTCGACGCGACTTTCCCGGTCGCGGACGGGCGCCTGAAGGCAGACTGGGGCGATTGCGTGCATGGGCTTCCGCTCGATCAGCGATGCAGGGCCGGACACCGTCCGGCACGATCGCCTGCATCGGGACAACGCAATATTTTATACTATTGCTTTGCTCGATCCGGCCCCTCTCGTGAACAAAGACGACATCTTCACGCTCATCGACAAGCATGAGCACATCGAAACCGCGGCACGCGCACTGAAGGCGATCGCCCACCCGCTGCGCCTGAAGATCCTGTGCGTGCTCGGCAACGGTGAGGAATGCGTGCAGGACATCGTCGAGGCGGTGGGCACCTCGCAGAGCAACATCTCCCAGCACCTGGCGATCCTGCGCGACAAGGGCGTGCTGCGCACGCGCAAGGATGCCAACCGTGTCTATTACAGCGTCTGCGACGAACGCACCCTGCAGCTGATCGTGCTGATGCGCGAGGTCTTCTGCGGCGTCGAGCCGGGCGAGCGCTGATCCCCAACCCCCAACCGGAGCACCCCCTTCAGTGGAATTCCTGCAACAGAACTGGTACTGGGCCGCCCTGGCCGCCGTTTCGGGCGCCTGGCTGATGGCCGACCTCATCCGCAATCGTGGCGACAAGAGCCAGCTCTCGCCGGTGGAGGCGACCCTGCTCGTGAACCGCGAGGACGCGGTCGTGATCGACGTGCGAGAACAGGGCGAGTACGCCCAGGGCCACATCCCCAACGCACGCCACATCCCGGCCGGCGAGATCGAGCGCCGCAGCAAGGAACTGGAAAAGTGGAAGGACCACCCCGTCATCCTGTGCTGCGCCAGCGGCGCGCGCTCGAGCACCGCGGCCGGCCAGCTCAGGAAGGCCGGCTTCAGCAAGATCTACAACCTGCGCGGCGGCATGATGGAATGGCAGAAGGCCGGCCAGCCGGTGAGCCGCAAGAGGAAATGAGCATGCAGCCGCACGTCCGCATGTACGCGACCGCCACCTGCCCCTACTGCATCCGTGCCGAGCAGCTGCTGCAGCACAAGGGGGTCAGTGGACTGGAGAAGATCCGGGTCGATCTCGAGCCTGCCCGGCGCGAGGAAATGATGCAGGCGAGCGGACGGCGGACGGTTCCACAGATCTTCATTGGCGACTACCATGTCGGCGGCTGCGACGACCTGTACGCACTGGAACGCGCCGGCAAGCTCGACCCGCTGCTGCAGGGCGAGCCGGCCTGAACCGCGCTCGAACCGCTTTCCCGCGCGGCCACGGCCATCCCGCCGCGGCCGCGCTCAACCCTCACCGGACCCCTTTCATGGCCGAAAACAACCAACCCGTCTTTTCGATCGAAAAGCTCTACGTCAAGGACCTGTCGCTGGAAGTCCCGGGCGCGCCGCAGATCTTCCTCGAGCGCGAAGCGCCCCAGATCAACGTGCAGCTGCGCACCGCCGGCCAGGGCGTCGATGACGGCGTCTTCGAGGTCACCCTGACCGTCACCGTCACCGCCAAGATCGGCGAGGACCGCACCCTGTTCCTGGTCGAAGTGGCCCAGGCCGGCATCTTCCAGATCCGCAACATTCCCGAGGGCGATCTCGAGCCGGTGATGATGATCGGCTGCCCGAACATTCTCTTCCCCTACGCCCGCGAGGCCGTCTCCGACGCGGTGACGCGCGCCGGCTTCCAGCCCGTGCTGCTGTCGCCGGTGAATTTCGAATCGCTCTACCAGGCCCAGCGCCAGCAGGCCGCGGGCGAAGTCCCCGTCCAGTGAGCCAGCCAGCATGAACCGCGAGCGCCGCAACACCGCAAAACCTTCGCCGGGGCTGTCCGCCCTGGCCGTCGTCGTGCTGTGTGCGGCCTCCGGTTCAGTGGCCGCACAGGCGATCGAGTACCGCTCGGCCGGCCCGGCGCTGATCGTGCGCGACGCGCCGTCGCCACAGGGGCGACAACTGTTCCGCCTGCACCCCGGCACCCCGGTCGAGATCGTCGTCAGCCAGGACGGCTGGGTTCGCGTGCGCGAACCGGGCGGCTCCCTCAACTGGGTCGAGCAGCAGGCGCTCAGCAATCGACGCACCGTCATCGTCACCGCCGAGCGCGCCACCATCCGGCGCGAGGCGCGATCCGACGCCCCCGCCGCCTTCGAGGCGCAGAGGAACGTGGTGCTCGAGCTCGTCGCCCCGCCCACCCAGGGCTGGGCACGGGTACGCCACCGCGAGGGGCTGGAAGGCTACATTCACGCCAGCGAGGTCTGGGGGCTGTGAGCCGCTGCCGCATCGCCGTGTTCGGCGCGGGCGCCTGGGGCACGGCGCTCGCCCAGGCCTTCGCCAACAGCCACGAAATAGCCCTGTGGGGGCGCGACCGCACGCAACTGGACGAGATCGCGCGGCTGCGCGAAAACCGCCGGTACCTGCCCGGTGTGCGCCTGCACGACGCGCTCACGGTCGAAGCGGATTTCCATGCCGCAGCCGAGCGGGCCGACCTGCATCTGGTCGTCACACCCCTTTCCGGCCTGCGCGACACCGTCCGCGAGCTCCGGCACATCCGCCCCGACACCCCGCTGCTGTGGGCGTGCAAGGGTTTCGAAGCCGGCACCGGCCGCCTGCCGCACGAAATCATCGCCGAGGAGCTCGGCCCCGACACGCCCAGCGGCGTACTGACCGGCCCGAGCTTCGCCGCCGAGGTCGGACGTGGCCTGCCGGCGGCGATCACGCTCGCCTCCCGCGATCCCGCCTTCGCGCGCCATTGGGTCACCGTGCTGCACCAGCCGCGGCTGCGCATCTACGCCAACACCGACCTGGTGGGCTGCGAGGTCGGCGGCGCGGTGAAGAACGTGATGGCGATCGCCGCCGGCGTCTCCGACGGCATGGGCTTCGGTCTCAACGCCCGCGCCGCGCTGATCACCCGCGGCCTGGCCGAGATCGCCCGCCTCGCGCGCGCGCTCGGCGGCCGCAGCGAGACCCTGATGGGACTCGCCGGCATGGGCGACCTCATCCTCACCTGCACCGGCGACCTGTCGCGCAACCGCCGCGTCGGCCTCGCGCTCGCCGAAGGCAAGAGCCTGACCGACATCCTGCGCGAACTGGGCCACGTCGCCGAGGGTGTGTCCACCGCGCGCGAGGTGGTGCAGCTCGCCCACCGCCATGGCGTGGAGATGCCGGTGTGCGAGGCGATCGACGCCCTGCTCCACCACGGCCTGAACGCACGCACCGCGGTCGAGCGCCTGCTCGCGCGCGACCCGCGCGAGGAGTGAGCGCCGCCCGACCGAAGGTCCGCGCACTCCTCGCCGCCGCGTCTCAGATCCCCGCTGCGCCGGCGAAGCCGTGCTGCCGCCAGCCCTCGTAGACCACCACCGCCACCGCATTCGACAGATTCACGCTGCGGTTGGTCGGCCGCATCGGGATGCGGATGCGCGCGTCGGGCGCGAAACCCTCGAGGACCTCGTCGGGCAGCCCCCTGCTCTCCGGGCCGAACACCAGCGCATCCCCCGGCTCGTACGCCACGTGGTCGTGGCGGCGGCTGCCGCGCGTGGTGAGCGCGAACATGCGCCTGCCCGCAAGTGCGGCGACACACTGTACCCAGCCCGGGTGCACGGTCAGGCAGGTCAGGTCGTGGTAGTCGAGGCCGGCACGCGCGAGCTGCTTGTCCGAGAGGTCGAAGCCCAGCGGCGCCACGAGATGGAGCCTGGAGCCGGTGTTGGCGGCCAGGCGGATGATGTTGCCGGTGTTGGGCGGGATTTCGGGCTGGTAGAGGACGATTTCGAACATCGGTGGCGGGACTCGGGACGTTGCCGGCGCGACGGGCCGGACGCGGCGCCGGGAGTCTACCGCCCGCCGGCCGCTTCAGTAAGGGGCAGGCGTGCGCGCGACGACCAGGTTGCCCACCCAGCTCGCCCCCTGCCGCTTGAGCGTGCGGGCAAGCTCGTCGAGCGTGGCGCCGGTCGTCATCACGTCGTCGACCACGATCACACGCTGCCCGTGCAGGACGGCATCGCACTCGAAGGCGCCGCGCGGGTTGCGCAGGCGCGCTGCGCGATCCAGTCCGGCCTGGGCCGGGATGTCCCGCCGCTTGCGCACCACCGCCAGCCCGAGCGGCAGGCCACGCGCTTGCACCAGCGGCCGCGCCAGTTCCACCGCCTGATTGAAGCCGCGCTCGGCCAGCCGGCGCGGATGGAGCGGCATCGGCAGGACGAGGTCGACCGCGCCGCCGAAATCACGCGCGCGCGCCGCCAGCGCCGCCCCGAAGAACGCGGCCAGCGCCAGCCGGTGGCGGTACTTGAGCGCATGGACCATGGCATCGACCGGGAACACGAAGTCGTACAAGGCCAGCGTCGCGTCGTAGGCCGGCTGCTCGCGTTCGCACGCCGCACAGCGTCCGCCCCCCAGCCCCGGCAGGCCGCAGCAGGGACAGGCCGTTGGCGGGCGCCGCGGCAGCGCACGCGCACAGGCTTCGCACACGGCCTCGCCCGCCGATTCCGCTCCGCACACGAAGCAGTCCTGCGGCGCGAGCACATCCACCAGATGCAGCCACAAGGCGTGAAGGGAGCGCGGGGAATTTGACAAGATTTCGGTCCATGGAAGAACATGCACGCCTCGTAATTACAGCCCGGAATGCCTGAAATGACAATGACTTCAGCCACGCTTGACCGCAATCCCGCCACGCTGCAGGCCTCCGGACGCAAGCGCTGGGCCGTGGCCGAAGTGCAGGCCCTGTTCGAACTGCCCTTCTTCGATCTGGTGCACCGCGCGCAGCTGGTGCACCGCGAGAACTTCGACCCCAACGCGGTGCAGCGCTCGACCCTGCTGTCGATCAAGACCGGCGGCTGCTCGGAAGATTGCGGCTACTGCTCGCAATCGGCGCGCTACGACACCGGCCTCGAGCGCGAGCGCCTGATGCCGATCGACGAGGTGCTGGAGAACGCCCGCGCCGCCAAGGCGAAGGGTGCGAGCCGCTTCTGCATGGGCGCCGCATGGCGCGGCCCGAAGGACAAGGATCTCGAACCGGTGCTGGAGATGGTGCGCGAGGTCAAGAAGCTCGGCCTGCAGACCTGCGTCACCCTCGGCATGCTCAAGGAGGGCCAGGCCGAACGCCTCGCCGAAGCCGGCCTCGACTACTACAACCACAACCTCGACACCGCGCCCGAGTTCTACGGCCAGGTGATCACCACCCATACCATGCAGGACCGCCTCGACACCCTCGACGAGGTCCGCTCCGCCGGCATCAACGTGTGCAGCGGCGGCATCGTCGGCATGGGCGAGTCCCGCGCCCAGCGTGCCGCGCTGATCGCCCAGCTCGCCAACCTGCCCACGCCGCCCGAGTCGGTGCCGATCAACAACCTCGTGCAGATCCCCGGCACGCCGATGGCCGGCGCCGGCGCGCTCGACCCCTTCGAGTTCGTGCGCACGATCGCCGCCGCGCGCATCACCATGCCGACGAGCTACGTGCGCCTGTCCGCCGGCCGCCAGCAGATGAGCGACGAACTGCAGGCGCTGTGCTTCATGGCAGGGGCCAACTCGATGTTCTACGGCGAGCGCCTGCTCACCACCGACAACCCCGACGCCGACCGCGACGACCGCCTGTTCGAGCGCCTCGGCCTGCGCGCGATCTGAGCGCCGGCGCGATGGCCGAGAACGCCGGCGACACCACGCGCGGCACGAGCTTCGCCCTCGATCGCGGCCTGTTGCGGCGCCGCTTCGAGCGCGCCGCCGCGACCTGCGACGGCGCCGATCTGCTCGCGCGCGAAATCGCCCGGCGCATGGACGAGCGCCTCGACTACATCCGCGTCAGCCCGCGCCGCGTCCTCGACCTCGGCTGCGGCACCGGCGCCGACCTGGCGCGACTCGCCGAACGCTTCCCCGACGCCACCGTGCTCGCCGCCGACTTCGCGCCGGCGATGCTCGCGCGCGCAGGGGCACGACTGTGCCCTGCACGCAGCGGTGGCCTGCTGCGCCGCCTGCTGTCCGCCGCCCCGACGCCGCTGCCGCACTTCGCGGCACGGGCCGACGCCCTGCCGCTCGCCCGCGCCAGTCTCGGCCTGGTGTGGTCGAACCTGATGCTGCCGGCGCTCGACGACCCGCTGCCGACCTTCCGCGAGATCCACCGCACCCTCGAAGTCGACGGCCTGCTGATGTTCTCCTCCCTCGGTCCGGACACCCTGCGCGAACTGCGCGCTGCCCTGCCCGACCGCCGCGGCGACCGGGTGCACCGCTTCATCGACATGCACGACATCGGCGATGCCCTGGTTCAGGCCGGCTTCGCCGATCCGGTCATGGACATGGAGATCGTCACCCTCACCTATCCCGACCTCGACACCCTGCTGCAGGATCTGCGCCACAGCGGCGGCGCCAATGCCGCCAGCGGCCGCCCGCGCGGACTGTCGGGGCGGAGGGAGTGGGCCGAGGCGCGCGCCGCATATGAACGCCTGCGCCGCGACGACCGCCTGCCCGCCACCTTCGAGATCATCCAGGGCCACGCCTGGAAGGCGGCGCCGAAGACCACCGAGGACGGACGCAGCATCGTGCGCTTCCAGCCCCGCACGGCTTCACGCTAGCCCCGTCGCGCACGCGCATGAACACGCTGCCCAACGCCCCCGTCTGGCTGTTCGACCTCGACAACACGCTGCACAACGCCAGCCCGCACATCTTTCCGCACATCAACCGCAGCATGACGCGCTACCTCGAGCAGCACCTCGGGCTCACGCTCGACGAGGCCAACGCCTTGCGCATGCACTACTGGCGCCGCTACGGTGCCACCCTGCTCGGCCTGATGCGCCACCACGGCACCGACCCCGACCACTTCCTGGTCGAGACCCACCGCTTCGACCGCCTGCACGAGATGATGGTGTTCGAGCGCGCGCTGCGTGGCATGCTGCGGCGGCTTCCCGGACGCAAGATCGTGTTCTCCAACGCACCGCGTCATTACGCGCGCGCCGCGCTCTCGGTCATGGGGATCGGCCGGCTGTTCGAGGACGTGGTCGGCATCGAGGACCTCGACTACCAGCCCAAGCCCGGCATCCGCGCCTACCGCAGCCTGCTGCACGCGCAGCGCCTGCGTGCCGAGCAATGCATCATGCTCGAGGATTCCGCGGTCAACCTGCGCACCGCCAAGCGCCTGGGCATGCGCACCGTGCTAGTCGGCGGCGGGCTGCGCACGCCGGCCTACGTCGATCTGCGCATCCCCAACATCCTCGCGCTGCGCCGCCAGCTCGGACGCCTGGGAGTGCGCTGAGAAAGGTGCCGATCGCGCTGGGCGCGGCTCAGCGCTGGCCTTCGGCCAGCGGCCGCTCCATCAGGCAGGCGCCATCGCCATAGGCTGCGGGCAAGTCGGAGGGCAGTGCGCTGAAACCCAGCCGCGTCCAGAACGGCACCGCATCACCGAGCGCCACCAGGCGCATGCCAACGTGACCGGCGGCGCGCGACCAGTCGCGCACGCGCCCGAACAGCGCCGCCGCGACCCCGAGGCCGCGCGCGGCGGGTGACACAGCCAGGTCATGGACGAAGCCGCGGTCGGCACCGGCCGGCAGCGCGGCCAGCGCCACGTGCAGCGGCGGCGCCCCGGCGGCGTCCCAGGGATGGGCGAAGACGTAGCCGAGCGCATCGTCGCCGCGGTGCGCCATCCAGCACGCCTGCGGTGCGAGCGCGAGCTTGCGCCCGAGCACCGCAGCAGATTCCTGGTAACCATCGCCGTAGGCCGCGCGCTGGATCGCCAGCACCACCGGCAGATCGGCGGCACGCAGCGGGCGCAGCGCCAGCCCCGGCGTCGACGCCGGGGCGCGCCCGGTGCCCGCCATCACGCGCCGGCTTTCAGCCAGCGCGCCGCATCGAGCGCGAAATAGGTCAGGATGCCGTCGGCACCGGCGCGCTTGAAGGCGAGCAGCGCCTCGAGCGCGCACGCCTTCTCGTCCAGCCAGCCGTTGGCTGCGACGGCCTTGAGCATCGCGTACTCACCGCTGACCTGATAGGCGTAGGTCGGCACCTCGAGCTCGCGCTTCACCCGGCGCACGATGTCGAGGTAGGGCATGCCGGGCTTGACCATGAACATGTCGGCCCCCTCGGCGATGTCGAGCGCCACCTCGCGGATCGCCTCGTCGCTGTTGGCCGGGTCCATCTGGTAGGTGTACTTGTTGCCCTTGCCGAGGTTGCCGGCCGAGCCCACCGCGTCGCGGAAGGGGCCGTAGAAGCTCGATGCGTACTTCGCCGAGTAGGCGAGGATGCGGGTATGGATGTGGCCGGCGCGGTCGAGCTCGCTGCGGATGCGGCCGATGCGACCGTCCATCATGTCGGACGGCGCGACCACGTCCGCCCCGGCCTGTGCGTGGCACAGGGCCTGCTTCGCGAGCGCTTCCAAGGTCTCGTCGTTCATCACGTAGCCGCGCGGGTCGGCAGGGTCGATCAGGCCGTCCTGGCCGTGGCTGGTGTAGGGGTCGAGGGCGACGTCGGTGATCACGCCCAGCTCCGGGAAGCGCGCCTTGAGCGCCTGCACGGTGCGCGGCACCAGCCCTTCCGGATTCCAGGCCTCCTCCGCACCGTCGGTCTTGCCCGCGGCGTCGATCACCGGAAAGAGCGCCAGCGCAGGCACGCCGAGTTCGACCGCCTGCTCGGCCACTCGCAGCAGGTTGTCGATCGACACGCGCTCCACGCCCGGCATCGAGGGCACGGCCTCGGTGCGCGCCTGCCCGTCGAGCACGAACACCGGGTAGATCAGGTCGTTCGCGGTCAGCACGTGCTCGCGCATCAGGCGGCGGGAAAAGTCGTCGCGGCGCATGCGGCGCATGCGGATCGAGGGAAAGGCTCCAGTGGGTCGCATCGTGGTTCTTCTCTCAGGTCGTCGATCGGAGATCGGTGGGTCGTGTGCCCGCCCGCCGCAGGGGCAGCGGGCAAAAAATCTCGGAGGCGGGAAGTGGGTCGCGCACCGGGTGCACGGAACTTTCGCGGCCAGATCCGCATCTTAACAAGCAGATGGCACCCGGCCGCTTTGCCGGCCCCTTCGGTTCGCCATCTCCCGCTTCACCTCCCTGAGCGGGTGCCTCACGCCCGGTGAGGCATTTTTGCCCCCGACTACGTCCCCTGGTCGGGGGCTTTTGTTTGGTCGGCGGCAAGCGCGCCAGCGGTCAGCGACGGGACCACCTCGCCCGAGGGCGAGACCCCGGTCTCGCGCGTCAGCCAGCCGCCGATCACCGCCTCCACCTCCTCCACCCCGCTCTTCTTCAGACTCGAGAAAAGCTGCACGGTCACCTGCGGACCGAGCGGCTGCAGCGCGCGCCGGACGTCCTGCAGCACCGCCGCGGCGGCGCCGCGCGAGAGCTTGTCGCTCTTGGTCAGCAGCACGTGCATCGGCCGGCCGGAGTACGCGAACCAGTCGATCATCTGCCGGTCCAGCGGCGTCAGCGGATGACGCGAATCCATGATCAGCACCAGGCCGATCAGGCTCTCGCGCTTCTTCAGATAGGTCTCGATCAGCCCCGCCCACTGCCGGCGGATCTTCTCCGGCACGGCGGCATAGCCGTAGCCGGGCAGATCGACGAGGAGCGCGCCGGAATTGAGACGGAAGAAATTGATCAGCTGCGTGCGGCCAGGCGTCTTCGAGACGTAGGCCAGACGGACGTGCCCGGCGAGCGTGTTGATCGCGCTCGACTTGCCGGCATTGGAACGTCCCGCAAACGCGATCTCCGGCCCCGAGGGTGGGGGCAGGCCGGACGGCTTGGCGATGGAAATCTCGAATTGTGCGTTGCGGAACAGGGGCATGAAAAAAGGCGGCGAAAAACCGGTTGGCTGCGGGATAAAGCCCGCATCGCATCGCGCAATCAGGCTTTCGTGTTATAGAATACCGCGTTTGAAAAAATCACTCACGGCTTTCCGAGGACACCATGATCAAGCGTTCCCTGCTGCTCTCGTCGTTGTTGCTTCTCGCTGGCAGCCTTCAGGCCCAGGACCAGGCTCCGGATCTCGACAAGGCGAAACAGACCGCCGAGACGCTCTGCGCCGCCTGTCACAATGCCGATGGCAACAGCCAGCTCCCGGCCAACCCCAAGCTGGCCGGCCAGCATGAAGACTACCTCTTCAAGCAGCTGCGCGAGTTCAAGGGCTGGAACGGCAATCCGCCGGTGCGCGAGAACGCGATCATGGGCGGCATGGTCGCCGCCCTCGAGGAGCCCGACATGCGTGCGCTGGCGAAGTACTTCGCCTCGTTCGAGCTGCAACCCGAACCCGCCAAGAACCTCGAGACCATCGAGCTCGGCCAGCAGATCTGGCGTGCGGGCATCGCCTCGAAGGGCGTGCCCGCCTGTGCCGCCTGCCACGGTCCGGCCGGTGCCGGCATGCCCGCGCAGTACCCGCGCCTGTCCGGCCAGTTCGCCGACTACATCGACGCGCAGATGAAGGCCTTCCGCGACGGCGTGCGCGCCAACGATCCGAACAGCATGATGCGCACGATCGCGCTGAAGATGACGGATCCTGAGATCAAGGCCGTCGCCGACTACGCCGCCGGCCTGCGCTGATCACGGCCTGGCATGCGCGACAACAGGGCGGCTACGGCCGCCTTGTTCATTCTCCGCCCCGCTCCTCGCGATCCGGCGAAGTCGAAGGCCGCCCCGACGCACACGCCGGGCATCGGCGCCAGCGCGGCAACCACCCACCGGGAGTCCGCCCCATGACCACCTCCTCCGCAGACACCGGCAACGGCCGCAGCTTCCTCCCCGTCGACGAAGCGCGCGCCGCCATCCTCGACGGCCTGAGCCCGATCGCGGGCTGGGAGCGGGTCGCCGTGCGCGGCGCGCTCGGCCGCGTGCTCGCCGAGGACATCATCGCGCCCTACAACGTCCCCGCGCACGACAACTCGGCCATGGACGGCTACGCGGTGCGGGCGGGGGATCTGGCGGCCGACGGCGAGACCGCGCTCGCGGTGGTCGGCACCGCCTTCGCCGGGCGGCCGTTCTCCGGCATCGTCGGCGCCGGCCAGGCGGTGCGGATCATGACCGGGGCCTCGATCCCGCAGGGCGCAGACACCATCGTCGTGCAGGAGATCGCCCGCCGCGAGCACGACCGCGTCTTCATCCCCGCCGGCCAGAGGAAGGGCCAGAACCTGCGCCTTGCCGGCGAGGATCTCGCCGAAGGCGGCGTGGCGCTGGCGGCCGGCTGCCGCTGCGGCCCGGCCGAGCTCGGCCTGATCGCCTCGCTGGGCATCGCCGAGGTCGCGGTGCGCCGCCGCCTGCGCGTCGCCATCCTGTCCACCGGCGACGAGATCGCCTCCATCGGCCGTCCGCTCGGGCCGGGCGAGGTCTATGACAGCAACCGCTACACGCTCTTCGGCGCGCTGTCGCGCCTGGGCTGCGAGCTGCTCGACATGGGCGTGGTGCCCGACCGCCCCGAGGCGCTCGAAGCCGCCTTCCGCGACGCCTCGCAGGCCGCCGACGTGGTCATCACCAGCGGCGGCGTGTCGGTCGGCGAGGCCGACTTCATCCGCGAGATGATGGCCCGTCTGGGCGAGGTCGCGTTCTGGAAGCTCGCCATCAAGCCCGGCCGGCCGATGGCCTTCGGCCGCATCGGCGACGCGGTGCTGTTCGGCCTGCCCGGCAACCCGGTGGCGGTCATGGTGACCTTCTACCAGTTCGTCCAGGATGCGCTGCTGAAGCTGATGGGGGTGAGCCCGCTGCCGCCCGCCGAGCGCTTCCCGGCCCGCGCCGGCTTCGCGCTGCGCAAGCAGCCCGGACGCGTCGAATACCTGCGTGGCCGCCTGCAGCGCGATGCCGACGGCCTGTCGGTCGCCCTCGCCGGCGCCCAGGGCTCGGGCGTGCTGCGCTCGATGTCCGAAGCCGACTGCTTCGTCGTGCTGCCCGAGGACTGCACCGCGGTGCAGGTGGGCGACACGGTCCACGTTCAACCCTTCCACGGCCTCGTCTGAGCGCCGCCACCCCGCACGGCATTCCCATGACCCAGGACGAACTCAAGAAGGCCGCCGCCCACGCGGCGCTCGACTACATCGTCGACGGCAGCATCGTCGGCGTCGGCACCGGCTCGACGGTCAACCACTTCATCGACGCGCTCGCCGCCATGCGCGACCGCATCCGCGGCGCGGTGTCCAGCTCCGAAGCCAGCTCGCAACGGCTCAGGGCACACGGCATCGAGGTCTTCGACCTAAACGGCATCGAGTCCCTGCCGGTCTATGTCGATGGCGCCGACGAGATCGACGGCGGCTTCGCGATGATCAAGGGCGGCGGTGGCGCGCTGACGCGCGAGAAGATCGTGGCTGCGGTGTCGGAGCGCTTCGTCTGCATCTGCGATGCAAGCAAGCGCGTGGACGTGCTCGGCCGCTTTCCGCTGCCGGTCGAGGTGATCCCGATGGCGTGCAGCCACGTGATGCGCGAGCTGCGCAAGCTCGGCGGCGAACCGAAGCTGCGCGAGGGCTTCGTGACCGACAACGGCAACCTGATCGTCGACGTCCATGGACTGCGGATCGCCGACCCGGTCGCGACCGAGACGCGAATCAACCAGATCGTCGGCGTGGTCACCAACGGCCTCTTCGCCGAGCGCGGCGCCGACGTGCTGCTGCTGGCCGGCGCCGCCGGCGTGGAGCGGCTGCAGGCGCGCTGAGCGCGGATTTCAGCCGCGTTGCACGCAACAAAAGCTTAACAATGAGCTGCTAGCGTGCACGCTTCCTCCGAACAGATCATGGCAAAAATGACCGAACACACTCTCAGGAAGTTCGACACCGAACTGGAAGAAATCCGCCGCGGCGTGCTGCAGATGGGCGGTCTGGTCGAAGCTCAGGTGACGAAGGCGCTGGAGGGGCTGCGCAATGGCGACATCGCGCTGCTCGAGGCGGTCATCCAGGGCGACAAGGAGGTAAACCTCGCCCAGATCAAGCTCGACGACGCCTGCACCCACATCATCGCCCGCCAGCAACCGGCCGCCGGCGACCTGCGTCTGGTGCTCGCCACCATCAAGGCTGCATCGGATCTCGAGCGCATCGGCGACGAAGCGAAGAAGATCGCCAAGGCCGGGCGCCGCCTGCATCAGTCCGAGGTGAAGTTCGCTCCGCGCATCGGTCTGTCGCAGATCACCGAGATCGCGATCGAGATGCTGCGCACCGCGCTGGACGCCTTCGCCCGCGTCAATGCCGACAACATCGAGGAGATGCGGCGCAAGGACGCCGAAGTCGACAGCGGCTTCAAGGGCGCAATGCGCCAGCTCATCACCTACATGATGGAAGACCCGCGCACGATCTCGAACAGCCTTGAAATGCTGTTCATCGCCAAGTCGATCGAACGCATCGGCGACCACGCGATGAACATCGCCGAACACGTCGTGTATGTGGCCCAGGGCCTGGACGTGCGCTTCGAGAAATCGCAGGCGGCGCTCGGCGACAAGCGCTGAGCCGGCGGCGAGCCACCCGACCACGAAAAAGGGGATGCGAAGCATCCCCTTTTTTGCTTGGCATTGCGCCGCGACCGACGCCGTGAATTACTGCTGCGGCGGAACGTAGCCGGCGACCTGGTCGGCACCGCCTTCGAAGAAGTGCTTCTCCATCTGCTCGGCCAGGTACTTGCGCGCACGCGCGTCCATCAGGTTCAGGCGGTTCTCGTTGATCAGCATGGTCTGGTACTTGACCCACTGCTGCCAGGCTTCCTTGGACACGTTGTCGAAGATGCGCTTGCCGAGCGCGCCGGGCACCGGCGGCAGGTCCAGGCCTTCGGCCTCGCGACCCAGTTTCACGCAGTTCACCATGCGAGCCATTTTCAATCCTCTCTGCTGTCAGGTTCATCGGAGCTCGAAGCCGGCATTCTAGCGGATTCGCCGCCCGCCCTCGCCGCGAACGGCACTCGGCGCGCGCTCACAGCGTCTTGACGAAGACCTTCGAGCGGCGCTGGAAGTTGTACAGCTCGCGCTTCTGCCGCGGCAGGGCCTCGGGGCCGATCTCGCTGAAGCCACGCTCGCGGAACCAGTGCGCGGTGCGGGTGGTGAGCACGAACAGGCGCTCCAGGCGCTGCACGCGCGCGCGCCGCTCGATGCGCTTGAGCAGCTGGTCGCCGAGGCCGGCGCGGCGATACTCGGGCGTCACCGCAAGGCAGGCGAGCTCGGCGGCGTTGTCCTCGCTGAACGGATACAGCGCGGCGCAGCCCACCAGCACCCCGTCGTGCTCGACCACCGTGAAGCGCTCGATCTCCTGCTCCAGCAGCTCGCGCCCGCGTCGCACCAGGGTGCCGTCGGCCTCCATCGGCGAGATCAGCGCCACCAGCGCGGCGACGTCGTCGATCGTGGCCTCGCGCAGGCGGAACAGCGGATCGCGCGACACCACGGTGCCGACCCCGGCATGGGTGAAGAACTCGAGCAGCAGGCCGCCGTCGAGGTCGCGGTCGATCAGGTGGCAGCGCGCGACCCCCTTGCGCACGGCGCGGATCGCGCACGGCAGGAACAGGTCGAGGTCCTCGGTGAGCCCCTCGCCGGTGTCGAGCTTGCTCTGCGCCTCGTCGGCGGTCACCGACTCGACGAGCTGGCCACCCGCATCGAGCAGGCCGGGGGCGTCGCACAGGTAGATCAGCTTCTCGGCCTTGAGCGCCACCGCCACCGCCTCGGCCACCTCCTCCATCGCGAGGTTGAAGATCTCGCCGGCGGGCGAGACGCCGAGCGGGGTGATCAGCACCACGTTCTGCTGGTCGAGGTCGGCGTTGATCTCCTCGGCGATGATCTTGCGCACCGCGCCGGTGTATTGGTAATCGACGCCGTCGACCACGCCCACCGGGCGCGCGGTGATGAAGTTGCCGCCGGTCACGCGGATGTAGCTGCCCGCCATCGGCGTGTTGGGCAGGCCCTGCGACAGCAGCGCCTCGACCTCGAAGCGGGTCACCGCCATCGCCGACTTGACGCATTCGAGCGCATCGGCGTCGGTGACGCGCAGGCCGTGGTGGAAACGCGGCTCGAGGCCGCGGCGGGCGAGTTCGGCGTCGATCTGCGGACGTGCGCCATGCACCAGCACCAGGCGGATGCCGAGCGCGGCGAGCAGGTTGCAGTCGTAGGCGAGGCTCTGCGCACGCTCGCCGGCCGCCACCTCGCCGCCAAAACCGACGACGAAGGTGCGGCCGCGGAAGGCGTGGATGTAGGGGGCGGCGCCACGCACCCAGGCGACGAATTGCGCGGTGGCGTCATCGACGCGCGGGACGGCCGGGGGTTGGGAAGAGGCGGGGGAAGTCTCGGGACTGGAACTGCTGTTTTCGGCGCTCACGCATTCACCGCTGGTGGAGCCGGGCACACACGGGGCGGCCCGGCGGACTGGAATCGATGACGGATTCTAGCCCGGTCCAGCACCGGCGTGGGATGGGGACATGCGGGCTCAGCCCTTGTACGGTCCGGCGCCGAGCCCGATCGGGGCCGGTGCGGCGGCGACGAGCCTGGAGAAGATCTGCGCGAAATCCTCCTCGCCCGCCTTGGGGCTGGCGCGGGTGCCGCTCAAGGGATCGTCGGCGATGAAGCCGGCGTTGGCGCGGTCCCAGTCCTCGGCGGTGAAGTGCTTGCGGATCAGCGGCAGCACCTCGCGCTCCTCGGTCATCATGTGGGTGCGGTAGAACTCGGCGTAGTCGTTGAAGGCGCGCTTGAAGGCCTCGAAGGCGCCGGCGGGGTCCTGCGCGTACGCCTTCACTGCGGCGTCCAGCACCGCGATGCGGGCATCGGCCTGGGCGTGCTCGGCCTCGAGCTTGTCCAGCGCCGCGTCGGCGTCGTGCGTGCGCGCGCGCAGCGGACCGAAGAGGAATTCGTCCTCCTTCGGGTGGTGGCGCTTCTCGGGATAGGCGTCGAGGTAATGCACCATCGCCTCGAGCAGCTTGTGGTCGGGCTGCAGGCGGCCCGCGCCGATCTCGCCGAGCATGTGGCGGATGGCGTGGATGATCGCCGCCAGCGACTGGTGTTCGTCCATCAGGATGCGCATCGCGTCCATGGGGGTGTCCTTTTCTGTTGGGTCGGGCTCAGGTCGACAGCATCGCCTGGTGCTTGCCGCCGAAGCCCAGGTAGGCCTCGATCACGCGCGGGTCGTCCGCCAGTTCGTGCGCCGGGCCCTGCATCGCGATCTGGCCGGTCTCGAGCACGTAGGCGTAGTCGGCCACCTGGAGTGCTGCGCGCGCGTTCTGCTCGACGAGCAGGATCGACACGCCCCTTCTTCTGAGCTCGCTGATGATGCGGAAGATCTCGCGCACGATCAGCGGCGCCAGGCCCAGGCTGGGTTCGTCGAGCATCAGCAGCTTCGGCTTGGCCATCAGCGCGCGGCCCACGGCCAGCATCTGGCGCTCGCCGCCCGACATCGTGCCGGCGTGCTGGTCGCGACGCTCCTTCAGGCGCGGGAACAGCGCATAGACCTCTTCGAGCGTCTGCGCGTGGTCGCGCTTGCCCATGCGGTAGCGCTGGAAGGCGCCCAGCACCAGGTTGTCCTCGACGCTCATCTCGCCGAAGAGCTCGCGCTTCTCGGGCACCAGGTTCATGCCGCGCGCCACCATGCGCTCGACCTCGGGCACGACTTCGAGCGTGCCGTCGAAGGCGACACGCCCCTTGCTGCCGAGCACGCCCATGATCGCCGACAGCATCGTCGTCTTGCCCGCGCCGTTGGGGCCGATCACGGTGACGATCTGGCCTTCGCCCACGGTGATGCTGGCGTTGGTGAGCGCCTCGACCTTGCCGTAGGACACGGACAGGTCCTTGACCTCGAGCACCGGGTTCTTCGCCCCCGCATTGGAAGGCGCACTGGCGTTCAGGGGGCTGGCTTGTGTTTGTTGTGTCATCGCGTTCTCCTCGCTCACTCCACGCCGCCCAGATAGGCTTCGAGCACCGCCGGATTCTGCTGGATCTCGTCCGGCAGGCCCTCGGCGATCTTCTGGCCGAACTCCATCACCACCACGCGATCGACCAGGTTCATCACGAAGTCCATGTCGTGCTCGACGATCAGCGTGGCCATGCCTTCGGAGCGCAGCTTGCGCAGCAGCTCGCCGAGCGCTTCCTTCTCCTTGAAGCGCAGGCCCGCGGCCGGTTCGTCGAGCAGCAGCAGGCAGGGGTCGGCGCACAGCGCGCGCGCGATCTCGAGGATGCGCTGCTGACCCAGGGCCAGGCTGCCCGCTTCGTCATACATGTGGTCCTTCAGGCCCACGCGCTCGATCTGCCAGGCGGCCTCCTTCAGGATGCGCGCCTCTTCCGCCCGGTCCAGGCGCCAGGCCGAACTCAGCACGCCCTTGCCACTGCGCAGGTGGGCGCCGATGGCGACGTTCTCGAGCACGGTCATGGTGGGAAGGAGCTTCACGTGCTGGAAGGTGCGGCTCATGCCCATGCGGGCGATCTCGCGCGAGTCGTGGCCCGCCACCGGCTTGCCCAGGAACAGCACCTCGCCCGAGGTCGGGGTGTCTACGCCCGAGATCTGGTTGAACATCGTGCTCTTGCCCGCGCCGTTGGGGCCGATGAGCGCGAGGATCTCCCCGGCCCGCACTTCCAGGCTCATGTTGTTGTTGGCCACCAGGCCGCCGAACTTGCGGGTGACGTTCTTCGCCTCGAGGATCAGCTCGCCCGCCTTGGGGAGCGTGCGCCGCGGCAGGGTCTCGGCCTTGGCGTCGATCGTCTTCTGCACCGCGCGCACCGGCACCAGTTTCCTGAGGATCGGCCACACGCCTTCGCGCGCCCGGTGCAGCACCAGCACCATCAGGATGCCGAACACGATCATCTCGAAGTTGCCGCTCGCCCCGAGCAAGCTGGGCAGCCAGTCCTGCAGCCACTGCTTGAGCACGGTGATGACGCCGGCGCCGATGATCGCCCCCCACACGTAGCCGGCGCCGCCGACCACCGCCATGAACAGGTACTCGATGCCGATATGCACGCCGAACGGGGTCGGGTTCACGAAGCGCTGCATGTGCGCGTACAGCCAGCCCGAGGCACAGGCGAGCAGCGCGGCGATGACGAAGATCACCATGCGCGCCCGCGCCGTATCCACCCCCATCGCCTCGGCCATCACCCGACCGCCCTTCAGGGCGCGGATGGCGCGGCCTTCGCGCGAGTCGAGCAGGTTGTGCGTGGTGAGCATGGCCAGCAGCAGGAAGGCCCAGATCAGGTAGTAGATCTCGCCGCCGTCGTCCATGCTCCAGCCGAAGAGGCTGATCGCCGGGATCCCGGTGATGCCGGTGTGCCCGCCCAGGCTCTCCATGGTGCCGAACAGGAAATACAGGCTGATGCCCCAGGCGATCGTGCCCAGGGGCAGGAAGTGGCCCGAGAGCTTCAGGGTGAGCGAGCCGATCAGCACCGCGACCACCGCGGTGAGGATCAGGCCGGCCACCAGCGTGAGCCAGGGCGAGGCGCCCACCCAGGCGATCCACGACGGCAGCTCCGTGGCGGTGGTGAGCGCGGCGGTGGTGTAGGCCCCCAGGCCCACGAAGGCGGCCTGGCCGAAGCTGGTCAAGCCCCCGACGCCGGTCAGCAGCACCAGGCCCAGGGCGACCATCGCGTAGAGGCCGATGTAGTTCAACAGGGTGACGTAGTACGGCGACAGGATCGCCGGCACCGCCAGCAGCAGCGCGAGGAAGGCGCCGAGCACCAGACGGTCGGTTCTCATTCTTCTTCCTCCACGTGGTGGCTACGCAGCGAGCGCCACAGCAGCACGGGAATGATCAGGGTGAACACGATGACTTCCTTGTAGGCGCTGGCCCAGAACGAGGCGAAGGCCTCGAGCAGCCCCACGACGAGCGCGCCGGCCGCGGCCAGCGGGTAGCTCGCCAGGCCGCCGATGATCGCGGCCACAAAACCTTTGAGGCCGATCAGGAAGCCGGTGTCGTAGTAGATGGTGGTGATCGGGGCGATCAGCACGCCCGAGAGCGCGCCGATGAAGGCGGCGAGGAAGAACGTGAGCTTGCCGGCGAGCGCGGGCGAGATGCCCATCAGCTGCGCGCCCACGCGGTTGATCGCGGTCGCGCGCAGCGCCTTGCCGTAGAGCGTGCGCTCGAAGAACTGGTACAGCCCGACGATCAGCAGCACCGACACCACCAGCACCCACAGCGTCTGCCCGGACACCATCAGCGGGCCCAATTCGAAGCTCGCGTCGCTGAAGGAAGGCGTCCGCTGGCCCTCGGCACCGAAGAACAGCAGGCCCAGGCCCACCATCGCGATATGCAGCGCCACCGAGACGATCAGCAGGATCAGCACCGGGGCGGAGGCGATCGGCTGGTACATCAGGCGGTACATCATCGGCCCCATCGGCACCACGATCGCCAGCGTCAGCACCACCTGCAGCGCCAGCGGCAGCTCGTTGGCCGGCAGCGCGCCGAGCAGTCCGGCCAGCGCCAGCGGATAGGCCAGGTTCCAGCCCGCCACGCCCGCGGCGCGGCGGCCCTGTCCGGCCTTGAGCGCCTTGGCGCCATCGAGCGCCGTCACCAGCACCCCCATCGCCACCAGCAGCCACACCGTCGCCGGGGTCGCGCCCGACTGCATCATCGCCAGCGTCAGCGCCCCGTAGGCCACGAACTCGCCCTGCTGGATGAAGATCACCCGCGTGACCGCGAACACCAGCACCAAGGCCAGCGCCAGCAGCGCGTAAATCGCCCCGTTGGTGATGCCGTCCTGGCCCAGGATCAGTGCAATTGAGAAATCCATGGATACGCCTCGCCCTCGCCGTCGATCATCGACCGCCGGCAACTCTTCATTCCTCGCGCCGGCCCGGCCGGCAAGACAAAGCGGGCGCGGGGCGCATGCACGCCCCGCGCCCGTTCAAGCACTTACTTCAGCAGCGACCAGGTGCCGTTGCGGATCTCGATCATCACGCGCGAACGGTCGTCCAGGCCGAGGTGATCCTCGGCACTCATGGTGTAGATACCGGTGGCACCGGCGACTTCCTTGACGCCTTCGAGCGCGTCACGCAGCGCCGCGCGGAACTCGGCCGAACCCGGCTTGGCCGCCTTGAGCGCATTCGGCACCGCGGCCTGCAGCAGCACGCCGGCGTCCCACGCATAGGCACCGAAGCTCGACACCGACCCCGCGCCGTTGGCGGCCTCGTACTTCTCGACGTAGGCCAGCGCGCTGGCCTTGACCGGATGGCTGTCCGGCAGGCTGCGCGCCATCTGCACCGGACCGACCGGCAGCAGCGTGCCTTCGCAGTCCTTGCCGCAGATGCGCAGGAAATCGTTGTTGGCCACGCCGTGGGTCTGGTAGATCGGGCCCTTGTAGCCGCGCTCGCGCAGCGTCTTCTGCGGCAGCGCCGACGGGGTGCCGGAGCCGGCGATGAACACCGCGTCGGGCTTCACCGACATCAGCTTGAGCGCCTGGCCGGTCACCGAGGTGTCGGCGGGGTTGAAGCGCTCGTTGGCGACGATCTCGATGCCCTTGGCCTCGGCCAGCTTCTTGAACTGCTCGTACCAGCCTTCGCCGTAGGCGTTGGCGAAGCCGATGAAGGACACCTTCTTGATGTTGTTGGCGCCCATGTGCTCGACGATCGCGGAGGCCATCTGCTGGTCGTTCTGCGGGGTCTTGAAGATCCAGCGCTTCTTGTCGTCCATCGGCGCGACGATGCGGGCCGAGGCCGCCATCGAGATCATCGGCGTCTGGGTCTCGGCGGCGACGTCGATCATCGCCAGCGAAGCCGGGCTGGTGGTGGTGCCGACGATGACGTCGACCTTGTCCTCGGCGACCAGCTTGCGTGCGTTCTTGACCGCGGTGGTGGTGTCGGAGGCGTCGTCGAGCACGATGTAGCTGACCTTCTCGCCGCCGATGGTGGTCGGCAGCAGCGCGATCGTGTTCTTCTCGGGAATGCCCAGCGAGGCGGCCGGACCGGTCGCCGACAGCACGACGCCGACCTTGATCTCGGCCTGGGCGGCGGTGGCGGCAAAGGCGAGGCCGAGGGCGGCCAGCAGGGTGGTACGCAGTTTCATGGTGTCTCCTCCAGTTGTGGGGCCGATTGCCGGTGCGCCTGATCCGGCGACTCGTTGGCGCGCCGCTGCTGCGGCATTTGGTTCTGAAATGTAGAACTTGTTCTAGTAATTAGAAATGATACAAAAGAAGCAGTCAACAAAAAAAAATGTATCGATTCGGCCGCATCCCGTAGCCGCAGCCTTCGCAGTTCAGTCCGCGCCCTCGCCTGCTGCAGTCGCCGCAAGCGCGGTCGCGCCGAGCCGCGCGGAGAGCGCCGCACAGGCGTCCTTCAGCGCGGCGAGCGTCGGGCTCTGGTCGCTCAGGTCGAGCGCACCCTCCACGCCGACGAGGGCGATGCTCATGCTGATCTCGTTCTTGAAGTTGAACACCGGCCCGGCGGCGGCCTCGACGCCGGGGGCGAAATATCCGCTGGAGACCACCGCGAGGCCGCGCTCGCGGACGCCGGCGAGCAGTCGGCGCGCATCCTCGATCGTCCTGACGCCCTCGGGCGCCCGGCCGGATTCGATCTCCCGCCGCAGCAGCGCCTCGGTCTGCTGCTCCGGCAGCCAGGCCGAGAACACCCGTCCGGCGGCCGAACCGAGCAGACTGAGGCTGGTGCCGGTCAGCACGTTGACGGTGATCGGCCGCCGCGGACGCTCCCAGCGCACGACGACCGGCCCGCGCTCGTTCCACACCGCGAGCGAGACCGTCTCGTTGGTGATGTCGCGCAATTCGCTGATGGCGGCGAGGCCGAGGCGGATGCGGTCCACCCGGTCGAGGGCGACCAGGCCGAGATTGAGGGCGAAGGGACCGAGGTCGTAGCGCGAGGTCAGGCGGTCCTGCTCGACCAGACCGCTGCGGATCAGGCTGACCAGATAACGGTGCGCCTTCGAAGGCGGCATGTCCGCCGCCAGGGCGATGTCCTTGAGCATCATCGAGCGCTTGCCGGTGACCATCGCGCGCAGGATGCTCATGCCCACTTCCAGGGACTGCACGCCGTGCTTGCCGTCCAGTTCGTCACTCATCACCGCTTACCCATAAAATTACTTATTGAAGAAATGTTTTCTTTATATGTAACATAAGCCGAGATTGAGGAGACGACAATGACCCAACTAAAAGTTTTTGCGATCGACGGCATCGTCCCCGTCGTCGACCCCACCGCCTACGTGCATCCGTCCGCAGTCCTGATCGGTGACGTGATCATCGGGCCGGGCTGCTACGTCGGCCCGTGCGCCAGCCTGCGCGGCGACTTCGGCCGGCTGATCCTCGAGCGCGGCTCGAACATCCAGGACACCTGCGTGATGCACGGCTTCCCCGGCACCGACACGGTGGTCGAGGAAGACGGCCACATCGGCCACGGCGCCGTGCTGCACGGTTGCCGGGTGGGACGCAATGCGCTGGTCGGCATGAACGCGGTGATCATGGACAACGCGGTGATCGGCGAGGCCTCGATCGTCGCCGCCTCGGCCTTCGTCAAGGCCGGCGTGGAGATTCCGCCGCGCGTGCTGGTCGCCGGCATGCCGGCGAAGGTGATCCGGCCGCTCTCCGAGGAGGAGATCCGCTGGAAGAGCGAGGGCACCGCGACCTATCAGGACCTCTCCCGCCGCAGCCTGGCGACCATGCAGGAAACCGCCCCGCTGACCGCGGTCGAACCCGGACGCAAGCGCATCCACATGCCCGACGTGGTGCCGCTGGTGGCCTTGCGCGGCAAGGAAGACTGAGGCCGGGCGAACACCCGACCAGGACGCGGGCGCGTGGACACGCACCGCCCAGCGCAGCCCCCCGGGGCCGCCAGACTGGTCAGGGCGCCGGATGGCCCGGAATCAGGCTGCGCCGCGCAGCGGGTCGGCGTCCTGGAAACGCTCGAAAAGCCGGGACGACGCCTCCGGCGTGCGACCGTCGGCGAGCTGGAAGTGCGCGTCGATGTGACGCTCGGAGGCCGCGAGCAGACGACGATAGAGTTCGCGGCACAGCTGGCGCGCGCGCTGGCCCGGCCAGTCGCTCGCCAGCAGCACGTCGGGCAGGCCGGGGTCGCGCAGCAACAGCCGGCGGTAATCGTGGATGAGCAGCATGCGCAGCAGGAAGGCGCTTTCGTCGTCGGTCTCGCCGGCACCGTCGCGCAACTGGGCGAGGATGGGCTGATAGCGCGCGACGAAATCCCGATAGGTGGCAGCCAGGCGGTCGAGATTCCATGCCGTGTGCACCAGGTCGGCGTCGCTCGCCGCCGTCCCCAATGCCGCTTCGGCCGCCATCAGCGGCTTGAGCCGCGGCAACAGCGCCCCCAGCCCCTCTCCGACCAGGCCGTCGAAGGCGGCGATCAGGTCCGCGCTCGGGTGCAGGAAGCAGTCCCCGTTCAGCGTGCCGAAACCCTGCCAGAAGAGCGCCTTGCGCAGGCGTTCGCGATCCTTCGCCGCAAGCTCGCCGACCGTGAGGATCAGCCGCCAGCGGCGGTCCCAGATCTGCGCGTCCGAGGCATAGATACGGCGCGAGGCCTCCTCGATGCGCTGCAGGCCGGAAGCGGTGAGCAGATAGTCGGTACGACGGCCACAGGGCTCGCTGCACAACCACTCGTCGCGCACGAGACGGAACACCGATGTGCGCACCAGGCGCTCGTTCAGGCCCAGCGGCTCGAGCAGGCGGATGAGGCTGCCCAGCCAGACGCGCCCACCCCTCGGCACCACGGCGTCGCCGAAGACGGAAATGATCAAGGACCCGGCCTGGATGCGGTCCTGCTTGCGGAACGCGTCGAGACGGTCTTGGATGGATGTGCTCACGGGCTGAATTGCGGGACCTGCGCCTTGGGGGCGGAAGTCTATCGATTCCGTGGCGTAACGCCTAGCACCGGGACGGCGGACAGGAAGGAGCGAGTGGGTCATGAGCGTCGAGGATTGTGGCAGGGCTTGCCGGACGGGCAGCGAACAGGGCGCGATCAGCGGCTACCCCCTCGGGCTGCGGGGCATGGCGTCGCAGCACCCCCTTATATCGATACCTTCTGACACATAGATTAGCTTTCATAAGTATCGCTTTCAAGCGGAGCGCGACTACAAAAAATTCTATCGAGAACACGCAACGGCCTTTCCAGGGCGGAAAAAAAGTTCTTTCTATTTGTTTTTTCAGCACTTCCTTTCTCGTTAAAGCATTCCGTATAAGGGAATTCGGACATTTTTCACCACCTTCGAACAGATACAAAGGATTGACACAGTACAAATCACTTCGTATCGTTTGCATCAGAAGACCACTCACACGGAGAGACCAATGACCCACCCCCTGCTCGAAAAGCACCGCGCGACCCTCGACAGCGCACTGAACGCCATCGCCACGCGCGGCTACTGGTCTCCCTTCCCCGAGATGCCGAGCCCCAAGCTCTACGGCGAGAACGCGCCCGACGAAGGCAAGCGCGCCTTCGAGGCCAACCTGGGCAAGCGCTTCGAACTCGACCAGCCCGGCCAGACCGGCTGGCACGGCGGTGAGACCTCGCCCTATGGCGTGGCCCTGGACGTCAGCTATCCGGTGTGCGAACCGGACGCGCTGATCGCCGCCGGCCTCGAGGCCATGAAGGGCTGGCAGGCGGTGGGCGCCGACGGCCGCACCGGCATCTGCCTGGAAATCCTCGACCGCCTCAACAAGCAGAGCTTCGAGATCGCGCACGCGGTGATGATGACCACCGGCCAGGGCTGGATGATGGCCTTCCAGGCCGGCGGCCCGCACGCCCAGGACCGCGGCCTCGAGGCCGTCACCTACGCCTGGCGCGAGCAGAGCTTCGTGCCGGCCGAGACCACCTGGGAGAAGCCGCAGGGCAAGAACCCGCCGCTGGTGATGAAGAAGCACTTCCAGATCGTCGGCCGCGGCGTCGGCCTGGTGATCGGTTGCGGCACCTTCCCGACCTGGAACACCTACCCCGGCCTGTTCGCCGCGCTCGCCACCGGCAACGCGGTCATCGTCAAGGCGCACAGCAACGCCATCCTGCCGGCCGCGATCACCGTGCGCACGATCCGCGCCGTGCTCGCCGAGAACGGCATCGACCCCAACCTGGTGAGCCTGTGCGTGGCCACCAAGCGCACGGTCACCCAGGCGCTCGCCACCCACCCCGCGGTGCAGTCGATCGACTTCACCGGCAGCAACGTGTTCGGCCAGTGGCTGATCGACAACTGCCGCCAGGCCCAGGTGTATGCCGAGCTCGCCGGTGTGAACAACATCGTCATCGACTCCACCGACGCCTACAAGGCAATGCTGGGCAACCTCGCCTTCACCCTGTCGCTGTACTCCGGCCAGATGTGCACCACCTCGCAGGCCATCTTCGTGCCCGCCGGCGGCATCGACACCGAGGACGGCCACAAGAGCTACGACGAGGTCTGCGCCGACCTCGCCAAGGCGATCGAGCGCTTCCTGTCCAAGGCCGAAGTCGCCCACGCCGTGCTCGGTGCGATCCAGTCCGCCGACACCGCCGAGCGCATCGACATCGCCAACAGCGGCGCACTGGGCAAGGTCATCCTCGCCTCGCAAAAACTCGACAATCCCGAGTTCCCCGGCGCCACGGTGCGCACCCCGGTGCTGCTCGCCTGCGACGCCACCGACGAGCAGGCCTACATGGAAGAGCGCTTCGGCCCGATCAGCTTTATCGTCAAGGTGGCCGATACCGCGGCGGCGATCGCGCTGTCGGAGCGTGTGGTGAGCACGCATGGCGCGCTCACCGTGGGGCTGTACTCGACCCGGCAGGACGTCATCGACGCCATGACCGAAGCGACCTGGCGCAGCAAGGTCGCGCTGTCGATCAACCTCACCGGTGCGATCTTCGTGAACCAGTCGGCAGCCTTCTCCGACTACCACGGCACCGGCGGCAACCCGGCCGCGAACGCCTCGTATTCCGACTCCGCCTTCGTCGCCAACCGCTTCCGCGTCGTCCAGCGCCGTTACCACGTCTAAGGATTTCCCATGGAATACAAGAACATTCTCTTCACCATGGAGGCGGGCATCGCCCGCCTGACGCTGAACCGTCCGGACAAGCTCAACAGCTTCACCGGCGACATGCACGCCGAACTGCGTGACGCCCTCGACACCATCCAGGCCGACAAGTCGGTGCGCGTGCTGGTGCTGACCGGCGCCGGCCGCGCCTTCTGCGCCGGCCAGGACCTCGCCGACCCCGACATGGCTGCGGTGGGCGGCAAGATGCCCGACATCGGCAACGTCGTCGAGAAGAACTACAAGCCGCTGGTGCTGCGCCTGCAGAACCTGCGCGTACCCACCATCGCCGCGGTCAACGGCATCGCCGCCGGCGCCGGCGCCAGCGTGGCGCTGGCCTGCGACCTGGTGGTGGCGGCGAAGTCGGCCTCCTTCCTCCAGGCCTTCAGCAAGATCGGCCTGATCCCGGACACCGGCGGCACCTGGTTCCTGCCCCAGCGCGTCGGCATGGCGCGCGCCATGGGGCTGGCGATGCTGGCCGACAAGCTGCCCGCCGAGAAGGCCGCCGACTGGGGCCTGATCTGGGCCGCCTACGACGACGCCGAGTTCGCGGCGAAGGTCGACGCCATGGCCGCGCAACTGGCAACCATGCCTACCAAGGCCTTGGTGCGCACCCGCCAGGCCATGCACGCCGCACCCGGCCACACGCTCGAGCAGCAGCTCTCCTTCGAGGGCGGCTTCATGCGCGAGCTCGGCTGGAGCCCGGACTACGCCGAAGGCGTCGCCGCCTTCATGGAAAAACGCGCACCGAAGTTCACCGGGGAATGAGCGTGACCGACACCCAGACCTCCAAGCCCGCGGCGCAGCCCCTGCCCGCCTCTGCCGTCATCGCCGTGGTCGGCACCGGCGCCATGGGTGCCGGCATCGCCCAGGTCGCTGCGGCGGCCGGCCACGTGGTCAAGCTGCTCGACAACCGCCCCGGCGCTGCCGCGAAGGCGATCGACGGCATCCGCGCCCAGTTCGGCAAGCTCGCCGACAAGGGCAGGATGAGCGCCGAGGCCGCACAGGACGCCGGCGCGCGCCTGGTCGCCGTCGAGCAGCTCGCCGATCTGGCCGACACCGCGCTGGTGGTCGAGGCCATCGTCGAGAACCTGGAAGCCAAGCAGAAGCTGTATCGCGACCTGGAAGACATCGTCGGTGCCGACTGCATCTTCGGCACCAACACCTCGTCGATCTCGGTGACCTCGATCGGCGCCGCGCTGCAGCGTCCCGAGCGCCTGGCCGGCCTGCACTTCTTCAACCCGGCGCCGCTGATGAAGCTGGTCGAGATCGTGTCCGGTCTCGCCACCGAGCGCGGAGTCGCCGACACCCTGTTCGCCACTGCCGCGGCCTGGGGCAAGACGCCGGTGCATGCGCGCTCGACGCCGGGCTTCATCGTCAATCGCGTCGCCCGCCCCTACTACGCCGAGGCGCTGCGCGTACTCAACGAGGGCGGCGGCGACTGCGCCACGCTGGACGCGATCATGCGCGACGCCGGCGGCTTCCGCATGGGGCCGTTCGAGCTCATGGACATGATCGGCCACGACGTCAACTTCGCGGTGACGCGCTCGGTGTGGAACGCCTTCTACAACGATCCGCGCTTCACGCCCTCGCTGATCCAGCAGGAACTGGTCGATGCCGGCTTCCTCGGGCGCAAGAGCGGACGCGGCTTCTACGACTACCGCGAGGGCGCCGAGCGCCCCGCCGCGCAGGTCGCAGTGGCGCAGCAGGCGCCGGACGAGATCGTGCTGCACGGCCACTCGGCCGCGGCGCATGCGCTCGCCGACCGCCTGTTCGAACGCAACATCCCGCACTCCTGGGGCGAGGCCAGCGACGGCCGCATCGCCGAGGTCGGCGGTGCGGTGGTGTTCCTCACCGACGGCCGCACCGCCACCCAGCGCGCCGCCGACATGGGCATCGCCAACGTGGTGCTGATCGACCTCGCGCTCGATTACGCCACCGCCACGCGGATCGCCGTCGGCGCCGCAATCAACTGCTTCGCGCCCGCGGTCGGCGCCGCCATCGGCCTGCTGCAGGTCGCCGGCTTCGAGGTCTGCCGCCTCGGCGACACGCCGGGCCTGGCCCTGATGCGCACCGTGGCCATGCTCGCCAACGAGGCCGCCGACGCGGTCAATCAGGGCGTGTGCGACGCCGCCGGCGCCGACTCGGCCATGAAGCTGGGCGTCAACTACCCGCGCGGCCCGCTCGAATGGGCGGACCGCGTCGGCCCGTCGACGATCTGCACCGTGCTGTCCAACCTCGCCCGCTTCTACGGCGAGGATCGCTATCGCGTCTCGCCGCTGATCCAGCAGCGCGTCTTTGCCGGAAAGAAGATCCATGACTGACAAGCACGCCATCCCCACCGACCCGCAGGCGCTGGCCGAGGCCGTCGCCGCGGCGATGTGGTCGCGCGACCGCGCCGCCCAGGCGCTGGGCATCCGCATCGAGGCCGTCGGCCCCGGCACCGCGCGGCTCAGCATGAAGGTACGAGGCGACATGGTGAATGGCCACCACATCTGCCACGGCGGCCTGATCTTCAGCCTCGCCGACACCGCCTTCGCCTACGCCTGCAACGCCTACAACCGCAACACCGTGGCCTCGGGCTGCAACATCGACTTCGTCGCCCCCGGCAAGGAAGGCGACACGCTCACCGCCGAGGCCGTCGAGCGCTCGGCCTCGGGCCGCACCGGTGTCTATGACATCACCGTGCGCGACAGCGCCGGCAAGACCGTCGCGCTCTTCCGCGGCAAGAGCTACCGCATTTCCGGCGAAGTCATCGCCGGCCTGGCGGCCGAAACGGCCTGAGCGGCCACCCCAGAACAGAGAGGAGAAGACAACACCATGACCGTGAAGAGCCCCCAGCCCGGCGATCTCGACCCGATCGAGACCGCCAGCCGCGACGAGATCTCCGCGCTGCAGCTGCAGCGCCTGCAGTGGTCGGTGCGCCACACCTACGACAACGTCGCGCCCTACCGCAAGCGCTGCGAGGAAGCGGGCGTGCACCCCGACGACCTGAAGTCGCTGGCCGACCTCGCCAAGTTCCCGTTCATGACCAAGACGGACCTGCGCGACAACTACCCCTTCGGCCTCTTTGCCGTGCCGCGCGACAAGGTCGCCCGCCTGCACGCCTCGAGCGGCACCACCGGCAAGTCGGTGGTGGTCGGCTACACCAAGCGCGACCTCGACAACTGGGCCGACGTCGTCGCCCGCTCGCTGCGCGCCGCCGGCATCCGTGCCGGCGACATGGTGCACAACGCCTACGGCTACGGCATGTTCACCGGCGGTCTCGGCGCCCACTACGGCATCGAGCGCGCCGGCTGCACGGTCGTCCCGATGTCCGGCGGCCAGACCGAGAAGCAGGTCCAGCAGATCATGGACTTCCGCCCCGACGCGATCATGGTCACGCCGTCCTACTCGCTGGTGATCGCCGAGGAGTTCGAGCGCCTGAACATCAAGCCCGAGGAGATCTCGCTCAAGGTCGGCGTGTTCGGCGCCGAGCCCTGGGGCGAAGGCATGCGCGCCGAGATCGAGCGCAAGCTCGGCATCGACGCCATCGACATCTACGGCCTCACCGAAGTCATGGGCCCGGGCGTAGCCTGCGAGTGCATCGAGACCAAGGACGGCCCGGTGATCTGGGAGGACCACTTCTACCCCGAGATCATCGACCCCGAGACGGGCGAGGTCCTGCCCGACGGCGAGGAAGGCGAGCTGGTGTTCACCTCGCTGACCAAGGAGGCATTCCCGGTCATCCGCTATCGCACCCGCGACCTCACCCGCCTGCTGCCGCCGACCGCGCGCTCGTTCCGCCGCATCGGCAAGATCACCGGGCGCTCGGACGACATGCTGATCGTGCGCGGTGTGAACGTGTTCCCGACCCAGATCGAGGAGCAGATCCTGCGCGACAAGCGCCTGTCGGGCAACTACCAGATCGTGCTGACCCGCGACGGCCACCTCGACAACGTCGAGATCCGCGTCGAGGTGCAACGCGAGCTGTCGGGCAAGCTCAGCCGCACCGAGACCGAGACCATCGCCCGCGAGTTGCAGCACCACATCAAGACCATCATCGGCATCTCCACCAAGGTGAACGTGATGGAGTTCGAAGCGATCCCGCGCACGCTGACCGGCAAGGCACGCCGCGTCATCGACCAGCGCCCGAAGCAACTGTAAGGAGCCGGTGATGACTCAAGCCTACATCTGTGACGCCATCCGCACCCCGATCGGCCGCTACGGCGGCACCCTGGCCGCCGTGCGCGCCGACGACCTCGGCGCCGTGCCGCTCAAGGCCCTGATGGCGCGCAACCCGCAGGTCGACTGGGCCGCGGTGGAAGACATCATCTACGGCTGCGCCAACCAGGCGGGCGAGGACAACCGCAACGTCGCGCGCATGTCCGGCCTGCTCGCCGGCCTGCCGATCGAGGTGCCCGGCACCACGGTGAACCGCCTGTGCGGCTCCGGCATGGACGCCATCGGCCTGGCCGCGCGCTCGATCAAGTCGGGCGAGACCGAGCTGATGATCGCCGGCGGCGTCGAGAGCATGTCGCGCGCGCCCTTCGTAATGGGCAAGGCCGAATCGGCCTTCTCGCGCCAGGCCGCGATCTACGACACCACCATCGGCTGGCGCTTCCCCAACCCGCTGATGAAGAAGCTCTACGACACCCACTCGATGCCGCAGACCGCGGACAACGTCGCCGCCGAGTTCAACATCTCGCGCGCCGACCAGGACGCCTTCGCGCTGCGCTCGCAGCAGCGCTGGGCCGCCGCGCACGCCGCCGGCCGCTTCAAGGACGAGCTGGTGCCGGTCGAGATCCCGCGCAAGAAGGGCGACCCGATCGTGTTCGACACCGACGAGCACCCGCGCCCGGAGACGACGCTCGAGATGCTGGCCAAGCTCAAGGGCGTCAACGGCCCCGAGCTGAGCGTCACCGCCGGCAACGCCTCGGGCGTCAATGACGGCGCCTGCGCGCTGGTGCTGGCTTCGGAGACCGCCGCCGCCAAGCACGGCCTGACCCCGCGCGCCCGCGTGGTCGCCATGGCCACCGCCGGCGTGCCGCCGCGCATCATGGGCTTCGGCCCGGCGCCCGCGGTGCGCAAGGTGCTGGCCAAGGCCGGTCTCACCCTCGAGCAGATGGACGTCATCGAGCTCAACGAAGCCTTCGCCGCCCAGGCGCTCGCCGTGGTCCGCGACCTCGGCCTGGCCGACGACGAGGCGCGCGTCAACCCGAACGGCGGCGCCATCGCCATGGGCCACCCGCTCGGCATGAGCGGCGCGCGCCTGGTGACCACCGCGGCCTACGAACTGCAGCGCCGCAACGGCCGCTACGCGCTGTGCACCATGTGCATCGGCGTCGGCCAGGGCATCGCGATGATCATCGAGCGCGTCTGAGGCACGGGACCCGGTCATGACATACGAAACCCTCGCCATCGAACGCCGCGGCGCGGTCGCGACGATCTGGATGGACCGCCCGGAGGTGTTCAACGCCTTCAACGAACAGCTCATCGCCGAGCTGGGGACCGCCTGCGCCGAGCTCGACGCCGACGCCACGGTGCGCGTGGTGGTGCTGGCCGGTCGCGGCAAGCACTTCTCGGCTGGCGCCGACCTCAACTGGATGCGCCGCGCCGCCGACAGCACCGAGGCCGAGAACCTCGCCGACTCGCGCAAGTTCGCCGCCATGCTGCGCGCGCTGTCGGGGATGTCGAAGCCGACCATCGCCCGCGTGCAGGGCGCCGCGCTGGGCGGTGGCACCGGCCTGACCGCAGCCTGCGACATGGCGATCGCGGCGGACGATGCCAGCTTCGCGACCTCCGAGGTCAAGTTCGGCATCATCCCCGCGGTGATCAGCCCCTACGTGCTGCGCGCGATCGGTCCGCGCCACGCGCTGCGCTACTTCCAGAGCGCCGAACGCTTCGGCGCCGCGGAGGCCAAAGCCATGGGCCTGGTCAACGAGGTCGTCGCCGTCGATGAACTCGACGCCGCGGTCGACCGACTGGCCCAGGCCCTGCTCGCCTGCGGGCCGCAGGCCCAGCTCGCCGCCAAGCAGCTGATCGCCGCGCTCGCCGGCCGTCCGATCGACGATGCGGTAGCCGAGGACACCGCACAACGCATCGCCCGTCAGCGCGCCACCGAGGAAGCCCGCGAAGGATTCGCGGCCTTCTTCGACAAACGTTCGCCGGCATGGATGGCATGAATACCCGCCGCGCCCCGGGCGTGGCGACCGATTGAGGAGAGGGCGGGCCGCAGCACGTCCCGCGTTCCGTTCCGGTATCCCCCGGAGCGGTGTTTGCTAGGAGGAAACACATGTACACCCAGGCAATGGACATTCCGGACGACTCCGGAAAGAAGATCGCAGCGGTATCGAGCGCACCGAGCGACCAGGAAGCGGCCTTCGAGGCCCGCATCGACGCCGACGGCCGCATCGAGCCGCAGGACTGGATGCCCGATGCGTACCGCAAGACCCTGGTGCGCCAGATCAGCCAGCACGCCCACAGCGAGATCGTCGGCATGCTGCCCGAAGGCAACTGGATCTCGCGCGCGCCGAGCCTCAAGCGCAAGGCCATCCTGATCGCCAAGGTCCAGGACGAGGGCGGCCACGGCCTCTACCTGTACTCCGCCGCGGAGACGCTCGGCACCAGCCGCGACCAGATGCTCGATGCGCTGCACTCGGGCAAGGCCAAGTACAGCTCGATCTTCAACTACCCGACCCTGAACTGGGCCGACGTCGGCGTGATCGGCTGGCTGGTCGACGGCGCGGCGATCATGAACCAGGTCCCGCTGTGCCGCTGCTCCTACGGCCCCTACGCGCGCGCCATGGTCCGCGTGTGCAAGGAAGAGTCCTTCCACCAGCGCCAGGGCTACGAGGCCCTGCTGGTGATGATGAAGGGCACCGACGAACAGCGCGCGATGGTGCAGGACGCGGTCAACCGCTACTGGTGGAAGTGCCTCGCCATGTTCGGGCCGCCGGACGCCGACAGCCCGCACAGCGCGCAGGGCATGCGCTGGGGCATCAAGCGCATCAGCAACGACGACCTGCGCCAGAAGTTCATCGACGCCACCGTGCCGCAGGCCAAGGTGCTGGGCGTGACCCTGCCCGACCCCGAGCTGAAGTGGAACGAGGCGCGCGGCCACTACGACTACGGCCAGATCGACTGGGCCGAGTTCTGGAACACCGTCGAAGGCAACGGACCGTGCAACAAGGAACGCCTGGCCACCCGGGTCAAGGCACACAACGATGGCCAGTGGGTCCGCGACGCGGCTCAGGCCTACGCCCGCAAGCAAAAAGAACGCGCACTGAAGGAGGCAGCATGAACACCCCCGCACTCAAGGATTGGCCGCTCTGGGAAGTCTTCGTCCGCAGCAAGCAAGGCCTCGAGCACAAGCACTGTGGCAGCCTGCACGCGGCCGACGCCGCCCAGGCCCTGCACATGGCGCGCGACGTCTACACCCGCCGTCAGGAAGGCGTGAGCATCTGGGTCGTGCCCTCGGTCGCGATCACCGCCAGCAACCCGGACGACAAGGGCGAGCTGTTCGACCCCGCCGCCGACAAGATCTACCGCCATCCGACCTTCTACGAAATCCCTGAAGAAGTGGGGCACATGTAATGAGCACGCCGATCGACTACCTGCTGCACCTGGCCGACAACGCCGTCGTGCTCGGTCAGCGCAACGCCGAATGGTGCGGGCACGGCCCCATCCTGGAAGAAGACATGGCGCTGGCCAACGTCAGCCTCGACCTCATCGGCCAGGCGCGCCTGCTGTACCAGCGCGCCGCCGAGCTGATGGGCGGCGACGCCACCGAGGACAAGCTGGCCTACTTCCGTGGCCCGCACGAGTTCCGCAACTACACGCTGCTGGAACTCCCCCACCACGGCCCGCTGGTGGGCTACGCCGCGGCCGACCGCGACTACGCCACCACCATCGTGCGCAACTTCCTGTATTCGGCGCTGATGGTGCACGTGTGGGACGGGCTGCAGCAGTCCGCCGACGCCAGCCTCGCCGCGATCGCCGCCAAGTCGCTGAAGGAAACCAGCTACCACCTGCACCACTCGCGTGACTGGCTGGTGCGCATGGGCGACGGCACCGAGGAATCGCATGCCCGCGCGCAGGCGGCGGTCAATCACCTGATGCCCTACACCGAGGAGTTCTGGACCACGAGCCCGGCCGAGGGCGCTGCGGTGGCGGCCAAGATCGGCATCGACGTGTGGGCGCTGCGCCCGGCCTGGGATGCGCTGGTCAACGACGCGCTGGCCGAAGCCACCCTGACCCGCCCGAACTTCCACGGCTACGTGACCGAGGGCAAGATCGGCCTGCACTCCGAGCACCTGAGCTACCTGCTCGGCGAGATGCAGGGCCTGGCCCGCGCACACCCGGGCGCCACCTGGTAAGGACGAAGGCCATGAGCAGCGTCGTGGACAAGGTCTGGGCCACCCTCGAGCACCTGACGGATCCCGAGATCCCGGTGGTGACCCTGCGCGAGCTGGGCATCCTGCGGGACGTGCGGGAGACGGCGGAGGGCATCGAGGTCGTCATCACCCCGACCTACAGCGGCTGTCCCGCCATGGGACAGATCGAGGACGACGTGCGCGCGAGCCTGGAACAGGCCGGCATCGCGGCGCGGGTGATCACCCAGCTCGCGCCGGCCTGGACGACCGACTGGATGAGCGACGAGGCCAAGGAAAAGCTGCGGGCCTACGGCATCGCCCCGCCCCACCGCAGCTGCGGCGGCGGTGGCGACGTCAGCGTGCTGAAGTTCGTGCGCCGGCAGCCGACCGAGCCGGTCGCCTGTCCGCAGTGCGGCTCGACCCACACCGTCGTCACCTCCGAGTTCGGTTCCACGGCTTGCAAGGCGCTCTACAAGTGCCTCGACTGCCAGGAGCCCTTCGACTACTTCAAACCCTATTAAGAACCGGAGCCCAGACGCCATGTCAGCCCCCCGTTTCCAAGAACTCGCCGTCAAGCGCGTAAGCCCCGAGGCCGCCGGCGCGGTGGCGATCACGTTCGCCATTCCCGAGACCGAGCGCGAACGCTTCGCCTTCGAGCCGGGCCAGTTCCTCACCCTGCGCGCGACCATCGACGGAAAGGACGTGCGCCGCAACTATTCGATCAGCAGCCCGCGCAGCCGTCTCGCCCGCAACGGCGAGCTCGAGATCGGCATCCGTCCGGTGGAGGGCGGCCTGTTCTCGAACTGGGCCGCGCGCGCCATCAAGGCCGGTGACACCCTCCAGGTGATGCCGCCCGACGGCCGCTTCGTGGTCAAGAAGAAGCGCGCCATCCACCGTGTCGGCTTCGCCGCCGGCTCGGGCATCACGCCGATCCTGTCGATCGCCGCGAGCACGCTCGAGGAGCAGCCGGACTCGAAGTTCACGCTGATCTACGGCAACCGCCGCATGTCCACGGTGATGTTCAACGAGGAACTGCAGGATCTCAAGGACCGCTACCGCGACCGCCTGACCATGATCCACGTCCTGTCGCGCCAGGCCCAGGAAGTGGACCTGCTGCAGGGCCGCATCGACGGTCCCAAGGTGCGCGCGATCATCGACGCCCTGCTGCCGGTGGGCAGCATGGACGAGGTCTTCATCTGCGGCCCGGACGAGATGATCACCGCCACCGAGACCGCGCTGGTCGAGGCCGGCGTGCCCGCCGACCGCATCCGTACCGAGCGCTTCACCGTGAACCTGCCTCCCGGCGCCCACCCGGTGGGCGCCTCGAGCACCGCCGAAGCGGTGGCCGCCGCCACCAAGGACATCACCATGGTCCTGGTCCTCGACGGCAAGGAGCACGAGATCGCGATCGGCCCCGACGAGCACCTGCTCGACGCCGGCCTCAACGCCGGTCTCGACCTGCCGTTCTCGTGCAAGGCCGGCGTGTGCTGCACCTGCCGCGCCAAGGTGACGGAGGGCGAGGTGGTGATGGACAAGAACTTCACCCTCGAGGCGGACGAAGTCGAACAGGGCTACGTCCTGAGCTGCCAGGCGCGCGCCACCACCAAGCGCCTGAAGATCAGCTTCGACGAGCGCTGACCCGGCTTGTGGGCCGGCGGCGCCCGCAAGCCTCAGCAGCCCCAACGGCCGTCTCGACGGCCGTTTTTCTTTTCCGCCGCGGATCGCGCCGCAGACTGCTGATACAAATCAAATCACAAAACCGAACTCACTGGTATCACTTCACCCCTCATCCACCTCGCAGCGCACACCATGGCCGGTCCCCACGCTCTGAGCACCGCCTTCGAACCCGCCTCGATCGCCGTCATCGGCGCCTCCGACGCGCCGGGTTCGGTCGGGCGCATGATCTTCCGCAACCTGATGGAAGGCGGCTATCGCGGCGCCCTGTACGCGGTCAATCCCAAGTACGGCAGCATCCAGGACCATCCCTGCCACCGCTCGATCGAGGACATCGGCCGCCCGGTCGATCTCGCCATCATCGCCACCCCGGCACGCGTGCTGCACAGCGTGACCGCGCAGTGCGGGCGCAGCGGGGTGCGCAACGCGCTCATCGTCAGCGCCACCGGGCACACGCTGGAGCGGCGAATCATCGAGACCGCGCGCGAGACCGGGCTGCGCCTGCTCGGCCCGGGCAGCATCGGCATCGCCCGCCCGGGCAGCGGGCTCAACGCCGCGCTCACCCGCATCGGCGTCAAGCCCGGCGAGATCGCCCTGGTCTCGCAATCGGGCGCGATGTGCTCGGTGGTGCTCGACTGGGCGCTGACCAACGGCGTCGGCTTCTCCTCGGTGATCTCGCTCGGCGGCACGGTGGACATCGACTTCGGCGAGACCCTCGAGTACCTGACCCACGACCTGCAGACGCGCTACATCCTGCTCTACGTCGACCACGTGCGGAACGCCCGCCACTTCATGAGCGCGCTGCGCTCGGCGGCGCGCGTCAAGCCGATCATCCTGCTCAAGGCCGGGCGACACGGACAGGGTGACGGCGGCGCACCGGCCGCCGCCAGCGCGGCGCTGGCCGACGTCGTCTTCGAGGCGGCGATGCGCCGCGCCGGCGTCGTGCGGGTGCAGAACGTCGACCAGCTGTTCTTCGCCACCAAGGCCCTGTCCTGCGGCTTCCGCCCGCGCGAGGACAACCTCGCCATCGTCTCCAACGGCAGCGGCCCGGCCGATCTCGCCGCCGACCGCGCCAAGGACCTGGGCACCGCGCTGGTCGCCCTCGGCTCGCCGACCATCGCCGCGCTCGAGCGCCTGGGCGGGCGCGAGCGCCGCACCCACAACCCGCTCGACCTCGGCGGCGACGCCAGCCCGCAGCTCTACCGCGACGCCATCCTCGCGCTGGCCGAGGACGGCGCGGTGTCGAACCTGCTGGTGATCCTGTCGCCGCACGCGCTGGTCGATCCGGTCGAGGTCGCGCAGGAGATCATCGACCTCGCCGCCCAGGTGCGGCTCAAGCTGTGCTGCTGCTGGATGGGCGGGGGCCAGGTGGCGGAGGCGCGCGCCCTGCTGGAGAAGGCCGGCATCCCGGTGTTCGCCTCGCCCGAGGCGGCGATCGAGCTGTTCCACAACATCTCGCGCTTCCACCGCAGCCAGACCCTGCTGCTGCAGACCGCCGGCGGCGGCGACGCCACCGCCTGGCGACGCAGCGGCGGTGCGCGCGTGCTCGTCGAGAGCCTGCTCAACCAGCGCCGCCACGTCCTGTCGGCGATGGAATCGAAGGCGCTGCTGCGCAGCTTCGGCATTCCGGTCACGCACACCACCGTCGCCCGCGACGCGACCGAGGCCCTGTTCATCGCCGAACAGATGGGCTTTCCGGTGGCGATGAAGGTCGACGCGCCCGAGGTCGCCAGCAAGTCCGAATCCGGCGGCGTGCGCCTCAACCTCAACACCACCGAGTCGGTGTGGAGCGCCTATCACGACATCGTCGACACGGTGCGGGTCCGCCACCCCGAGGCGCACATCAACGGCGTGTCGATCGAGCCCTACCTGTACCGGCCGCGTGCGCGCGAGCTGAGCATCCAGGTGCATCGCGACGCGATCTTCGGCCCGGTGATCAGCCTCGGCCCGCACGACGCCTCGGCGCCGCGCACCTTCGCGCTGCCGCCGCTCAACGCCGTGCTGGCGCGCGACCTCATCGACTCGGCCCTGCCCCCCGCGGCACAGGGGCCGCGCAGCCAGGCCGGCACGCTCAACCGCAGCGCCATCGAGCAGGTGCTGGTGTCGGTCTCGGACCTGGTGTGCGAGCTGCCCGCGGTGCGCGAACTGGAGATCGGCCCGCTGATCGTGGATGCCGAGGGCGCGATCGCCGCCGACGCGCGCGTGCTCATCGACCAGGGCCTGCCCGCGGGCAGCGACCGCTACGCCCACATGGCGATCCACCCCTATCCGCTGCATCTGATCCAGGACTGGAAGATCGGTGACGGGCGCGCGGTGCGCACCCGGCCGGTTCGCCCGGAGGACGCGCAACTGCTGCTCGGCTTCTTCGAGAGCCTGAGCACGGAGACCCGCTTCATGCGCTTCATGGAGGAGATCGAGGCGCTCAGCCCGGCGATGGTCGCGCGCTTCACGCAGATCGACTACGACCGCGAGATGGCCCTGATCGCCACCACCCTCGACGAGCAGGGCGGCGAGCGGATGATCGGCAGCGCACGCTACGCGCTCGCCGAGGACGGCGAATCGGTGGAGTTCGCGCTGGTGGTCTCGGACGCCTGGCAGCGCTACGGCCTCGGCCGCCGGCTGATGGGTGCGCTGATCGAGGTCGCCCGCGCCAAGGGCTATCGCGCGATCTTCGGCGACGTGCTGGGCAAGAACGCCAAGATGCTGCGCCTGATGCAGGGGCTCGGATTCACCGTGCAGCCTCATCCGGAAGACAGCGGCCTGCGCCGGGTGGTGAAGCCGCTGCTCGGCAAGTAGGACGGCCGAGCGGCCCCCGCCGCATCGACCGTCTGCGAGCCCCTGCGCCAAGACCGCGAGCGCGCGGCCTCAGAAGTCGCCCCAGCGGCTCTGCAGCGCGGCGATCGCAGCCAGGCCCGCGGTCTCGGTACGCAGCACCCGCGGCCCCAGCCGCACGCGGCGGCAGCCGGCGGCGTCGAAGGCCGCCATCTCGGCCTCGCTCCAGCCGCCCTCCGGCCCGACGAGCACATGCACCGTAGCCTGCGGCGCCGGTTCTTCGGCGAAGCTCGTCGCGCCGCCGGGCGCGAGCACGTAGGCCAGCGCGCCGCGATGGGCCGCCAGCCAGCTCGCCAGCGGCTGCAAGGGCCGGATCTCGGGGATGCGGTTGCGGCCGCACTGCTCGCAGGCCGCCACCGCAACCTGCTGCCAGTGCGCCAGGCGCTTGTCGGCGCGCTCGGCGGCGAGCCGCAGCACCGAGCGTTCGGCCTGCACCGGCTGGATCGCGCTCACGCCGAGCTCGACCGCCTTCTGCACCACCCAGTCCATCTTGTCGCCGGCCGCCAGGGCCTGCACCAGCACGATGGCGAGCGGCGACTCGCGATCGATCTCGCGGCGCGCCTCGACCTGCGCCCACGCCGCCTTGCCGCGCACCTGCAGCGTCGCCTCGGCTTCCCCGCCTTCGCCGTCGAAGAGCACGATGCGCTCGCCGTCGCGCAGGCGCAGCACGCGCACCGCATGGTGGGCGAGCGCGTCGGGGAGTTCGAGTTCGCCCGCTGCGGGCAGGCGGCCGGGAAAGTGGAAGCGTGAAATCATCGTAAGATTATAGGCCTGCGCCCCGCCCATCCGACCGGCAAGGAGGTTCCCATGCCCACAGCCTCGCAGCGTCTCGCCCGTGCCCGCGCGCTCGAATCCCTGGTGCGCGACATCGCCCGCGACGAAATCCTGCCGCGCTACCTGAAGTCCGCGCGCAATCGCAAGGCCGATGGTTCGCTGTTCACCGAAGCCGACCTCGAATCCCAGCGCCGCTTCACCGAGGCGCTGCCGGCGTTCCTGCCCGGCGCGGTGCTCGGCGAGGAGATGACCCCGGCCGAACAGGCCGAACACTGGAACGAAGGCGCCCGCGGCCTGTGGTGCATCGACCCGATCGACGGCACCACCAACTTCGCCAACGGCATCCCGCTGTTCGCGGTGTCGATCGCCTACCTGATCGAGCACGAGCCGGTGATCGGCGTGGTGTACAACCCGATCACCGACGAATCCTTCTACGCCGCGCGCGGCGCCGGCGCCTTCCTCAACGGCAACGAGCTGCCGCTGCGCCAGTGCGCGAGCAGCCTGCGCGACGCGGTAGCCGGCGTCGACTTCAAGCGCATCAGCCATCACCTCGGCGACGAGCTGGCGGTGCGCCCGCCCTACTACTCGCAGCGCAACTTCGGCTCCAGCGCGCTCGAATGGTGCTTCGTCGCCGCCGGCCGGCTCGACGTGTATGTACACGGCGGGCAGATGCTGTGGGACTACGCGGCCGGACGCCTGATCCTCGCCGAGGCCGGCGGCCAGGCCGAGTCCCTCGACGGCGGCAAGCTGATGTCCGGGCCGGCGATCAAGCGCGGCGTGATCGCCGCCGCCAGCCCGGCGCTGTTCACCGAATGGTCGGCGTGGATCAAGGGGCACTCCTGACCCCCGAGGCCCCCAACGCAGCATGCAGCCGGAAGCCGGCGCCCCTTTCCCGCGACGATGCGGCGGCGCACAATCCACCGAATACGACAGTCGCCAGCGGCGGAGCACATCATGTCCATGAAGCACCCGATCATCGCGGTCACCGGTTCGTCCGGCGCAGGCACCACGACGGTCAAGCACACCTTCGAAGCCATCTTCCATCGCGAGAACGTCAACGCCGCGATCATCGAGGGCGACAGCTTCCACCGCTACACCCGCGCCGAGATGCAGACGCTGATCGAGGAGGCGGAGAACGCAGGCAAGCGCGGCATCAGCCATTTCGGGCCCGAGGCCAACCTGCTGTCCGAACTGGAGAGCCTGTTCCGCGCCTACGGCGAGGCCGCCACCGGCCGCCGCCGCTACTACATCCACAACGAAGCCCAGGCCATGCGCTGGAACCTGCCGATGGGCACCTTCACCGAATGGGAGGACCTGCCGGTCGGCACCGACTGCCTGTTCTACGAAGGCCTGCACGGCGCGCTGGTGACCGAGAACGTCAACATCGCCCGCCACGTCGACCTGCTCATAGGCGTGGTGCCGATCATCAACCTGGAGTGGATCCAGAAGCTGCACCGCGACACCAAGCTGCGCGGCTACACCGCCGAGGCGGTGCAGGACACGATCCTGCGCCGCATGCACGACTACGTGCATTACATCGTCCCGCAGTTCGCCTGCACCCACATCAACTTCCAGCGCGTGCCGGTGGTCGACACCTCGAACCCCTTCATCGCGCGCGACGTGCCGACGCAGGACGAGTCCATGGTGGTGATCCGCTTCAAGGATCCGCGCGGCGTCGACTTCCCCTACCTGCTGCGCATGATCCACGACGCCTTCATGAGCCGCGCCAACACCATCGTGATTCCCGGCGGCAAGCTCGACCTGGCGATGCAGCTGATCCTGACGCCGCTGATCTGGAAGCTGATGGAACGCCGCCGGCAGTGGGTGTGAGGCTGCGGGCGCGTCGTAATTGCACTGCAACATTGCCAACCACAAGGGCTTTTAAGGGATAATTGCGGCCTTTCTAATGTTGGCCTCCGGCCCGAGAACAGCATGCAGTCGACCCGCAACGTCAAGCCCCCGGTCTTCAACCCCGTCACCGGTGCGATCCGCGCGCTGGCGATGGACGCCGTGCAACAGGCGAACTCCGGCCATCCGGGGGCGCCGATGGGCATGGCGGAGATCGCGGAAGTGCTGTGGCGCCACCACCTGCGTCACAACCCGGCCAACCCCAAGTGGGCCGACCGCGACCGCTTCGTGCTCTCCAACGGCCACGGCTCGATGCTGATCTACGCGCTGCTGCACCTGACCGGCTACGACCTGCCGATCGAGGAGCTCAAGCGCTTCCGCCAGCTGCACAGCAAGACCCCGGGCCACCCCGAATACGGCTACACCCCCGGCGTCGAGACCACCACCGGCCCGCTCGGCCAGGGCATCACCAACGCGGTGGGCATGGCGCTGGCCGAGAAGATCCTCGCCGCCGAGTTCAACCGCCCGGGCCACGAGATCGTCAACCACCACACCTACGTCTTCCTCGGCGATGGCTGCCTGATGGAGGGCATCTCGCACGAGGCCTGCTCGCTCGCCGGCACCTGGGGCCTGGGCAAGCTCGTCGCCTTCTACGACGACAACAACATCTCCATCGACGGGCACGTCGACGGCTGGTTCACCGACGACACCCCGAAGCGCTTCGAGGCCTACGGCTGGCAGGTCATCCGCGACGTGCAGGGCCACGACCCGGTCGCGATCGAGGCTGCGATCCAGCAGGCCAAGGCCAACCGCGAGCAGCCCACGCTGATCTGCTGCAAGACCATCATCGGCGCCGGCGCCCCCAACAAGCAGGACAGCCACGACGTGCATGGCGCCCCGCTCGGCGCCGCCGAGATCGAGGCCGCGCGCGCCCACATCGGCTGGAGCCACCCGCCGTTCGAGATCCCGGCCGAGATCTATGCCGCCTGGGATGCCCGCACCAAGGGCGCCTCGCTCGAGGCGCAGTGGAACGCCGGCTTTGCCGCCTACCGCGCCGCCCACCCCGAGCTCGCCGCCGAATTCGAGCGCCGCATGGCCGGCGAGCTGCCCGCCGACTGGGACGCCCACGTCGCCGCAGTGCTCGCCAAGGTCGTCGACAAGGCCGAGACCATCGCCACCCGCAAGGCCAGCCAGAACGCCATCGAAGCCTACGCGCCCAAGCTGCCCGAGCTGCTCGGCGGCTCGGCCGACCTCGCCGGCTCCAACCTCACGCTGTGGTCGGGCGCCAGGGGCGTCAGCAAGAGCAGCGGCGGCAACTACGTGTATTACGGCGTGCGCGAGTTCGGCATGGCGGCGATCGCCAACGGCGTCGCGCTGCATGGCGGCCTGATCCCCTACACCGCCACCTTCCTGATGTTCAGCGAGTACGCGCGCAACGCCCTGCGCATGGCCGCGCTGATGAAGATCCGCCAGATCTTCGTGTTCACCCACGACTCGATCGGCCTCGGCGAGGACGGCCCCACCCACCAGCCGGTGGAGCAGACCGCCACGCTGCGCCTGATCCCCAACATGGACGTGTGGCGCCCCTGCGACACCACCGAGTCGGCCGTGGCCTGGGCGAGCGCGATCGAGCGCAAGTCGGGTCCGACGGCGATGTGCTTCTCGCGCCAGAACCTGCCCTTCCAGGCGCGCAGCGCCGAGCAGGTCGCCGCGATCCGCAAGGGCGGCTACGTGCTTGCCGACGCCGAAGGCGGCAAGCCGCAGGCGGTGATCATCGCCACCGGCTCCGAGGTCGCACTCGCCGTGGCGGCGCAGAAGACGCTGGCCGAGCAGGGCGTCGCGGTGCGCGTGGTGTCCATGCCCTCGACCAACGTCTTCGACCGCCAGGACGCCGCGTACAAGGCGAACGTGCTGCCCGCCGGCCTGCCGCGCATCGCGGTCGAGGCCGGCAGCACCGACGGCTGGTACAAGTACGTCGGCCTGGAAGGCCGCGTGATCGGCATCGACCGCTTCGGCGAATCGGCGCCGGCGGGCGAGCTGTTCAAGTATTTCGGCATCACCGCGGATGCGGTGGTACAGGCAGTGAAGTCGGTGCTCTGACGAGGGCCTGGCGCGGGAGCGGCTCCGGAAGCGGACTGCTCCCGTTGCACATCAGGGCTCGGTCCGGCGCGCGCCGGCAGGGCATCGGCAAGGACAAACACCCAGTTTCAGGACGTCATTTCAGGGAGAAGCATCGATGAGCATCAAGGTCGCCATCAACGGTTTCGGTCGTATCGGTCGCTGCACGCTGCGCGCCATCTACGAGCAGGGCCTGCAGAACGAATTCGAAGTGGTCGCCATCAACGCCTCCGGCGATCTGGCCACCAACGCCCACCTGCTCAAGTACGACACCACCCACGGCCGCTTCGCCACCTCGGTCGAGACCGAGGGCGAGAACGTCATCATCATCGACGGCAAGAAGATCCCCTTCTACTCCACCAAGGACCCCAAGGGCGTGAACTGGGGCAGCCACGGCGTGGACGTGCTGCTCGAGTGCACCGGCGCCTACACCACCAAGGCCAAGGCCCAGGCCCTGCTCGACATGGGCGCCAAGCGCGTGCTGATCTCGGCGCCGGGCGGCGACGACGTGGACACCACCATCGTCATGGGCGTGAACGAGGAAGTGCTGAAGGGCGACATGACCGTCGTCTCCAACGCCTCGTGCACCACCAACTGCCTGGCCCCGGTCGCCAAGGTCCTGGCCGACAGCATCGGCATCAAGCAGGGCCTGATGACCACCATCCACGCCTACACCAACGACCAGGTCACCGTGGACGTGCGCCACAAGGACCTGCGCCGCGCCCGCGCCGCCGCCGCCAACATCATCCCTACCAAGACCGGCGCGGCCAAGGCCGTCGGCCTGGTGCTGCCGCAGCTCGCCGGCAAGGTCGATGGCTTCGCGCTGCGCGTGCCGACCATCAACGTCTCGCTGGTCGACCTCACCTTCACCGCCGAGCGCGCCACCACCAAGGAAGAGATCAACGAGCTGATGACCGCCGCGGCCAAGGGCCCGCTGAAGGGCATCCTCGCGGTCAACACCGAGCCGCTGGTGTCCTCCGACTTCAACCACACCACCGTGTCCTCCACCTTCGACGCCACCCAGACCCGCGTCATCAAGGGCGAGGACGGTTCGGTGCTGGTCAAGGTGCTGGCCTGGTACGACAACGAGTGGGGCTATTCCTGCCGCATGCTCGACGCCGCCCGCGCCTTCTACAACGCCAAGTAAGCCGGCCGGCCATCGCAAACCATCGACGCCCTGTCCTGCAGGGCGTTTTCACGAGACCGAACAGATCATGCAAGTCAAGAAACTCGCCGACCTCGACGTGCGCGGCAAGAAGGTGTTCATCCGCGCCGACCTCAACGTGCCGCAGGACGAAGCCGGCAACATCACCGAGGACACCCGCATCCGCGCCTCGATCCCGTCCATCCGCTACTGCCTCGACAACGGCGCCGCGGTGATGGTCACCTCCCACCTCGGCCGCCCGACCGAAGGCGAACTGCGCGCCGAGGACTCGCTGATGCCGGTCGCCGTGCGCCTCGGCCTGCTGCTCGACAAGCCCGTGCGCCTGATCCAGAACTGGGTCGACGGCGGCTTCGAGGTCAAGCCGGGCGAGGTCGTGCTGCTCGAGAACTGCCGCTGCAACAAGGGCGAGAAGAAGGACGACGAGGAGCTCGCCAAGAAGATGGCGGCGCTGTGCGACATCTACGTCAATGACGCCTTCGGCACCGCCCACCGCGCCGAGGCCACCACCCACGGCATCGCCCGCTTCGCCCCGGTCGCCTGCGCCGGCATGCTGATGGGCGCCGAGATCGACGCGCTGAGCAAGGCGCTGCACGACCCGGCCCGCCCGCTGGTCGCCATCGTCGGCGGCGCCAAGGTGTCGACCAAGCTGACCATCCTCAAGACCCTGGCCAACAAGGTCGACCAGCTGATCGTCGGTGGCGGCATCGCCAACACCTTCCTGCTCGCCGCCGGCAAGCGCATCGGCGAGTCGCTCGCCGAGCCCGAGATGGTGCGCGAGGCCCAGCAGGTCATGGACATCATGAAGGCGCGCGGCGCCGAGGTGCCGCTGCCGGTGGACGTGGTGGTGGCCGACGAGGTGTCGGCGCTGGCCCGCGCCAACCGCATCTCGGTGGACGAGGTCGGCCCGCACGACCGCATCCTCGACTTCGGCCCGAAGAGCTCGGCCAAGCTCGCCGAGATCATCGCCCACGCCGGCACCATCGTGTGGAACGGCCCGGTCGGCGTGTTCGAGTACCCGCAGTTCGCCGGCGGCACCAAGATGATGGCCTCGGCCATCGCCCACTCCGAGGCCTTCTCGATCGCCGGCGGCGGCGACACCCTGGCCGCGATCGCCAAGTTCGACATCGCCCAGGACGTCGGCTACATCTCGACCGGCGGCGGCGCCTTCCTGGAGTTCCTCGAGGGCAAGACCCTGCCGGCGATCGCCGCGCTGGAAGAGCGTTACGCGGGCTGATCCGCAGCGCGGCACGCTCGCACCCCGAAGGCCGTCCCGCGTGACGGCCTTTTTCTTGCCCGCGGATAGAATGTCCGCTCGCCCACCCACCTTCGCCCCGCTCGCCGAACTGCCACCCGCCCTGCTGGAGTCCCGCATGTCCCGCCACACCAAGATTGTCGCCACCCTCGGCCCCGCCTCGTCCGACCTCCATACCCTGGAACGCATGGCGCACGCCGGCGTCGATGTAGTGCGCATGAACTTCTCCCACGGCAGGGCCGAGGAGCACATCGCGCGCGCCGAGGCCATCCGCGACGCCTCGGCGCGCACTGGCCGCCCGATCGGCATCCTCGCCGACCTGCAGGGGCCCAAGATCCGCATCGGCAAGTTCGAGAACGGCCGCGTCAGCCTTACCCGCGACGCACCCTTCGTGCTCGACGCGCGCTGCGAGCTCGGCAACAGCCAGCGCGTCGGCCTTGACTACAAGGACCTGCCCAAGGACGTGAAGGCGGGCGACGTGCTGTTGCTCGACGACGGGCGGGTGAAGCTTACCGTGCACCGCGTACTCGGCCACGAGATCCACACCATCGTGAAGGTCGGCGGCGAGCTGTCCAACAACAAGGGCATCAACCGCCAGGGCGGCGGGCTGACCGCGCCCGCGCTGACCGCCAAGGACATGGACGACATCCGCACCGCGGCACAGATCGGCGTCGACTTCGTCGCCGTGTCCTTTCCCAAGAGCGCGGCCGACATGTACATGGCGCGCCAGCTGCTGCGCGCCGCCGGCAGCGCGGCGCTCCTGATCGCCAAGATCGAGCGCACCGAGGCGGTGGCCAACCTCGACGAGATCCTCGACGCCTCGGACGGCATCATGGTGGCGCGCGGCGATCTCGCGGTGGAGGTGGGCGACGCCGCGGTGCCGGCGCTGCAGAAGAAGATGATCCGCGCCGCCCGCGACCGCAACAAGCTCACCATCACCGCCACGCAGATGATGGAGTCGATGATCACCAGCCCGGTGCCGACCCGCGCCGAGGTCTCGGACGTGGCCAACGCGGTGCTCGACGGCACCGATGCGGTGATGCTGTCGGCGGAGACCGCCGCCGGCAAGTTCCCGGTGGAGGTCGTCGAGGCCATGAGCCGGGTGTGCCTGGAGGCGGAGAAATCCTCCGAGCTCGGGCTCGACCGCGAGATGCTCAACCGCGTATTCACCCGCATCGACCAGTCGATCGCGATGGCGGCGATCTGGACCGCCTACCACCTCAAGGTCAAGGCCATCGCCTCGCTCACCCAGACCGGCTCCACCGCGCTGTGGATGAGCCGGATGATCGCCGGCGTGCCGATCTACGCGCTCACCCCCGAGCTGTCGGCACGCAACCAGATGACGCTTTACCGCGAGGTCCATCCGCTGCTGATGAGCCAGACCCACCAGGACCGCGACGTGCTGCTGTGGGAGGCCGAACAGGTGCTGCTCGAGCAGGGCGTGGTCGAGTACGGCGACCTGATCGTGCTCACCATCGGCGAGCCCATCGGCGCCTCGGGCGGCACCAACACGCTGAAGATCGTCCGGGTCGGCGAGCACCACATCCCGGGCACGCTCGACGACCCGGTCTGAGCGCGCCACGACCACCCCCGGCGTCCGCGCCGCTCGTGTGTCACGCCCTGTTTCGGAGCCGCGGCAAGCGGCCGCGACACAGGCTAAAATGCTGGTTTTCGATCGCAACGCACGCCCCGTGCGGCCCTCTTCCGGAGAGACTCATGCCCCTCGTTTCCATGCGCCAGCTGCTCGACCACGCTGCCGAACACAGCTATGGCCTGCCCGCCTTCAACGTGAACAACCTCGAACAGGTCCAGGCCATCATGGAAGCGGCTGCCGAATGCGACAGCCCGGTGATCATGCAGGCCTCGGCCGGCGCGCGTAAG